>CAZDBH010000010.1:16631-44843 GCA_964503485.1 uncultured Bradymonadales bacterium | reverse complement strand
TCCTACTAGGTTTTGGCTCGGTGCTCTACAAACATCGGTGAAAAATGCGGGCTAGAAGGTCCTGAGTGAGGCTCACTATTCTGCGCTGATTCGATAGGTGTGGCGGGCCTGGGTCGTGAATCGACCCGACCCGACCTCGCTCCCGGACGTCACGTCTGTGACAGTCGCATCGCTGGCCGGCGAGAACTCAAACGGCTCAAAGGCGAACACGACGACATCCGAGGTTGTATCGTTGGTGTATTGGACACCAACCCACCGGTTGTCCCGAACGACCAGCTGCCGCCGTTGCATGAGTGGAAGCACGGTCATGTAGTCGTTGTGAGCGCTCGTCATTGCCGCCCGCTCCTCTGCATCCATATTCAGGATCTGGGTGACCTCGTCGATCTGGATGTGACTCTTGGACGCCACCATTCGGTAGTACGAATCGATCTCGAAGATCGTGTCAGCCCCGTATCGGTACACCCCATACTCTCTTCCGTCGACTGTCTCGAAGCGGGAGAGCGCCATCGCCCTGGCCTGAGGATGGTCCATGTAGTAGCCGCCACCGGCATAGCCGCCGCCTGAAACCCCAAGCGGGCCACAACCTTCGTTTGTAATCTCAGTCATACCCATGTCGCGCAGCGCTTTGTGGAAAGCGAGCGTGCGGTCGAACTGTGGCAGTGGAATCGGGTCTCGGGCATCGGCGTAGACACCGAAGGTAAGGAACGAATCAGTCATGATGCCGTCAAAACCGGCGATATCGTAGGCCGCCTGTACTTGTCGAACCGCGTAGTCAAAGTACTCGCCGTTCATGTCGAGACCGACGATGTCACCGTAGTCGGCGTCTTCCGGAACGCCGGTTGACCGCCATCGAATCCAGTCCGGATTGTCGACCAAGAGGCTGGATGAGTTCGAGAAATGGCCCGGGGTAATCCAAATGGCCGCCTTCATGCCGGCGCCGTGAATCGCTTCTACCGCCTGCCGAAGGCCCTGGACCCCGCCCATCGCTGGAGATATCTCCAACCGCCATGGCGCGGCACCCGAGCCGAAGCTGCCCGAACCGGGCAGGAATTCACTGTCGAGGTGATCCATATCGGACTCCCAAGGGGCGTCGATGTTCAGCATTGCGAAACCGAGATCGGCACTGAGCTCGAGATAGTCATCAATCTGTGCTGCGAGCCAGCTCTCATCGTAGGTATTGGGTGAACCGGTGGTGCGGAGCCGATCAAAGTCCTCGCCTGTGGGGTGCAGCCACAGTGTCGGCAGAGGCTCACTGATTCCCATGCCGAGACGAGTTCGATAGGCGTCGCCCACGTGATCGAAAACAGCCGTCCACTCGTCGACTGAGGTCCATTTGTCGGCCAGTGGCTCGTCGCTGTAGTACCAGAAGCGCTCCGGAGTCTCGTTGGCCGTCGCCACGCCGATTGGAACCGCCAGTTGCAGCCCGTGACGACCGCCGATCTCGCGGACGGTGATCTGGCTGCCGACCGGCTCCTCGAAATAGGCGATCCGCGCACCAGATGGACCCCCAGCGTAGTAGTATGCTTGAATGTCGGCGCCCGACCAACTGCGATGGACGGAATAGTGCTGGCTCAGGTCGATCGCCAGCTCTGTCCAGAACCCCCACTGCTGCGCGAACACCCAATCGCCCCGCACGGCTTCGGCCGGTTCGACGAGTTCGATACGTGTCGCCCCTGCGATGCCGGTTACCCGGACGTGGTATCCCAGGCCCTGATAGACTTTGCCCTGAACCGTCGTCGTCGACGGGGAAACCACAAGTTCGAGTGCACCACTCGTGGAATCGGTGAACCTCAGCGATACGCTGTCACCCTCGATTGTCGATCCGTCGTACGACAGGGAAGACAACGCAATCCGCGACTCTGTGCGACCACCCTCAACGGGCCACTGCATGTCATTGCTCTCTCGCTGCCGCAGATATGCGGCCCAGTCGTCGACCCCGACCGTGCCCGGCGCCGTGGTGACCAGTGTGATCGACGGCACCTCGAGCTCGGTCGTCGCGGCTTGCAAGACACGACGCTGGCCCACAGTCAACTGATCGATCTGATCGACCCCGGTAGCCGAACGGCTAAAACTGATTCCAACGCCTTCCGGAAACCGGACCGAGATTTGATCGGTCGTCTCCTCGATTTCGGGTGCAGCCGACGGATAAGTGATTGCATCGCCGTTGACGCTAACCGGGGCACCAGCCTCCTGCTCCCAGAAGACCACCGCCGAGTGGGACGAGTCATCACCATCCGCGTAGACGAGCGAAGCGTCGCTAGTCAACTCGGCCCAGTCGAGACCCGAGGTGTCGAGTTCGGCGGAGAGGTTGAGGGTCCGCAGCATACATTCAGAACCCGACAACCGCAGGTAGAGGCTGTCGCCACCGAGCGCGCCGGCGGGAATCGCGTTCGAAATCGCGTCACCGGGGCTCTCGTCGGCGTTCGTTGCCTCGAGCTGCGCGACGAGCGTCCACTCTTGGCCGTCCGTCGATGCCTCGATGGTCAGACCTGCATTGCTCGCGACATACGTTTCACTCTCTCCATCTGCCGAGCTCAACTTTGCTGAGGTGATTGGGTGGCCCGGTGAAAAACGATAGGTAATTGTACCAGACCACCAGACGGTGTTCTCGGTCGTGATCCCGATAAACTCCGTCTCGTGGGCGTATAGGTCGTCTAGTATTCGGGGATTGCTACAGCTCGTTTCACCGGGCTGGAGCATTTCGCCATAGCTTTCGCCCTCCTGGAAGCATGGGGTGCGATATCTATAGTAGATGTCGAAATCGTCTGAGTATTCGAGCCGGCCGGAGCCGTCAGCTTCGATCTGGACGACCGTGCCGCTGGGGACACTGTCGACAATCTCCGTGCCGTTCAGGGTGACTCCGTTTATTCCGTCAATCGCCCGTATCCCGACCAACTCCAGCCCGCGGTTTCCGGTGTTCAGCACAGTGGTTGGACTGGCCGTCACCTCCAATTGTCCCAACTGGGAAGTGAGCGATTGGGCCGTTGCGGCGTCTCCGCCGCCGTCCGCCGAGTCGCCTGCCCCGGCTGCCGCACCTTCGACGCAGCCAAGACTAGAGAGCATACAGAGACTGGCCACCAGCTGTAGACCCAGTCGTAAACACCATCCATTTCTGTTCATGTTGAGCTTCTTCACAATTCATCTCCATCAATTCGAACGACCGCCCACCTCGGCACATACGCACGATGAGTGCCAAGCCCTTCCGTCTGATTCGGATCGATGTGCTGAAAGGTAGTTATCAGTGTGGAAAGCAAACGGGCCGGACAGTTATGACATATTTCCTGACGGGTTTTGACAGGTTGTTTGCCTCAGAATCGACATGTTTCCCTGCCCGTCTGGAATCAGCGACAGGCTGTAAACATAACAGGACAACGAGATCCATATTCCTCTGGCTTCGGCCCTCCTAAAGCGAGACAAGCAGCCCTAGCTGTTTCTGCTGCCGGTTGGCATATCCCCTGCACAAGCTGTCCGTGGGGAAGGGATTACCCATTGAATTGAAACAAACCGAACACGTCAGAGGAGTTCGACCCGATGACCCAGTCTTCTGCTGAAGAAACCCCTTCGACCCGCACGACTGCGCTCTGCATCATCTTGTTGATCGCTGTGTTCGCGTTGGTGGCGACACAACTAGGCGTCCTTCGTTTCGAATCGGCCCCCGCCGACGCCGCGTCGATCTCGATGCTCGAGCCCCCCCCTTCGCCTGCTCCACCGTCCGTAGCTGACATGAATGTTGCCTACATCGCCGCGGACTTTCCTGACACGGCCGCGGGCCGCCACGCGGAGTGGGCCATTGGACAGCTCAATATCGATCTATATGAGATCAACGAAAGCGTGCTGCAAGATCGATTCGTCGAATCCACCTTCGTCGACCGGACCCCAGGCGACGTGTTTCACGCGCTCGATGGGCTGAGTTCTGGCTACGCGCCCTACGCATTGGTCGGGTTTGTGGACGAACCAGAAGAGTATCGGCTACATGCTCTGCTGCGGACTCGTTGGCTCCATTTTCAGGTCCTGACAGTGGAAGTCGACGAGACCAGCGGGCGCCTCGAGGTGCTCTGGTTTGCCAATCCAGCCAACTAGAAGGCTGCCGCTCCCCACTGAACCGACCTGAGGAGCGTTTATCGGTCGGCCGCCGTCTCACCGAATCCCGAAGACGAGTAGAACTCCCAGCAGCGCTGCGTTGTGTTCCGTTTCTCGGCAGACTAGAGCAGGACGCTGCTCAATTGTTCTGCTATGGTACATGTCAGCCGTTTCGGAACTGTCCTGGAAACCTCATGATTTGTGTTTCGGACAAAAAACGCCGAATAACTAAAGGGATAGCCGACGAACATTGGCTTGAGGGCCCCGAATGATTATGTTACCGTTTGTTCTCATTCTGGGCCATTCAACCATGTAAGGAGGGGAGGATGGGACAGCTCACTCGTCATAAACTCGAAGGCCGCATCGTCGCGGCAGGGCCGACGACCGCCAAGAGGCTGTCGTTAATGTTGGGTATGAACCCGCGAATCACCGACTACCGACTCACCTCGGTGGGGTGGTTCGACCAAATGATATGCGCCGAGCTAGATATCGGTGGCAATCGCTCGTTGGTTGTGCAGATTCAAACTGCGACCAATGACGCCAAGGGAATCGTCAAGACAGAACACATCGTCGTGTCGTACGTCGGCGGTTCGATGCCGAGGTCCCTGGCCAGGCTAATCGCGCGGGAGGGCCCGGTTGGGTTTGCAAACAAAACCCTTGTGGACCTCGCCAATCTCTTGTCAGACGACCCGGAGCTGGGTCGACCCGGTTTGCCCTTGCCGGCGACCGATCACACCGCAACTCGACCTCAATCGATGATGAATGACTGGGGTGGCGACAACGTTTGGGCCGATTTCTTCGCCCCGAACGAGCTTGGAAGAGGGCAGCTGGACTCGCTTGGGTTCCACGATAGCTACGTCTTCGCACAACACTCCGAGCACGAATGCAGTCAACTCAGTCCGGTCGGACTGGCGCCTGTCGGATGGCTCAACAATCTGCCCTGGCAGAACCGAATACGCAGCGACCGCGAAGCTGAACCATCCATACTCCTGCGAGTGGATGTCCCGTTCATCACAACGGATCTCAGTGAGAACGACATCATCATGGGCAACCAGAATAAGCTCTTGGGGCTTATTGATGAGTGCCAGCGGATCGCAGAAAACCAGGGCAAGGGCGTGTTCTTCGCGAACACCTGTACACCAATCATGGTCGGCGAAGACGTCGAATCCAACGTCACCCGAGAGGGAGACTGCAGCGGCTGCAATACCAACTACCTGACTGTGAACGAGCGCTCGATGACCAACGTCTTTCACGAGGTCATGGTGGTGCGTCGGCTCGCCGCTGAACAGGCGGCTGCGCCTTGCTTGATGCCCCGCATCAACCTGGTCGGACTGGAAGAAAGGCAGGACGGCTTCGAGGTCATGGAGCTGATCGACAAAGCCGGTATCGCGATCAACACGCTCTTTATCCCCAGTCTTCCGGATGAGCGGATCGCGCAGTTTCCAAACGCCACTCTGAACGTCATCCTCGCAAATCAGGTCTGGTCGCATCTATATGATCAGTTGATGTTCGAATCGCGTATTCCGCACCTCAAGGGCGTTGGCCCGTGGGGAGTCGAGGGTACAAAACGTTTCGTCCGATCGATTGTCGATCGCATGAAGATCGAGGACGACTTCGAGGCGACTTTTGACGAGTACTTAGAGCCGCACCTGGAGGAATGGGAGCGACTCAAAGAATCCATCTCAGGGCACCGCCTCGGCTTCGTTCTGCGTGGCGCCGAGGCCTACTACTTCAATACGCCGGGCGCCACCTGGGGCATTCCCTTGGTTGCCATGCTCGAGGAAATGGGGTTTGGACTCGACTTCCTCATCAAGCTGGAGGATCGAGAGCAAGCCCGCACCGCGGCAGGATTGATCAACGGGGTCTTCAAGCATCCAGAGCGGCACAGCATCGGTGGGTTCGACACCCAAGAGATGATGACTGCGAAACTCAAGGCCAGCCCATGCCAGGCGGTTTTCTCCAACCACACGATGGACTGGCGAATCACCGAAAGCGGCAAGAGCATCTTCTCGTATCAACAGTTCGAGAAGGGCGTTCCGGGAGCCTTGCGGACAGCCGAGCGACTGCTCGGCCTATGCAAGACCCCGTATTACTCCAGATATCGACGCTACCTCGCCCGCACTGAGGCGGGCGCGCGACGACCGATAACCGAAGTGGAAGCGCAAGCCAGTGCCACCCAAAGCCCCGAAGCAACGGGTGCGGCAGCCTTACAGGAAGGGGGTTAGTCGTGGCGATGGACGAATTTGAAGCGGACGTTGCCGTACTACACGGCAAGTTCATCGAGGCGGCCGAGAGTGTCGCCGAAAAAGGGGACATGAGCTTTCGTATGGAGGTCTCGTTCCTGGTTGGCGCCTACATGGTTGCCAACGCGATCGACGATCTCCGCTTGGTTCTCGAGGGGCCCGATTGCACGTACATGAAGCAGCAGTTCTTCGTGGGCAACCACGACATGATGAGCACCATCAACAGCGTCTCGGGTCTCCACCGGGTCGTCACCTCTGACGTTCACGTGGATACAATGCACGAGGACCGCGAGGGTGGGATTCAGGATCTGCTCTTTCGAGTGACCAATCAACCATCCTCAACCGCCGTGGTCATTACCTCTATGCCCATGGCCATGATCACTGGTGCCGACTACGACGGTTTGTGTAACGGCGTCAGTGAGGCGACTGGTAAGCCGGTCTTTCACGTCAAAGGACGTTCTCTGCGGGCTGATTGGATGGACGGCTACTCCGATATGCTCCACCACATTGCCAAACAACTGGAGCTTCCGGAGTGCGAGACCACACCAGAAGACATCGCAATCGTGGGGCACCTCTTCGATCGCAACGAATGCGACCAGCAGGCCAATATCGCCGAGTACCACGAAATCGCCGAGGCACTCGGCCTCAATCTCCGCTCTGTTTGGCTCTCTGGGCAGAACTACGGTGACCTCTCCAAGGTCGCCGAAGCTGGAACCATCATTTGTCTCCCCTACGCCAGCAAAGCCGCTCGCTTCATCGCAAGACGGACTGGAGCGCGGGTGATCAACATGCCCCTGCCCTTCGGGTTGACCGCGACCGAGGCCTGGGTTCGTCAGTTGGGCGAGGAGTTCGGACGAACCGCTGAAGCCGAAGCATATATCGATCGCAACCTGAGTGAGATTATCCCACGCCTCGAGTGGCTCATTCCTTTTCTCTTCCAAAACGCCAAAATCGGGTATGTGGGTGACCCCCATCTGTATCCCGGTTTCGTGGAAATACTCGAACTGCTGGGCAGCAAACTCGCGTTTACGGTCTTTACCAACCGAGCCCATCATTTGCGGAGAATCAAAAAGCTTCTCGAAGGCGTCGACTACATCGCCTATCCCCGAGAAAAAGCCTACAAGGGCTTTGTCCACGAACGACTCCGTCGCGAACGTGTTCAACTGATTGTCAGCAACTCCCAAGGCCTCAACATACTGTGGGACCAGACGGGTTTCATGGAGTTCGGCTTCCCGTCGAACTACTCCCACGCGCTCTACGCTAAGCCGTTCTTGGGATTTCATGGTTTCGCCGCCTTCGTCACCGACATGGCGAACACCATGCGAAAGGCCGAGGTGGATGCCGTGCGGGCCAAGAGTCTTCGCTCTGAAATTGCAGCCATGAAGGAAGAACGACCGGCGACTCCCGTTGTCGAATCGATTCACGCCAACACAATTCGTGCTGAAATTGCGGCGATGAAGGAGAGCTGACCGATCGTGTCGCTGCAAGTCACCAACTACGAGGGCAAACGGTTTCTGGTTTCACCCGAGCAGCGGTGGTTGTCCGCCCTGTATCGGCGACTCCAGGAAAGAGAGATACCCGTGGGCGAGGCAGTACTTGCCGATAGGGAACTGCGATTGCAAGTCTCTCGGGGCGACGACGAATCGCTCACATTGGTCGTGGCTCCGGGTGGCAAGGGCAGACCCGCATGGAAGAAGGCGGGCCACTTCGCCGTCTCGTACGAGGGCCCCAACGAGATTCCGGTGGGGTGGGAACCAATGCTCGGTCGGTTTGTAAAAACGCTGGACCGATTCGTCCCTCACATACCCCGTCGGCTCACTGGATTCGCGTCATTGGCAATTGAGGACGGTCCGCCAGAAGAAGTTATCGCCAAGCTCTTTCCCTTCACGACACTCGAGCGCTCACATTTTGAGGGTGAGGAACTCGTCACCGTACTGCTGCGGACGATCTCAGCCTGCAACCAATCATGTCCCTTCTGTTCCGCCCCCATTCACAATACGCCGCCGCTAGAGCTGGTACGCGTGTGTCTCGAGGCCGTCGCAGAGCTGTTACCGGGCGCTGCGGTCTCGATTACGGGCGGGGAACCAACCTTAAAGAACAGCTTTCTCGACGAACTAGAAACCGCTCTGGCTCTCGATGGCATTGGCCAAGTGCAGGTGCAGACTAACGCTGTGAGCTTTGCCTCCCGAATTGACCCCGCGGCCATCGAGACGAATCCAAAGCTCGGCTTCTTTGTCTCCCTGCACGGGGCAGACGATGCCATCTATGACCAGTGCACCGGGACGACCGGGCAGATGGCCGATGGCATGAAGGGTCTAAAACGACTGCTGGAGGCCGGACACCGCGTCAGAGTGAACACGGTTATCAGCCGACTGAATCTTCATAATCTCGAGAAGATTGTGGCCCATTTGGAGTCTTTGGGGGACGGATACGACCTGAGTTGGGAGTTTTCGACTCTGATATGCCCCGAACACTTCCCCAAAGCGGCGGATCTCCTGGTCAGCTACACTGACGTCCTCGGCGTTCTGAAACCCCTACTCGCCGACGCATCCAGTCGAGGTCTTGACGTCGCCTCCTTGCTTTCATCAACACACGCATCGATGCCTGTCTGTCTGGGTCGGGATACTGGAACGAACCACGTCGTCTCGGTCCTCGATGAGCGTGAAACCGGAATCGAAGATCTCTCTCGGCCCTACGTGAAGGCGGCTTCCTGCCGCACGTGTAGTGCCAATGGCTACTGCCTAGGCGTCCCGGCCCTGTATGCCGAGCGCTTTGGCCTCTCTGAACTCCAACCCTTTCAAGGAACATCATAATGCAACGTATCGCGGTATATGGAAAAGGTGGCATCGGAAAATCCGTCCTTGCCACTAATCTGAGCGTCAGCTTTGCCATGCGCGGCATGAGCGTGCTTCACGTCGGTTGCGACCCCAAAGCAGACTCATCTAGCCGGCTCGTCGACGAAATGGACTCGCTTCCGACTGTTTTGGAGATGTTGGGTTCCGGAGGGGACTCGGCATCTGCGGACACTATTGTGACTATCGGCCGCCACGGCATCCACTGCGCTGAATCAGGTGGACCGCCTCCTGGCATGGGCTGCGGTGGACGCGGTGTTGCTCGAACGCTCGAGTTTATCTCGGATATCGAGCTGCTCGAACTCGGAGATTACGACGCTGCTGTGTTCGACGTACTCGGTGACGTCGTTTGTGGTGGTTTTGCTGCTCCCCTTCGCCAGGGTTTTGGCGACAAAGTCGTTATCGTCTGCTCTGAAGAGCCGATGGCGGTTTATGCTGCCAACAACATATCCAAAGCGATCGAGACCTATGAACGCAACGGTGTTGTGCTCGCCGGTCTGGTCGGGAATCTGAAGGACAGCTCCGACGAAAACAAAGAGGCCCTCGAGCGCTTCGCCGAACGTCTGTCTACACAGATCCTCGCATTCGTCCCGCGTGACCCCCAAGTCATCGCAGGCGAGCGAATTGGTCGTACCGTTGTGGAATTCGACGAAGAGGCCCCGGCTGCCAAAATCATCCAAGAACTGTCCAGGAAAGTTCTGGAGATCGAGAAGGGGGATCGCGTCACCCCGACCCCCATGTCCGACAGTGATCTCAACCAGTTCTTCAGAGACTGGTGACGCCTACCTCGGGTGGAACTCCTCAGTCCCGAATATCTCCTGATAGGCCGCCCACGTGGTAGGACAGTAGGCCCGGTGGCGGCACCCCTGACATTGTGGTGCGGTCGGTCGTGAAGACTTGCGGTGCTCTGCCATTGACTCGGTCTCCCTGTGGAGGTCTGAGACGCGAAAGCCTGCGAAACCGGCATGCACGTCACCACAGTAGAGTTCAGCCTCGTCCTCGTCCAGATGACACAGAGGAACGGCTTCAGTGCTGGCGGTCAATCCCATACCGCGTGCAACGGCCAGCGCCTCTCGAATCTGAGGGCCACAGTCGCTCAAACGCGCCACGCAATCGAGATACCAGCTGCCGTTGAGTTGGAAGGGGCGGTTGAAGTTGAACTGTACATGGCGCACTCCCAGGCCGCTGAGCAACCTGACCGTATCGGCCAAGTCCTCGTCCGTCGCCCTGATTATGGGAACCGTCACCATGTGGTCGAGCCCCAGTTTGACCAAGTTAGCTAGCCCGCCAACCGTTTGCTCGAAGGCGCCGGGCTGCTTGCCGATTGCGTCGTGTCGCTGTGCAGTCGACCCGAAGAGTGAGACCTCGAAGAAGTTGCAACCCGCCTCGGTCAACTCGCGGAGGTAACCGCGATAGACCAGCATGCGGCCGTTGGTTTGAAGCTGGATGTGGCCATAGCCGAGGTCGCGTGCCAGCCGGGTCAAGGTCTTCAGGTCGCGCCGCAGAGTGGGCTCCCCGCGCATGAAGACCAATTCCGTACACCCGGTCTGCCGGCCTCGCTCTATCTCGGTGACACAGTCGGCCGTCGGTCGCTCTCCCAGGTGAGCGATGTCGGCGATCGTGCAGTGGTCGCAGCCCAGATTGCACTGAGTCGTCAGGCGTAACATGAGTCTGCGCGAGCCGGAGACTTCCTGAATGTCAGCCGAAGGATCCGGCTCGAGAGCGTCGGTGGAAACACCCGGATACAGGACCGGATCGAGCTGGACTCCTAGCTCGTCGCCCTTCCGTTGCGAAAGGACCCTGCGTCTCTCGAAGGCCGCCACCGACCGGTCCGACATGTCTCCAACAGCGACCGTACCCGGTTTCTCGAGCTCACGCAGCCGTCTGTCCACCTTCTCGTCCCCAATTGCGAGCTCCGCGGCAGCTTGGTGTTGAGCGTCGACACGAGCATCGAAGGCCTCTCGCCAACTCTCCAGACTCAGGCTGGCCGAGCTGGGGTCGCTGTCGTCACTGATCACCTTTTGAACGATCGTCATTGGGTCGATCTCGACGGCTTTCAGCTCATCGGTAGAGTAGCCGTTACCTTGGGAGTACACACCCGGGCAGATCTCGCGCAGACTACAATCTTGGCATACCTCGCCGTACACGTCGTCCCAGAGCGTTTGGCGCACGCTTTGCTGGGAGTCGAGAAAGTGAACTAGGCGCTCCTCCCCCTTGATGAGCTTTCGTGTTTCGGTAGATGCCCAGGCGTACTCGCCCATGAAACACGGCGGCACCTTTTCGACGCGAAACGTGCGGCCACTGTCGTCCAGCAGCTTCATCGCCCGACCGAGCGAGGCCTCACAGTCCGCAAGCTTGTGCAGGAACGTGTCGCGGTTGCTCTGTGCCCGTCCAATGGCCACGTCCAAGTTGTTCCAGACGAAGTGGGGAACATATGGGTGATTGGCGATCCAATCCTGGATGGTCTCGTCGAGATGATCGGCGTTGAGCTTGGTAATGACGCAGTTCGAGTTGACAACGATTCCCGCCGCGTTCGCGTTGCTGACGGCAGCGAAGGCCGGTTCCAAGGTGTCGGGGACCCCTCGCATCGCTTCTTCGACGTCGGGCCTCGTCGAGTAGATTGTTACATGGGCTATGTGGAGCCCTGCGTCGGCCAATTCCTGTGCGTAAGCTCGGTCAGCGAGACGAATGCCATTGGTGATCAACCTAACGTGGAGCCCGCTGTTCCGTGCGTAACCGATGACGGCGGGTAACTCCGGATGAAGCGTAGGCTCACCCCCCGTTAGGATCACACCGTAGTAGCGCCGCCTCACAAAGTCATCAACGAGCGCCTTCATCGTCTCGAGAGTGTGAAAGAACGGTGTCGGCGGGTTGGAGCAGAACCCGCAAAAGTGGTTGCAATGGCGAACAGCCTGGATGTAGCCGATGTTCGCCATGGTTCAACGCCTCGACCGGAAACCGGCCGCGGTCACGAGGCAGTCTCCCATTACCAGACAATCCGCCCCGAGCTTTGCGAAGCTGCGCAAAGCGTGCTTTGGTGTCGCCACGATCGGTTCGCCGCCCGTGTTGAACGACGTGTTCACAACCATGGGCACACTCGTGAGCTCGTGAAATGCAGAAATCAGCGCGTGGTAGCGAGGGGCCGCGTCGGGGTGCACCACCTGGGGCCGAGTCGTGCCGTCGTCGTGTACTACCACGGGGATTTTGTCTCGTTCTGACTCTCGAACCTCGACCGCAAAGAGCATGAAGCGAGTATCCCAGTCGTCTTTGAACCACTCCGACTGATGGCCAGCGAGGATCGATGGCCCAAAAGGGCGCCACTGCTGACGCGACTTCATTCGATTCAGCCGCGCCTTTAGCGCTGGTTGGCGAGGATCGGCCAGAATGCTACGCCCGCCCAGAGCCCGAGGACCGAATTCCATACGGCCCTGAAACCAACATACGATTTTACCGGCCGCGAGGAGCTCAGCGGTCTTGCCCCCGACGTCGTCTAGACGCTGAAATGGAATCCTCAGCTGGCTCAAGCGGTTTGCGATGCCCGCGTCGTCCCATTCTGGGCCGAGGAAAGTGTGGCTTCCATCGATTCGGGGTAGGTGGCCGGTCACCTCGCGATGGGCCAGAAGCGCAGCACCGATCGCCGTGCCCGCGTCGTTTGCGCCTGGAGGTACCAACATGTCCGAGGGGCTTAACGCTCTGCGTATCGCTCCGTTCATTCGGCAGCTCAATCCGACCCCTCCCGCCAAGCAAATGGGGTCGACGGGCGACGTCCCCACTCGTGCCTCCAGCCAACTCAGAACCGTGTTCTCGAGGGCAGCCTGCACACTGGCGGCCAGATCGCGATGACGAGCCTCGATGGGATCGTGCTGTCCGCGCGCATACGACTTAAAACGGTGCGCGGCGTCCCACTCCGAGAGCCGAAGTACCCCAGCCTCGTCTATCGACATGCAATCCGACAAGTCAAGCGTCGGTTCGCCCAGGGCAGCCAACGCCATTGTCGATCCTTGCCCGTGACTGCCAAAGCCCAGGATCTGTGTAATCGTCTCAAACACCCCACCGACGGAGTGGTCTGGAAAGAACGGGACCCGCTCGACCAGCTCGATCTGGTCTGCTTCGGCACGGTAGAGGGCCATTGTCTCGCAATCACCGCGCCCATCGACCGTGAGTATCCAGGCGCTTTCGAAGTCGGTCATCCCGTAGGCGGAAGCGGCATGACAGAGGTGGTGCGGCAGAAAAACCAGCCGTCCGGCCCGAAAGGCACGCAGTGGGCGGTCGTTGCCTACAGCCGAAAACGTGTCGCGAAAACGGTATGGCAGACCGTTCAGACCGACGGCGTCGACATCGTCCAGCGTCAGTCCAGCCATCCTCAGGACCGCATCGATGGACCGATGCGGCCAGGCCTCATCAAGACCCAGAGTGGGATCCGAGGCCATCGACGCGCCCGGTCGATTCGGGGCTTTAAAGGCGTAGTGGCGTTCCCGCGTAAGCCGCTCCTCTTCAACCGCGGCCACCAACTTACCGTCGATTAGTAGTGCTGCGGCGTGCTCCATCAACGTAACTGCTGCCAGGCCCAAAACGACCTTGGGTTTGGTCGCCTCATTGGCCAGCGGTATGTTCAGGAGAGCTGCTGGGGGCGACCTCTTTGGGTCCCTCGTCGCAGTATTCGCCAGAAGTCTCTGCAGAGTGGGACCCGTCATAACTTCTGATGTGTCTCGAAAGTAAGGCCTGAGAGCCTGGCTGTGGCAGAACTCGCCGCAAATGTGGCATCCGATACAGGTCGATCCGTCGACCACCAATCCACCGTCGACTAGGCTGATCGAGTCGACCGGGCACAACTCGATGCACTTGAAACACGAGTCGCAAAGCGACGGCTCGACGTGAACAGGTGAGACGCTCCCACCCAACGGCTCGGCCCGGGCAAACAGCCGACGCGTTGCAGAATTGGGCTGCAAACCCCGTAGCTGTATCCCACTGAGCTGGGCTTCGTTCGGTCTTTGGAGCGCCGAAACCACGGATGACACCGCGCCGGCATCGTTGCCAGCTACGAGCAGATCGCCAGACTGGGTTAGAAGCGACAGATCTGATGCAACTCGCCGGGCGTCGACCTTGCTACCGATATCGCCCGCCCAGAGGACCGTCACCTCGCGCACCGGATCTGCCTCGACGACCACGCCGGGTTTCCCTTCGGCCCGCGGCAGAACCACGATTTCGGCTCCCGGAAACTCCGGCTCGACAACCGCCCTGAGGCGCAATTCCAGATCGTTGGGGTCGATATCAGCAGCTGCTGTGACCTCCAAGCGGGTCGCGCCCCCAGACTGCAGAAAGTGGTAGCCTACGAGTGGAAAGCTGCTGATTATTGCATGCAGCTCAGATACGAGCGCACGTTCCCCGTCGGGAAAACGGAGCGGTACGTTCAATTGCTCTTCGGTGAGGGTTAGCACCGTTTCATAGTATCTTGGACGGCGCTTTCCGAGAACTGTTTCCGGTTCGGACCACCGACGCCCGACCTTGACACGACATTTTGAGCAGCCATACTCAAATTCTGGTGCGACGCGTACGAGGCCTTCATGTCAGTTACCCATATACAGCAGCAAGTAGAGTCTGCTCGGGCTGATGACTGGTCCCTTTCAATCGTCGTTCCCGTCTTCAACGAGGCCCCCTGTATCGCGCCACTCGTGTCCTCGTTGCGAGACGCCCTCTCTGGCATCACGGAACGTTGGGAAATACTGTTCGTCGACGACCACTCGAACGATGACACCCTCGTCAATATTCGCAGCCAGAGCGACCGGGATCCCAGAGTCCATTGGGTTCGGCTAGCCCGCCGCCACGGACAACACACGGCCCTGGCCTGTGGGATGGACCTGGCAACGGGGGATGCGATTGTGACGATGGATGCCGACCTGCAGCACCCGCCCGCCCATCTACCGACGATGATAGAGCGCTGGCGTCAGGGGTACGACGTAGTCAACATGGTCAAGGCCCGTTCGGGTCTCAGGGGATTCGGCACGGTCATTGAAGCAGTGTGCGCGTCGCTGTTCTATGGTCTCTTCAATCTGTTGAGCCCAATCAAGGTGACACCGGGTATCGCGGAATACCGTTTGTTGGATCGGTCCTGTATCGTGGCGCTATCGAAGGTGCCCGAGCGCTATCGGTACCCCAAAGGGGTTATCCCTCAGCTCGATTTCCGCCAGGTTCAAATCGAGTTTCAGTGCGAACCTCGTCAGCATGGAGATTCAGGCTATACACTCGGCCGTCGAGTGGCCGTCGCTTCACAGGCCCTTGCTGCGTTCAACTCGTGGCGACTCTTTGGCGTATTGGCACTCGTCGGTTTGTTACTCCTATTCGCTGCGCCGTGGGGCTACCTTGCTTTCAGCGGGGGCTCCGTCACCGGGCTCAGTCTATCCTGGCCCGCCCTCTTACTCGGCGCCGGATGTGTGCTGGTGGGTTTGCCGGCCTTGGGTATCGGAGCCCTCGGCCTATATGCCACCGTCCACAATCGCAGCGAACGGCCTCCGAGGGTCTCGGACTCGTCACTCGGCATCATCCATTCACCAGAGGAAATCGGTGGCCCTGTACCCTCCGCTGATGCAGAGCCACACAGGGCCGTTAGCCGAGTCGTCGTATGAATGACTGACTGGTCTTCGCATTGTGCGCTCTCGACCTTGCCCACTCGCACTTGACCGGCTCGAACACACACCGCTAGTATCCTTGTGCGACTTGTTGGCAGCGACGAGCGGAAGCCGAGTCATTCCTGATATCGGTGGTTATCAATTCGGACCGAACCCGCCAGGCACGGGTCGGAGGCGTTTTTGAGGCAGAACTACCTCGAGTACCTCAAGTACGGAAAGCGCGTGTTCTTCAAGAAGAACGCGCCTCCGCTCTACCTGATCTTCATTATCACCTCCCGTTGCAACGCGTTTTGTTCCCATTGCTTCAACTGGAAGCGACAAGACGACAAGGCCGCCAAGGACCTGACGCTCGACGAGTTTCGGCGCATTTCCGAGCACATGGATGACCTGCCCTTCATGTTTCTCAGTGGAGGAGAGGCCTTTCTGAGAGATGACTTCGCCGATATCGCAGAGCTCTTTCACCGGCAGAACCGCGTCCAAAAGATGCAGACGCCGACCAACGGCTCATTGCCGAAACGAATCGATGAGCAGATGGGGCGACTGCTTCGACGCTGCCCTGATCTCCACTATAGCGTGACGCTGAGCGTCGACGCCCTGGGGGAAGAGCACGACAAATTGAGACACATCCCGGGCCTGTTTGAGCGCGTGCTCGAAAGTCATCGCGTTCTCAAGCTTCTGCAGAAGCGGCACAGTAATCTCGGCGTCAATTTCGAGATCACGGTTTCAACCAACAACCAAGACAGCTTGCACGAGACCTATCGCTACCTTCGCGACGAAATTGGAGCGGACAACGTCTTCACCGTGCTCACGCGGGGTGCGCCCCGCGATCAGAAGAGCCAACAAGTGGACCTCGAGAAGTACCTGGCCCTGAACGCTGAAGTTGATCGCGACCTGCTCCAGAAGGATGCCGGCGGGTATAGTGGATTCCCGTTTGCCCAGGTCATGAACGCGAAGGAAATCCTCACACGCGAAATGGTCTACGAAACCGCCAAGAGCAACGAGTTCCAGATCCCGTGCTACGCGGGAAACTTGAGCGGTGTCATCTTCAATGAGGGCGATGTCTATCCGTGTGAAATCCTAGACGAACCCTTGGGCAACCTGCGCGACTGGGACTACGATTTTCGGGCGCTCTGGCGAGGACACGCTGCTCGGCAGGCGCGTAAGATGATTCGAGACACGAAGTGTTTCTGCACCCACGAGTGCTTCCTCACCGCGAACTTGCTGTTCAACCCGCGCACATTGCCTCGCGTGGCTAAGAAATGGGCTGAGCTGCGGTTCCCCTGAGACGAACCCGAACGTGCAAGCGCCCTCTCCGGCACTCCGCTACTTCATCAAACGCCGACCACCGAGGAACTCAGCCATCGCTGTCGCCGCCCCGAGCAGGGCCAACGACAAATCGGCAAGGGCGATGGGATAGCAGAGACCAGCGAACCGAATACCGCCGTGCTTAGACAAAAACTGTAGGAAGGGACTCAAGCTCAAGCCCGCTCCAGCCGCCCCTCCGACAGCCACCGCGGCTCCAATCGGCCCTGAAAGCGGCGTCGACGCCAGACCGACCCAGGCTCCAGCAACGCAAAGTGCCGCTACTGAAAACGGACTCGGTACGTGTTCGTCCATGGGACCGGCGTCCGAAAACCGGGCCTCTAGTTTGAGTTGGAAGACATTGCGACCGCGCTGGAACTCCATTTCTATGAACTCCCGGAGTCCGTACTGATGATGGTGGCGCACGACCAACGACGGTTCGAAGCGAATGCGGTGCCCATCACGGGTCAGAGCGATGCCAAAGGCTCGATCCTCATTCGGGTGGATATCGGGCATACCACCACACTGGCTGAAGGCCTCGGCCCGCACTGCAGTAAGACTCGTGAACGTCACCGATATCCAAGGGCCGGCGTCTTTGAATGAGTAGTGCGTATATAGGTTTTTGTAGCGGCTCAGCACGCCAGAGGGTGGCAAATCGGTGCTCAGGTTGCCCACCACGGCAGCACAATCGGTGTGGGACTCGAAGGCTGCTACGATCCCAGTCAACGTATTCGGATAGAGTTCGACGTCTGCGTCGACGAATACGAGAATCTCACCGCTCGCTGCCTCCGCTCCGGCGTTTCTTGCTGCAGCCGGACCTGAGTTCTGCGCCAGCTCGACGACGACGCATCCGGCCTCTCTGGCGACTGCTGCAGTTCGGTCGCTACTGCTGTCATCCACCACAATCAGCTCGACCTCGTGTCCCGCTGGTTCAACGATCGACCCGAGCACCACTGGAAGGTCAGCTTCTGCCTGGAACGCCGGAATGATGATTGAGAGTTTCACTCGGCCTGTTCAGAAAGGGTTGGTCCAACGCTGGGGTGCAGTTCGGCGCGCTGAAGAGAACGCAGCAGCATGGCTCGGTGCAACGATTGGAAATCCGACCACATGCGAGATCTTATACCGTGTTTGCGTCGAAGGAGCCACATCACAGTGGCTTCGAGACGTTGACTTCGATCCATCGGGCTCCTAAGCTCGTCGGATGTCCAACTGGCCGTTCATCCTCTCAGCGTGTCTTCTGGCTAGCCTGGCCGTGTCGGGCCGCGCTGAGGCAGATGGCTTCGAGATCGGTGACGTGATCGGCGGTGATTCGGTCGGCAATTACGTCGTCCTGCAGGTCGACACCCATCCCGAATTCCACCGCATCGATCTCGAGGACAGTGCCGGAAGTACTTTTCGCGTCGAAATCATGTACGCGGACCCGTCCAGGGCGGGTGCATCGACTGTTCACTACGCAATTCAGCCGACCCCGGACGGGGTCCCTATTCCGGACGAGCTGTTCGAGGCGCTTCGCGGCGCGCTTCTCGAGATGGAATCGCAGCCGGACCATGTTCCCTTTGTCAACCGGACGTCTGAGACAGAGCTCAACCGGCAGTTTGGCCCCGAACCGGCGCAAGAACCGGACTCGGCCAGCCCCCCTGAGGAGGCGCCTGAACGGCCAGCCGCTGAAGAGGATGACGGGGAATGGGCTGCTATTGTGGCCAAAATCCGCTGGTCGTATCCATACTTGGCGGCACTTCTCGTACTGAGAGTAGTTTGGGGGGTTGCGTGGGGGCGTCGCCGCAAGACGGTCGCCGAGACGTGAGCTCCGGCAAGGACCGCAAACGTCGCGGCTCCGGTAGCCTCCGTTGTAACAAACCACCGCTTGGGTGAGTATGCGTCCATGAAAGGCGAGGCTCGAAAAGGACGGGGACGCTTTTTCGCAGGTCTGGCGATCGCTGCGGTTTTCGCTATCTCGGCCGTTGTCTGCGGCATCTTTGCTGTGGGCCTGGATCCAGATACTGAGAGAACGTGGTCTCGGGTGGCATTGGTGGCCGCCCTCCTAACGGGAGTTTGCGCGTTCTTGGCGCCGCCCTCCCCGGTTCCCAACCCATCCGACACACCGAAGAACGGCTGGCTCTATGGCATGGCGGGTGCCGTTTTGTTGTGGAGCCTCATCGTCCGGTTCGGATTCACGACCCCCAATATCCTAACGGACGGCGGCTCGGGATTTAGCCGAATCCTCCACGGCTCACCGGGTTTCATGGGCCTGTCTGGCCTGATGGACCTCGTGCTACCGGACAGCCGGCGGATGGACATCTGGTCGGCGGTATACGTGACCACGGCGCTTTCGGCGTTGACTCCAGCTCTCATCGTTCTGCTTGCCCGTGAGCTCGGCCTGCCACGCCGAGCTGGGTTTCTGGGAGGGTTGGCTCTGGCGTGTCTTCCTTTGCACGCAGCCATATTCACCTCGGACTTCATTCTTGGGCCAGCCGTGGCACTAATGGCCGGCGGATTGATCTTGATTAGCGCTGGATATCGTTCCTCGCGGAGCTGGTCGATCTGCGCGGGCGCAGCGATTCTTGCCTACGTTTGTTGGCTCCGTCCCGAAGGCGTAATCGTCTTCGCGATCTTACTCCCCATGTTGTGGTTCTATCGCAATAGGGTGCTCGGCTCACTGATCGGTCTCGTCGGAATTGGCTGGCTCTTCGTTCACGTCCTGGCAAGCTTCTTTGGTCATTGGGGATCAGCCGGCCCAGGCGGTAGCGGAGGTCCTTTTGAGGTCCTGATATTCCTATTCCGGGAGGCCTCGAGTCCGGTTTCGATGAGCTGGTTTGCCTTGGCTTTCCTCTATGGTGGTTTCCTCGTCCACACGCGGAAACTGAACGGTAGACTGGTGATCGAGGCGGGAATCGTCTTCGGTTTCGTTACGCCGCTGACCTTTCTAGGTGATGAACTCACCGGCAGCTACATCGAAGCCTTTCGCTATGGCACCTGGAGTCTTCCCTTTCTAGCCCTTGCTGCGGGAGTCGCGTTCCACGAGCTGGCCGGAGTGTTGAGTGGTCGCGGTGCAGAGCCACCCGGTGCTGAGAAGCGTCCAGTTAGAGGAACCATCCTGGTGGCCGCTGCTCTCATGCTCGTGCCCCTGCTCCACATTCCCTACCTTCAACGCCACTACGGCCACGCATCCGAATTCCCGATTCTTGTCGAGGCCTTCGGTATGGTACCCGCCGAATGTGGACTTGTCGTGCCATCGGACGACCCACAGTCGCAGGGGACTCACGAAATCAGCCGGCTCTATGACGAACTCAACGGCGGTACGCTGCGCCTTTATGGTGTTGTGGAGTTCATCGAACGCCTTGATCATGAGGGGCGTCTGCCCAACAGTGCGCCATCCGCGAGACACCACCCGCCCGCAGGCGCGATCGATTGTTGGTACTTCCTCGAGGCGGCGTATTGCGAGCACGGATACGGCGACGAACCAATGCAAGCGTGCTCAGAGCTGCTCTCGAAAACGGAACATCATCTTGTTCGAGAGTGGGAGTTCGAGTTTATCAGTCATCGCCAGGTGGTTCATCTGATGGCACCCGAGTGGGACTCTTCAGCGCGGGTCGCCCTCTTCCGCCTCGGGGGACCCAGCCCGCAATCGCAGCCGTGACCTTCTCGAGCTCTCGTTCATTGCGGCTGTCGACATCCTACTCTGCTGCGGCCACTCCCCTGAGGATGCTCAATCTGACGATCTGCTGCGAGACCGAATCCGGCATTTCAGCGGCATCGAGTTGACCCCACAGGGTCTGGACACCCAGCGCCTGAGCCTGCCCTTCGAGTCGCAGCGCTTCTGCGGCTTGGGCGGGGTTCTCGGCCAATAGGGCTGACAGCGCGTATAGGGTCGCGGTGGATTCCCCGTAGACCAAATCGTCGCGGAGAACCGCTTCTGCGGCTGAGGCCTCGCCTGCGCTCGCCAATAAAGACGCGAGCGCTGCAGGACGAGCCAACCCAGCGGGAAAAGCTCTGACCTCCGGACGGCGCGCCTCGATGTACGCAAGACCGTCGGCAGGAGCCCCCGAATCGCTATACGCCTGCATCAACCTCAGCCAACCTTCGGGCGTCGCCGTTCCGCCGTCCTCTAACATCCAGACGCCCGAAAGCGCTTGCTGCAGAGGTTCCGAACCAGAAGATTCGCGCGCGGACAGGAAGACGGACAGCAGACTGCCGCCCAAATCCAGAGGATTGGACACGAAGTCGAGGTAGGCTTCGAGCGCCACAGCGGCGGAACCCACGTCCCCGGTTTGCAGCTTCGAGCCAGCCAGAATTGCGTACGCCGCGGCGTTTCGTTCGTGAACCAGCGCGATTTCTGCGAAGCTCCCAGCTTCCTCATGCAATCCACTGGAGAACAGCACGAGGGCCACACGAACGGCGGTCGAGGCCGGGTCGGTGGATTCCTCCACCGCTCCACGGGCGACTGCCTCGATTTCGGCCTCGGGTGAATGCTCCAAAAGGCCTTCGAGAGCCGCGAGTCGCTGTGAAGGCAGGGTATCGGCCGTTTGCATTATCAGCGCTGCCAGCCGCTGACGGAGTTCGGCCGACTGACTGCCGAGTGCTCTCATGGTCGCAAACTGAAGCGCACCATCCCCTTCTGCTAGCGAGAGGAGTTCTTCCAATCTCGATTCACTCAAGCCCTGTCCGAGCACCTCCGCGGTCAGCCATCCCAACGCCTCATTCCCGCCGGCCGCAATGTGTGGTTGGAAATAACTGAAGAAGGCTTCCTCGGTCCCGGCGACAGCCAGCTCGAGCGCTGCGTGAGGCGCACCGGAGATGGTGCGAACGGCTCCCAATGGGCTGCGAGACTCGATGAGTTCGGCGATCCTCCCGGCGGCGAATCGAGAACGGTACAGCTCTATCTCAAGGCTCGAGTCATACGGAGTATAGACCAGTGCTGCTCTGTACCGCTCGGTAGCTTCCGCGTGCAAACCATATTCAGAAAGAGCTGCGGCCGCCTCGATATGGGCTTGCCGTGGAAGTGAGCTGGAGTCGACAAACGCGCTCACCGCATTATCCCGAATCGCCGGGTCGGCCCCAGCCAAGCTCGCCCGGATAAGCGCCCTCAGAGCAGACCGGCTGTGTTGACCTACCGCGCCCAGCAAGGGCGTCAGAGTGTCCGCAGCTAGCGTCCCGCGGTTGCTTTCGACAAGTAGCTCTCCCAGAGCAAGCACGAGCAGGGACTGACTCGAGTAGCGTTCGAGGTAGGCTTCAACAGCCGCCTCAACGTTTCGGCCTAGAGCGAGGTCGGCCTCGATCGCCCGAAGCGCCATATCAGGATCACTCGACAAGTCGCGGGCTAACACTGCCGCCTCAGCGCTGTAACCCCGTCGCACAAATGCCGCCAACGCTTGGTCTCGAACAAACGTTGGGGAAGTAAGCGAAATCGACAGGTAGCTTTCTACTGCTTCGATGCCCTGTCCGGAGGCCAATAGCCAGTCGATCTCGAGGACGGCTGCTTGGGGGAGGGCGGGATCGAGGGCCAACACGGCGAGCACCTCCTGGATTTCGCGATGATTTCCCATTGCTGCACTCGTCGCGAGCGACTGCGTCACCCGGACCATATCAGCTTCGCTCAGTTCCCTGTCGCTCAGCAGGCGTCGCAGAGCCCGATAGGCTACTCCTGCGCCACGCTGCGAGGGACCGACGGCGATCAACGCGTAGTTGTATCGATGGTCGCTCTCAGACAGACGCTCCAGGCCGGTCAACCCGGCTTGGAGTCGCCCAGCTCGCAGCCGGGCAGCCGTCAAGCGTTCGAGTAGCCGACTGTCGAATTGGCCCCGTGCCACGACCTCCTCTACCCACACTTCGAACGTGTCCAGATCATCGTCTGCGATCCAGTCCGCATGCTCGAGCAGAGCGGTCTGTGCCGTTGCCGGGTTGCCGTCGAACACCAGCTGCCGCAAATGCTCCCGAGCGCCGAGAACAAGGCCGTGCGACACCTCGAGGCGGATGGCAGCCAGTTGATTCTCGCCTGAAGCAAACGCTCGCTCGATCATCTGTTGGGCGCGCATTTCGCGGCCGCTGGCCAGTGCGAGCTCAGCGGCCAGTAGCTCCGCCTCGCCATGCAGGTTGCTCGTGCCCAGGGCGTCACTCACAACCTCCTCAGCATGCTGAAGCTCACCCAAGACGAGCAGCCGTTCCACCACACCGCGGGTGACCGCTCGCGCGTCGACTCGATCGGTGTCAGGGCGGTTGGCAGCCGTGGCCGCCTCGCGCAGGGTCTCCAACGCGCGTTCAGTGTCTCCGATTCGGAGGTCTGCTAGGGCTTGATCTAGGATCAGGGTCGCCCTGTCCCCGCCGCTCGAAACTGCGGAACGATAGGCCCGTGCTGACTCCTGGTAGTCACCCAACTCGGCGCAGCGGTGCCCGTACTCCTCCCAGTGACGCCAAGGAGTGGGGCTTCGCTCGGCCAGCTCGGCCACAATGTGCCGGGCCTCCTGTACGCGCCTCTCGCGAAGCCGGATTTCGGCCCGAGCCAGAGCAAGGTCGGACCTAGCCGGCGTTCGTTCCAGCGCCAACTCCAAGAACTCGTCTGCTTCGTCGTATTGGCCCGCACGAATCAGGAAGCTCGCCGCGACCTGCAACGCACCGGCTTGATCGCGAGATAGGTCGACGTATTCCCAGGCCATCTGCACCAGTTCATCCAGCGAACCGGCGTCGACCATCAAGCCGGCGACTCGCTCAAAAACCTGGCTGCGCTCGCCGTCGAGGCGTGCTTGTCTGAAGACCAACCGTGCCGCAGCAATTGCTGGCCGGACGCGCCCCTGGTCGGCGAAGAGGTCGGTCGCGTCCAGTGCCGTCTGAAGCGGGTCATCGCTCGCTTCCCAGGTGTAGCCCAGGCGATCGATCAGTGCCTCATCGGACGCTTGAGTGTGCGCCATCGCGACGGTAAAGGGCCAACGTATCGGCCCGGGAGGCAGACCTTCGTCTAGGGCGAGTCGATAGTAGCGGGTCGCCAAATCGTGGAGGTTATGGTTCAGAAGCGTGTCTGCAGCGCCCAGCAGTTCCAGGTTCTCGTACTGGCCGGTCGCGATGTATCTCTCGTAGAACAACAGCGCTGCTGCCCTGTGCCGCGCACTCTCTCGAGGACTTCCGAGTGCGCCGCGCGCCAGTTGCAGGTGGGTCCTGCCGGCGGCAAGGTTCAGACTCGCCCAATCGGGCTCTGCGTCGATCAAGCCGGCCATGACTTCGACAGCCGCATCTGGCCGAGTGCGAAGCACCCAGATCAGCTCCTCGGCGCTCTCGAGTGTGCGGGCCAGCTGAACCCACCTCGTACCCGCCAACACAAGCTTCGCTTCATCGCCCATCATAGCCAGCCGCATGACCAGCTCTCTGTGCAAATCGATTCGCTCTGGTGACAACGTGATCAATCGCTCGATCAACTCGACGGCAATTGGGGCGGCCGCCCTGTCCGACAGTACGCTCAGAATGGTGAATCCAGCCGCGATCGGATCGGCGGCCTCATCGAGCAGGAGTTCGAAGTGGGACCACATGGCCTCGCTCTGCCCGAGCCGGCGATGGGCGCCTCCGATGGCCAGGAGCGCCTCTGCCCGTGTGTCGCTCTGGGCCGCGGCGTGGTCGAACCACGCGAGACTTTCCTGGTAGAACCCGCGCTCGGCGAAGACCTCTCCGAACCGGAGAGCCATTTGCCCGGGATCGTCTGCACCCGAGAAAAGGCGTTGGTAGAGCGCCTGCTCATCGTCCGGTTCCGAGCTATTGAACAGAGCTTCACCGAGCTGAAGGGCCAATTGGAAGTCGTCGGGGCTCTCGGCTAGGAGCGATTCGAGTACGTCGACAACCTCGCGCCACAGCGCGTGTCTCGTCAACAACTCGACCGCCCTCACCGAAGCCTGTCGCTCGCCACCGGTGCGCTCCAGATAGACCTCCAGTGTCCTTGCCATATCGAAGGCCCACCCGGCCTCACTGTAGGTCTCGGCAAGTTTGAGCAGCAACTCTCTGGGATCCGGTGTGCTTCCAATCGCCTGGTTGTAGTACTCAGCGGCCACAGCAAATCGACTTCGAGACCGATACCAATCTGCGACCTCCTCGGCGGCCACGGCCGGGGGGTTGCCGGCCGCGATGTAGTCGGCGATGAGCTCGTCTGCCTCATCCACCCGACCCCTGCGTCGCAGCGCTGACGCAAGCCGGTGGGTAATCTCAAAGTTGTGGACCGACTCGACGCCGAGCCTAAGAAGCTCGAGCCCCGTCTCGGAGTCGTGTTCCCACCAGATTGCGGCGGATCGCAAAACTGCCTCTGCCAGGAAATCGGGATCGTCGACCGCTTCGATCCACTCTCGAGAGACTGCCTGGGCCTCTTCGCGACGCTCCAGCGCCAGCAGGGTCTCCAAACGCCCTGCATGGGCCGCATGACGGCGTCTGTCGAACGTGATAGCGCGGGTAAAAAGCTCGACCGCCAACTCGAGGCGTTGAGACTCCTGGACCGCTGCGGCCACGTTTTCCCATGCCGCCCCAGCATCGCTGCTGGCTTGTACGAATTGCTCGAACGAGGACGTCGCCTGCGCTTGGTGCCCAAGTCTCAACAGGATCAGACCTCTCGTCAGCTCAAAGCCAGCGAGTTCGGGAAAGTCTCTGATCATAGCTGCGAGCATTTGCAGGGCGCCTTCGGAGTCGTTGTCCGACATGAGTTCGTCGGCTCGAATCGCCGCAGCATCCTGTAGGAGCGGGGCCACCCGCTGATTCGCACGCAGATCCTGGGTCGTCTCGTTCAATCGGTACAAGAGTGTGAAAAGCCTGATGCCGTCGGCACCGCGCTGGGCCTCGACGGCGATGAGACCGCCGTCCAGAAGGATTTGACGCATTCCCGCATCGTTGCCGACTACTCCGGCAGTATGGGCGGAGGCCAGGTTGAGAGCGGCGGGGAGAAAATCGTGGGTTTCGGCGTAGGATCGCCCTGCAACTGCGTACACCTCACCCAACTCACGGCCCTCGAGATCACCAGAAGCGATGGCGAGCTCCGCGAAGCGTATTGCGCTGGGGTATTCGTCCATCCCATACAGCGCCCGTGCCATCAAGCCGAGCAGCTGGGCGTCATCTGGGTTGTCCTGCAGGCCCTCGTCGGCTTCCGATCGGGCAGTCGCGTAGTCGTTCACCAGCAGCGCTTCAGTACCTCGCTCGTAGTTGGAGGCACATGAACTCAACAGGACGACAAACACGAAATGAAGCCAGAATACTGAAGCGGCTGGTCCTGTGCTTTTGTGGCCGCGAAATGTGCCGCGGCCGTTGACGATTGGCTGGGTCGACGCTACCTTATTAACCATGCGGGTTTTTCCCAACTGAGTATCACTTGAACTCACTCGCGGCCGACATCGACGTTTTGGGCCGAGAGCTCGCTCGCTTAATCGCCCCGGGCTCCTCAATCGAACGATCACGTCGAGCTGAGATCCGAACTCTTTTACGCAGAGCATTTCAGGCAGCGCAAGACGGAAGCAACCTAGATGAGTTGCAGCGACTTCACAACGACCTGCGAGCCGCTCTCGAAGATCCGGCCAATCCCCGAGCCGCAGACCAAAAACCAGGAACAGTAGCGCTACAATCTGCCGAACCGACCGAGGATGACGGCGTCTCAGCAGAACCCAAACCGGAAGGGGCGGAGCAGCCGACACAGGAGCTGTGCAAGGCTACTGAAGAACCCCAAGAGCACACCCAGGATGATGCCGTCTCAGCAGAACCCGAACCGGCAGAAGCGGAACAGCCGGCACAGAAGCTGTGCGACGCTACGGAAGGCCCCCA
Organism: uncultured Bradymonadales bacterium; assembly: GCA_964503485.1. Classification (GTDB taxonomy): domain Bacteria; phylum Myxococcota_A; class Bradymonadia; order JAFGEP01; family JAFGEP01; genus CAZDBH01. The sequence continues at coordinate 17,969 of CAZDBH010000010.1, read as the reverse complement.
AGAGCCGACGCTGGATGACGTCGTCTCAACCGAATCCGACACGCCTAACGAACAAGAGCTGAACGAGGATCTCGACGACGGGGCAAACACAGAAGAATCAGACTCGGACGTACTGGCTGAAAAAATGGTCAGTCGTCGGCGATTCGGAGCGATCGATCACTCCATCGTCCAGCGCAACTCCAGCTTTGATACGGCAGGCCGAACTGCCGCTGATCACATGGCTGGGGGAATCGAAAAACGAGTCTCGAAGTTATTGGATTTGATTGGCGACGCGAGCGAGGAGGACGATGGACCTCCTCGACTCAGAACGCAGGAGGAGAACAAGGAGCTGATTGTTTCGAAGATTACTTGAGGCAGCCGATTTGGCTGTCGGAACAGAACACACTCAGGAGGTAGGTTGATGAATCTTTCGGTCGAAGCCCAAAATATCGAGCTGGCCCCACAGTGGCGAGAGCAACTCGAAGACCGACTCAACTCACTCAGTGACCCAAGGGACCCCGTTATCTCAGCGCGGTCGACATTCGCGCTCAACGAAAGCGAAATCCCCCCAGCCGACGTCCGCCTTGTCGTCGGCATGAAGGGGAAGAACATCGTAGTTCACAAAAAGGGAGACAACCTCGAGGCCGCCTTGAAGACCGTCCTCGACACTGCGAAGAGGGAGATACGACGGCATTACGAGCTGCGGACAGAACGTCGCACCAAGGAGCTGGACCGCTTCTCGACCAGCCCAGGTGTGGAGCTTGATTCGTCGGAAGAATAGACCACCTGCGGGCCGCGGGTGACGAAGGTCATTCCGCGGTCGCGCAACACACCTCACCGGCACAGTCTTCGCCTCGGAGACGGAAGTCGCCACGTTCCACCGCCTACGACCAAGCGTTTTGCGCAACGCACTGCGAGCGTGACGCCTCCTTCCCCGAGCCTGGACGTGAAGTAAACGCGCTCTCGGCGAGCCTACTGGCCTTGATAACACTAATGTTCATCATCTGTTGACCCGCCCCTAGGGCAGCGCTACATTATGCCTAGCCGTCACCCACGCCGCTAACAACAAAGAGGCCTTCATGGTGTTTCGCACACGAGTTATTGGACTAGCGCTCTTGCTTGGGCTGGTCTCCGCCTGCAGCGACGAACCGACCACGCCGACGACCACACCAGACACCACGGAAGAAACGTCTCCAGATAGTACTGAAGACGAGACTGCTGACGAGAGCGACTCCGGCGACGCGACTGTTGCAGGGGAAGCTCCTTCGATCAGTTCGCCGTCGTCCGGCGACCGAGTCGTGCGCCCCGTCGCCGTAACCGGTGAAGGCGCAGCCGCCGCCCCCATCAACATCGAGGTTG
>CAZDBH010000010.1:0-16621 GCA_964503485.1 uncultured Bradymonadales bacterium | reverse complement strand
GGGGGCGGGGGCCGGTGGGTGGCCCCCGGGGGCCTAAAGGGTGCCTGGCGAAGCCGACGCCACCATCAACTTCGAGGTTGTTGGCAACGAAGAGGTTCTCGGTACAGGCTCGGTCACCGCAAACTCCGACGGCGAGTTCATCGCCACAGTACATTTCGACGACATCGACCGAGGCGACGAACTCGAACTCCGCGTGACGCAGACCACAGCCGATGGGGTCTCACCGGCGCGCAGCGTCGACCTTGTTCAATGGGGAGTCCCGGATGCGCCTACGGTTGAGTCTCCCGAGGCCGACGCGTTCGTCGCAAGCCCACTGAACGTAACGGGGACAACCGAGCCCGGCGCGACCGTCTCACTCACAGTGAAGCAAGGGACCGCCGTTGTTGGGGACACATCCGTTGAGGCCGGCGGTGACGGCTCATTCGCCGGCTCGATCGAGTTTACGGCGCCCGAACCCAATGCTGAATTGGTGGTGTCGGTCGTAGCCGAGAATGAAATCGGCGAGTCCGAAGCGACGACAGTGGACGTCGTCTTTCTGAGCGTCAACGTCTCGGGCCACGTGGTGCTCTCGGAACTCGGTTCACCGGGAACCGTTTACGTCAGTGTCACGACGTCCTCAGACGAATACCTCGACACGCTTCAACGAGTGGGAATCACCATCGACAACCCCGACACCACCGAAAACGTCGATTTCTCGCTGGATGTTGCCCCGGGTACCTACTATCTGCGAGCCTTTCACGACCTAGAAAACGAAGGTCAGTCCGACGGGTATCCCTCCCTTCTCGAACCTCAGAGTAGCGTCGTCGAGGTCGAGGTAGATGAGGATTTGTCCGAAGTGGTCATCGAACTTGCGGACCCGGGCCTGGGAGAGGGTCGCCCGCCCTACGAACTCTTTGATGCGTTCATTTTTTCTGACGACCCAGACAGTAACTGGGACGAATACTCCTGCGCTGGCATCTCCCTCCGGCTACAACTGACCGCGAACACTGAAGTCGAGCTCGACGCCAGTGAACCGATGGTCAGAGCTCCGAACGGGGACGATTTGGAACTCGTCGACGACGGAGACTGCCTCAATCCGTCCCCGGACTCTGGCAGCTACGATGAACAGCCCGACGACAATATCTTCTCGGCCGGATTCGACTCACCGTCTCGCGCTCAGGGTGGGCTTTACCTGATGCACTACACACTCACTGGTACCGACTTTATCCACGTCGAAGGGGACGAGGTCAGCACCGACCATTTCAGCCGAGAAGTCTATCTGACGCGTCCAGCTGGCAACGTCGCCATCACGTCGGGCACCCCCACTCTGATTTGGGCCGGGCAAAACGAGGGAGCTTGGGTGCGCCCCTTCGTCAGCCTCTCCGAAGAGGAGTTCATCCAGGGCCCCTGGACACAGGATGGCGAATACACCCTGGAAGAGGATGTTACTGACGATTACTTGACCCTCGTAACCTTCGAGGTAGCGGACGCGAATCCCGACGAAGGAGATATCGACGCTTGGGCCAGCAGTGACCTCAGTGCGTTTATCAGGGACGCAGATGGCGGTGACACCGTCACACTGTCCGGCGCCATTCGGAACAACTCGGGCGTCGAAGGCAACATTCACATCAGGGTCGAAGGAGCGGACGGACTTGCCGGCTCCATCGTTGTCGAGTCGGGTGAGAACTCCTACGAGATGGCCGTGCTGTCCACCGAGGGAAATGAGTCCGAGCTTTACGCCTATATCGAAGTCGAGGGACGACGACAATCGGAGATCTCGGTCCGTGATCTGAGTTTGGCTGAAGACCGGTCTGGCCTTGATCTCATTTTCCCCGTGGCGGTTGACTTTGGGCTCGTGAGCCCGACCGACGGAGAAACTGGCGTCAGCGATACACCCACCTTCAGCTGGGACGACGCCTCGGACGCGGTCCCCGGAGACTCCTTCCAGTATGCGGTCGACCTGTATCAAACCGGAGCCGACCCCGATGACGCAGATGGCATCTGGGTCGTCGATGGGAGTGAAACCAGCTTTGATCTCGGGGACCCATCCTCGCACCTGGACGGCGTCCTCGTGTTCGGCTGCATCGACAACGATGGGACATTTGCCGAAGGCGAATGCTCCAGCGATGTGCCGTCGAGCGTCTCTGACCTTTCGGAAGCAACAAACTGGTCTTGGTCGGTCAAGGTGTTCTCCGGATGCGACTTCTCGGACTGGGAAGACGACAACGATACCAACACCAACGACATCAACGACTATGTGGACTGCATGATGGGTTTGACCGAAGACAGCTTTGTCAGCACCGAGGTGTGGTCGTTCAGCACCGACTGATTTTCAGAACGGCCCGCAAAGCGCTCCGACCAAACGTGCTCGGCGCTCCGACTACCGATCCTGTCTCTCCGCTCGAGAAATGACGATCTGGATAACCGCCGACGACTATGGCCTTCACAGCGATGTGAACGAGGCGATCGAGGCCCTTGCCAGAAAGGGGCGCCTCAGTGCCGTCAGCGTCATGACCCATCGGGATGCCACACTCGACGACGTCCGCAAACTCGCGACCGAGCGTGTCTTCACCGGTGTGCACCTCACATTTACGCAAGAGCGACCGCTAGTCGACGACAGCAGGCTTACGCCCTTACTCGATCGGGAGGGCCGATTTCCCGCAGATCACTGGGGTCTTGCGAGAAGGCTCCTGCTCTCGCCCCGTTCACTGCCAGCCCTACGCAGGGAAGCATCAGCGCAAATCGAGCGCTTTCTCGGCTTGGGCCTGCCACTTCACTTCGTGAACAGCCATCAACACGTTCATTTATTGCCCCCGATTTGGGCTGCCCTCCTCGCTCTGCTCTCAGATTATCCTGACGCAGCGGTCCGGCAGTCGGCGTCTGTGCCCGTGGCGCCCAGCCGCAGTGGCCTCGTCGCCCTGTCTTCGCGAGTTTCCTGGCGACTGTGGCCTCTATCTGGAGCGATGCGGATCGAACCGCTCGGGATCGATTTATCCGGGAGACTGACAGCCAGCGCGGTGGGTACCATTCTGGACGCCGCTCCAAAACCCTCTGCGACCAGCAGACGCCAACCGGAACTCATTTTTCATCCGGGGTTAGAGAGGCCTGGCGGCCTGCGCGTACGTTACGGCCAGTGGGATGACTATTGCTGGCAACAGGAGTTTGAGGACCTAGAATGTGGGGAGATTGAGGCCGCCTTGGCCCAACGTGGCTGGGTAGCCGCCCGACCGAATCTGTCACGCGACTGAAAGCAAAAGGAGCCTACTCTCGATCCTCGAAATAAACTCTCTGGGCTTGTCGCTCCTCGATGAAGATGCCCGGGATTTCCTTCAACCCGTGAGACCAGCGAGGTTCGCCAGGGTGTTCTATTCCAAGCCAGGTACTCCATTTCTCGAGAGCCGGAAGGCAACTTAGCGTGTAGCGTGGGCGTCGTCCCTTCTGGAAAGGGAGTTTACTGACCGCCCGAACCCGCCTCAAAACGGTATTGACCGGCTCGTCCCCAGTTGGGAACACATGCTCCACCTCGACGCCGGCCTTCTCCAGTACCTCGCCGGTGCGATTCACTAGACCGCCACTCAACGGCTTGCCGAGCATCGCGAGGTAGGGTGGAGCCGACGTGTGAAGGTGCAACCAACGCACTCCTGCCAGGCCGTGCTCCTGTAGAATCTCCAGCGTCTGGATGCGATGCAGGCCGAGCGCCAGGGTCTCGATCCAGACCTCAAACCCGCTCTCTGCGAGATGACCGACCAGCTGCGGTAGCGCTGGGTGCTGTAGCGGCTCGGGCCCAGTCAAGATGATTCGACTGCTCCCTGGACCCGCAATTCGCGGAATGAGGTCGATGATGCTCTTGTACGAAAAGTACTCTGTCCCCGCTTTGCGCAGTGAACCCAAGACGATCCGAATGTCGGAACTCCAGTCGCTGTTTTCCGCCCTTACCGGGCGTACCGGCTGGCGCGGTGCAGGTTCGGCGTCTTGGCCCACCGGTTGGAATTCTCGATCACCGTACAAGAGTGCGTAAGACGTCGGGAAGCCAGGGCACTTATCCTTCAGGTCGCATCGTTCACAGCCCGCGTTCTTGTCGTAGAGGTCGTTCTCGGAAAAAACGCCCTCCTCGTCCAGGAAGCCGTCGCGCGTGTGATAGTCGACCGAGTCGTGAACTCGCCCTCTCATCACGCAGTACGGTACGTGGTGATAAAGCGCCCTCAGCCCAACCTCCTTGGCGGCCGCGATCCCGTCGAAGATGGCGTCCACCAGAGACTCGTATCTTGGCACCAGTGGGTTGTAGCGCGACTCGGGAGGCACCATGGGCGTCAGGGTCAGAACAGGGGTCAATCCGAACCGCTCCTTGAGTTCGTGCATCGCCTCAATGAACGCCGGGATGTGCCTCGCATTCAGGGTCGTGATCACTGCCTTGATCGTCAGCGTGACGTCGGGGTACGGCGAGATGTTCTCAAACGCGGCGTAGAGTTGGTCGTACAGCTTTTTGCTGCCTGTCATTTCTTCGAGAGTGTCGCGATCTGGGGTGTCGTACGAGATGTGGCAATAGCGCAAGCCCCGCTTGTGCAGGCTCTCTACGAAGCTCGGCTCCGTCATTCTGGTTCCGTTCGTCTGGACGCCGAACCCCTCGAAGCCCAGCTCGTTGATGTGTTCGAGCGCCTTGTCTAATTTGGGATGAATCAACGGCTCACCGCCGGTCAAGATGATGCGCTTGGCGCCGTTGGCGCGAGCGGCCTTCATCTGCTGCTCGAGCAACTCGATTGGACTGAAACTCTCGTTGTCGAAGATCCGAAAACAGTAGCGACATCGTAGGTCACACGCGCTGCCCATGAACAGCAGCTGACTGCGATCAAACCATTCGAAGAACCGCTGTTCGACCTCAGAGCGCGTGCTCGGGTCGTACCAAGGCGTCTGCCGGAACACCATCGGCCTAGTTTCCATCTTTGCTGTCCCCTCGTCTGCCACTAATGGGCTTCTGTAGTGTAGGAAGGACCTGAACCCATGTCCAGCTGCGGATACCTACATTCGACATCTGAGCACCCTTTTCGAGGTGTCACTCTATAGCACGCCACCAAGTGTTGGACCTCGTCCGCACCGATCTGTTAACAACCTAGCAATGAAGTCTTCGAGGACCTCAGGCCAGAAAGAGTCTCCGTGGTGGCGTGTCATTCGTGCTCGCCAGTGGTCCTATTTCGTCGTACTTCCTCTTGCAGCGCAGCCCGAGCCGTCCTGGCAGGTAGCGGGGACCGTGCTCCTCTGCTTCGCCATCGCCGGATGTTCTCTCGCGTTCGCCTACGCCATCAATGCCATCGCAGATTCCGCCACTGACCGCGACGTAGACAAAAACCCTCTGGTCGGCTCAGCCGAAGTGGCTTCGCCAGTACACGCGATGCTCTGGTTACTGCCCATACTCGCCCTCGCCGCCGCCTGGTGGGTCGGGCCGATGACGGCAGCCGCAGCGGCCGCGTCGCTATTGGCCGGCTGGCTCTATAGTGGCCCCCTCCGTCTAAAGCAGTTTCCCGTCGTCGGCCTCTTTTGCAACCATGGGATTTTTGTCCCTCTGTTGTTTCTCGGGGGGACTTGGGACCATGCCGGGTCGATCGCACAACTTTCGATCGTTATTGGGTTCGGAGTCTTGCTGACTCAGAATCAGCTGTTTCACGAACTCGCTGACCGCGGTGAAGACATCCTGGCCGGAGATAGGACGACTGCACAGTGGCTGGGAGAAAAGTCGACTCGCATATTGTGCATCGCTCTAGGCGTCGTGGGCGCAAGCGCCGCTCTATTCCTCCCCGCTTTTTTGAATCTCGCCGGGTGCGCGTTGCTATTAGCTGCAACATTGGCACTCGTCGTGTACTTTAAAGACCCGCGCAGTGCTCGCCGAGTGCATCGGTGGGTCTGTCTTGTGGGCGGTGCAGCTTACTATCTCGCAACCCTTGCTTAAACATGGCCAAGCGGAAACAGAGACTGTTCAAATCATTCAAGGGGACGACCAACCTCGCCGCTTGCATGCTACTAAAGCGTCCGCTGCCCTATTCTATGACCTTTATCCTGACCAACCGCTGCAACTATCGTTGCGAGTATTGCAACATTCCCGACAACGCCCATGGCGAGATGTCACAAGAGCAGTTCGAGCAAGCGATTGACCAATTCGCCGCCGCGGGAATGGTTCGAGCGAGCTTCAGCGGTGGCGAAGCCCTCATCAGACCTGATGCTCCGGCGATTATTCATCATGCCCACAAACTCGGTCTGTATACCTCATTGAACACCAACGGCTGGATGGTCGATCGTCTACTCGACGAAACGGCTGACGCGCTCGACCTGGTGATGGTCTCGCTCGACGGGCCACAAGAAGTTCACGATGTCGTCAGAAAGCGAAAGGGGGCATTCGAGAAGGCCATGGAGTCGATTCGTGGGGCCCGCGAACGAGGCCTGACTGTGACCACAATCACAGTACTGAATCAAAAGAACCTGCACGTAGTCGACGACATTCTCGAGCTTGCCGACAAGTATGGCTTCTGGGCCTATTTTCAACCCGCATACATCGACTGTTTCGAGCAGACGTCGGGCCTCGATCCCGCTCTGGCTGGCCAGGCTCTGCGTGAGATTTCCGACCATCTCCTCGAACAGAAGGTAAGAGACAAGCGCGTGGGCGCCTCGGCTGGATATCTAGACCGTCTCGCCAATAATCCCGACTTCGGCGATTGCGCCGATTGTCACGCGGGCCGGTACTTTGGAACCGTCATGCCCGATGGAACCGTCGTGCGCTGCCACCTGAAGTCCAACTCAGAGCCCTGTCAAAACGGGAACGAAGTTGGCTTCGTCAATGCCTTTCGGACGCTCGGTAAACCCTCGAGCGGAAACGGTTGCGCAATCAGTCCCTACCAGGAACTCGATCTGATCTTTGGTTTGGATCGAAGCGCACTGAAGGCGGCGCTCAAACGACTCGAGCCCCAACGCCTGCTGCAGCGTGGTACGGCAGGGTGAGCCGGCGATGACTCGACTCGATAAGATCCTGGTGGTGGCTGCCGTTGCCATCTACCTGGCGATTGGTGGATGGCTCACGGAGCAACTTCCCGTCTACCACGAAGAAGTCGCGATCTGGCCCAACAATGCCCCGCGGATTGTCCCCGACGATGCCGTTCTCGAAGCTGGCGAACTCGGCCTGCCACTGGAAGAGCGATGCGGCAGCGACGACGGAGCGTTGTGGGCCCTCTCACAGACGCGACCAAGCTTGATGGTCTGCGCCGGGGACACGGCTTTGCCGCTCATGACCATGTCGTATGCCTCCGGTGTGTTCAACTGGCCCCTCGGCTTCGTCACCGAGCCTTTTGCTCGACGCAAACTGACCCTTGTCTATGGCCTCTTGGCACTGTTGTTGACCTGGCTGGTCGCTGCCCGACTTTGCGGAACCCGATTTGCCTCCGTTTCAGTATTTTGCATCGCGGTGTCTCCGTCGTTCGTGGTCCTGTGGGGCTGGGGAGTGGACTTCGAGACTGTACCCTGGATACTCGGGATGGGGGGATGCACCATTGCGTTTGTTCGGAAGCCTGGCGCCCTCAGCCAGCTGCGCCTGTTCGGCGCTTGCGCATTCTTCGGAATGGCGACACTGGCAAATATCAAGTCCATCTTCTTGCTCGGCCCTTTTCTGCTCCTTCTCTGGCGGAAGGGCCTCCTGCCGACGAAACACGAAGACTTGAGAACAGCCGGGTGCGGTTTCGCTTTGCCCTTGGTCCCGATTCTGATCCTCAACGTGATCGCGCCAGCTCGGGGCGCCAGCTTTGAGGTCGTTCACCGACTGGGTATGATCAAATCGAACCTGAGCCTCGAGCACATCGTCAACGAACCCCTCAACTTACTCTCGAATTGGGGCGATTTCATTCACATCGTCTTTCTGGCCACCGACCAACCGACGAGCGTCTCGTTTTTGGCTCTCTTTGTCTCAGGAGCAGCCGCACTCTGGGTCTTGGTTTCCGCGGTGCGCTTCATGTGGACGGGCAGCGGCAACCCGTTCGAGGCCTATTGTGGGCTCGTCTTGATGGGCTATCTGGCAGTCGGTACGCTCTTGTATGACCAATATCCACCCTCGAACTACGCTCCTCTCGGGGCGATCTTCGGGTTGTCGATGGCTGGCTTGATCATCGGAATCGCGCGTCGGCTAGACTCGCGGGCCTGGGTTATTGCGGTACTTACAGTCCTGTTGGCAGCTCCGTATGTCCACAGCAACGTCAATCGCGGCTCTCTGCGCGAACATCTGCACTTCTCGATGAACAACCACGCCGTCGCGTCGCTGGTCGAAGGGCTCGATGAACTTGAACCGGAGACCCTGCTGACAACCAGTTACAACATGGCGGCTGTTCTCGACACCTTCGAAGGGGGACGGTTCGAACCGATACAAGTTCACAACTACCTCTTGTTCATCACAGAATCCGGCGAAAGTGGAGAAGAGCCCGAGTCGATTCAAGAGCGCTGGCAGAGACTGCTACCTCGACTTCCCGGGCCGGTTTTCGTCCTTGTCAGCGCCCGCATTGTTCCCGTTGATGAGGACCGGCTAGAGGAGCTTCTCCCGGCACTGGAAATGGCTGCGGCTGAACTCGATCGACCCATTGAGGTGGCTGGGTCCTACTCGGCTGGCGATGGGACCGAAGTGCTTCGTCTTCTCAGAATCGATCCGGCAGTGGGCACTTCGCCCTGACCGCCCCTTCATCGGGCTCCTGGGCGGCTCAGCTTGCGAGCAGTTTGGTGGTTTGCTAGGTTCGGAGTCCACCGTCTCATGGACCTTGCCGATATGTTCTTGTCTGCCACCAACACCCTCAGGATCAAGAACAAAAGACGTCTCTGTGTCGTGGCTGCCTGTGCCACAGTCGGGGCGCTGATGGCGTGTTCTGACCCGGTCGTTCCGGGCGAAGAGGCGCCTGTTTATACCGAGGTGGTCCGGCTGACTTCAGATGAGGCCGAGTCGGTCTTCCGGGACGCGACTGCGGCCTTCGGGCTCGACCAGGTGGGACCAGTAGAGCTCTGCATCGCGCCTGCTGACATGGATGGGGACGGACTCGAGGACCTGCTCTTCTGGCGCGACGGCGAACCCCTGATTTTTCGAAGGTCGGCCTCTGGTGGATTCGAAGAGGTTGTTGCCACGGTCGTGGGTGATTCGGGAGAGGAGGCCTTTGTTCGTGGCCGGTGTTGTGCGGCCGCGGATCTCGATGGGGATGGCAATCGAGATATCGTCGTGGCCGGCCTTGGCGATGGAGTCCTGGTTCTTTGGGGCGAAGGCGCCTTCGAGTACGAGCAGCAGAGCTACGAACTCACTGGCGACTTTGCTAGTGGCGACACCTATGTCACGCCCTCGCCCGATCAACCGTTCCATTCACCGGGGATAGTTCTCACCGATGGGAACTTAGACGGACTCATCGATCTCTACGTTCTCAGGGTTTGGGAAGACAGTCTGGTTACCCGACTCGAACCGCGCTCGCCTTTCGTCGGGACACACGACAGGGAAGAGTGTTGTCCCTTCGCAGAGGGGGAGACACGTTACTTCTGCGGCGGAAGCGCTGTTCTCGAGCAGACGGGGCCGCGAAACCAGTACCTCGTGCAAACCAGCGAGCGCGAATTCGTTGATCGGTCCCAAGAATCTGGCGCCAACCTGCCGCGCTCGACGTGGGCTGCCAGCCTGATTCACGCCGACGACGACGGTCTGCCCGACCTGCTGTTGGGAAATGACTTCGACAGCAATAGCGTGCTTCTCGGCCTCGGCGACGGTCGGTTCGAGGCAATCTCGGCCGACGAGTCTGGTCTCGACGTGAACAATCATGCCATGGGCATTGCCGCAGCGGATTTCAACTCCGACGGGCACACCGATTTCGCGTTGTCTCAGATCGGTCTTCCCATGTTCGTCGTGGGTCACGGTGACGGTTCATACGAGGAGGTCTTTCCCATTGTCGGAGGTGACGAGGCCGACGAACTTCCCCTATCCTGGGGGTTAACGTTCTTCGACCTCGATCTGGACGGAGATCAGGACCTCTATCTGACTGTCCAGTACATCGGTGAGAACCTGGACTGCTGGGCCAACGTAGCCAGCGGTATTTACAATGGCGTTGGCGACTTTGCCCCTGAGGAGATGCTCGCCATTCAACGCAATCTACTGCTGCTGAACACAGGTGGGCAGTTCGAGATCGTCCCGCACGCTCCACCGGTCGGAGACTACCGCGGAACGATCGTAGCCGTGCCCGTTGATCTCGACGGAGACCTGGATGAGGACATTCTCACGCTCGAGGTACGTGTGGGCGACAAAGAACGGGTTCACCTGAGAGCCTGGGAGAACACGTTCGAGGGAAACCATCGGGCAAGCATCCGGCTCGGGAACCAACTCACCAACGCCGAAGCGATCGGGACCCGAGTCTCAATTCAAAGTGCCGACACAATGCAGACCTTTGTCATCGGTGGATCAGACGGGTATTCGGGGCAACGCGGCCATCAACTCATTGTCGGATTGGGCGGCTGGTCGAAGGTGCAGGTACGCGTTGCGTTGCCAGGGGCCACTTTTGGTAGCAGCCGCTGGTTGAGCTCCGGGGATGACGTTGCACTCAACCTGTGGAACTCGGAATAACTGGTGCTCTGTGCCTTCAGCGGCGCGAAGGTGTTGTAGCGCAGCACAAGTCCAGATTGGGACTGTTTGCCTGCTCCCAACACATGCAGCCCAGCTCGGACGACTGCATATACGTCCTGACGCAGCCGGTTGAACCAGACCTCCACACCGTATCGATATCCTGGTGAAGCACATTGCCGACACTCGACTCTTCGTGGCCATAACACAGGCGCAAGTCGCCGTTTGGCATGATCAACATGGTCGCACCGGGAACCACCAAACAGCGGAAACCGATTCGTTCCCGAAGCGCCTCCGGGTCGAAAACGTAGTCTGCCATGTAATCGAAATAGTGGGTTCGCAAAACCGGATGCTCGTCCTGAAGGCGGGCGATCACCGCTTCCAGTCGTGGGCGATCACCCGGCTGGAACAGGACTGAGCGATCGGGCGGCTCGTGCAATTCGTTGTTTTGGACGACCTGGATCACGACATTGTCGACGCGCCCCTTCCAGTAACGAACGATCTCGGGCATTTCCTCGAAGTTCCCGCGATGCATGGTCGTGCGGACCTGTACGCTGGCTCGCTCTTGGCCAAACTGATAAATTTGCCAGATTGCCTCGCTGACTTCCTCAAACAGTCCTGGACGCCCTCTGAAGGCGTCGTGTTCGGCTGCAATGTGGTGGTCAACGCTGAATACGATATTGCTGAGGCCGGCATCCAGAAGGTCTTTCAGCTGACGACTGATCCTGAATCCGCTCGTACCCAGAGTGGTGTAGATGCCTCGGTCGCTCAGGATCCCGACATAGTTTGCGAGACCACTCACCAAGGTGGGCTCTCCGCCGATCAACGACACGCCCCACGTGCCACTGTCCGCCAACTTGTGGGCCACCTTGATGCGCTCATCACCGTTCATTTCGGCGGTGGCGGGACCAAAACTACAGTGTTTGCATCCCAAGTTGCAGCGCTCGGTGAGGGCCCAACTCAGGTACAGCGGCGCACGGTGTTGGGGCTCCCCGCCCAAGACGGAGGTCAAACTGCCCAGACCCGGCCGCAGTGCGCGGCCCATTTCCCCCAGAGATACCAAGCCCTGAAAAAAGGCCACTCTAGGTTATCCTCCTTTGAACCAACCCCGCACTACATCGGCGACGTGCGCCGTGTCCTCAGATGTGTGATTTGAGTGCATTGGCAAAAAAACCATCCCCTTGGTGTAGCTGCGGGCATGGGGCGTGGTACTGGCAAAGGCCGAGAACGCAGGTTCGTGGCTCAAACAGTGAAGGTTCGTCTGAGCCGTATCAACACCCCTTTTTCGCAGGAATCGACGAAATGTTACCACATCGTCTACCCAAAAGGGAAACCGCCAGAAGGTGCAATCTGCACTATCGAGGTCAGCCACTCGTGGTAACCCGTCTTGTGCGGGGCTGCTAGCCAGCGCACGAAACAACTCGAGCCCCAGTCGACGCCGGATTGAGTTACCACTCCGGAGTGTAGCCAGGGCGTCCAGACCGATGGCAGCCTGCGCCTCCGAGTATTGGACCAGGAGCTCGGGGTCCAACGCACTACGAGCCACCGCATCAGTGGGGTAGGATCGCCTTCCTGGGAGCTCGCCACGCTGAACGCTCCTGATCCAGTCCGGAGCTCGGTCATCCAGTTGGCGCACGAGGTGGTGTGTCAATCGCTGAAATGATCGTTTGTCCGTTGCTGCAAACAGTGCCACGTCACGGGCGAACAACTTCCATAGCGACCACGATGACCGCATCGGGAGGTCGACCGTCAGCTCCCTGAGTCGCCGGTCCAGCGACGAATCGTCGGTGATTACGAGGCCTCCCTGAAATGTGCTCACCGTTTTCAGGGTGGTCAGGCTGAAAAAACCGGCTCTCCCAAAAAGCCCCAAGCTCCGGCCACCGTGAGTCGCTCCCATCACTTGGGAACAGTCTTCGAGGACCTCCAGGTCGTGGCGTTTTGCAATGGCCATCAACCGCCCCATATCTGAAGGAAAACCGCACAGATGGGTGATCAAGAGGACCTTTGACTTGCTGCTGATGCGATTCTCCAGTGCATCACAGTCGATATTGCAGGTCTGTTCGCCTAGATCGACGAAGACCGGCCGAAGCCCGCACATCACAATCACGTTCACTATGTCCGGGATGGTCACGGGTGTCATAAGCACCTCGCTTCCTCGAGGCAGGTTCATCGCTTTGAGCAAAAAGTAGAGTGCGACGCGGGCGTGGGGGAGGACAAACGCGTGTTGGGACTCCAGTTCCCGGCATGTCACGGCCTCGAAGTCTCGGCACAACTCGCCGTAGCCAGTCCCTGCGGGCAAGTAGCGCAGAAGGTGTTTCGCGGAACGCAGCGGCTCGAAGTACAGCTGTCCACGAGGCAGGTTGCGGGCACGGTCGCCCGGCTTAGCAGCGAGCGGCATCTACTCCAAATCCAGGCAATCAGCCATGTCGTCCAGGTCGTCGATCGGGACGCCGTGTGAGGCGAATCCAGAAATCAGTTCGTTGCGCGTTTGCTCGAAGTAGGCCTCGGTGCAGGCGTCTTCCCTGCCAATCTTCTGATAGAGATGGGTGGTTCGCTCCTCGAGGTACATTCGGTCGACACGGACCACCCCAACGTACGGCGCGATCTGTTCGACCAAACGCTTGGGGTTCATCGGCAGCATGGGTTGTATTACAGCGAAGGTCTGGACGCCCGCTTCGGACATCTGCCGCAATGCCGCGATTCGGGCTTCTATCGGGTCGGCTCCGGGCTCAAAGACAGCCCTCATCTTGTCGTCGTCAGTTGGGATCGAGAACCCGATGGCGGCTTTTGAGAAGCTCGTGAGTAGCTCCAAGTCCTCGATTACCGATGCCGATCGAGTCAAGACCGCCGGTGCGTAGTTCGCCGAGTGGAGGACCTCCAAACAGCGTCGCGTCACCCTGTATTTGCGTTCGGCAGGGAGGTACGGGTCGGTGATGATCGGGCTCATCCGAACGATGCCTGGAGGATGCCTGCGCACCTCCTCCTTCAGCACCTCGGCCGCGTTGACCTTCACGTCGAGATAGCGACCCCACTCCAACTCGGGAAGGCCCTCTAGGCGCCGGGATAAATCGGCCCGAGCACTGACGTAGCAGAAGCTGCAGCCGATGGTGCAACCAACGTATGGATTGATGTAGTAGCGGGCGTGTCGCTCTGGGATGAGCACCCGATCGACTTCAATCTGTCGCACCATAGCCCGCCGAATTACAGCCGGACGAGGTGGAAAGACCATGCCCTCTTCACCACGACGGACCCGGCGGACGAGCTCATCGACAGCTGCGCGCTCGGCTCGATTGAGCGGGGAGGTGTAGGCAAATAGCCGACGGGCGTTGATGTTGAACTGCTGAGTGTGTGCGTAACAGCCCCGGCTGGTGTCTGGGGGTTCGAGCTCCACCAGAACCTCTTCTTCGTCGGCCACGAGCGTAATGCACAGACCTTGCTCACAGTCCCAACTAACGACTGTCCAGGCCTCCCTTTCATCGAGAATCGGCGTGAGCCACTCCTTGGCCCATCCGTCGAGTTCTCGCTTCTGTGGTTTGCGTTCCACGATGCTCTCCGCTCAGTACATGCCGAGGACTATCGCGTTGCTGCAACTCAATTTGGGGAGAATTCGGCTCAGTCCCAGATCTCGTCGAAGCAGTAGAAGCCCTCGCAGACGATCGAGAAGATACAACGTTCGCACTGCTCCGTCTTGCGCCGCGTTCCTGCCAGGTATTTGAAGAGATTCACCTTCTCCTGGGTAACGAAGACCATGTTCCGTTCCAGCTTCATTACGTCGCCGGTGACGAAGCCCTCATAACCGGTGAAGAAACAGAAGGGCACGTTGATCAGGTAGGTGCGAATTCGCGACCCGTACTCGTCCAGCAATCGGTTCAATACGGGTGCGATTTCGGCCGGATCGGGGACTGCCCCCTCAGAGGTTCGGCCAAATGGAGTGAGGAACTGAATGTTGAGTTTCTGGACCCCAAGCGAGTCCATCAATGCGAAGTAAGTAGGTAGCTCGTGCCAATTCGTCTTCGTCAACGTGATGTTGACCCCGAAGTCGAGCGAGGTTGGCTTCATCTTGATGACGTTGCGAATCCCCTCGACCGTCTGAACGAACGCACCTTTGACCGCAACGGCTTCGTCGTGGATTGCCGCCGTCGAACCGTGACACGAAATGAGTAGACTGGTGATGCCGCTGGCAAGGATCTTCTTGGCCGTCTCCGGGTACGACATCGAGCGACCGTTGCTCGTGATATTCACCTGGTGATAGCCCAGGCGCCTTGCGTATTTGATGATCTGGAGCAGCTGTGGATAGAGCGTCGGCTCACCGCCGTCGAAATCGACGAGATCACAGCCCTCTGCTCGGTGCTCCCTGAGCACTTTTTGGTGAAACTCGAAGTCGCCGTTCTCGTATAGTCGGTTCCCGACAGCACAGAACGAGCAGTAGTTGTTACACTTGTAAGTCAGGTTGACGATGATTTTTCTGGTGTGACTGAAGTTGCGCCGAACAGACAGGGCCTTGCGTAGGGTTCTCAGCTCCCAGAGCGCGAGTTCGCCTTGCTGGGTCTCCCCAATCGGGCTGGCGGGCAACTGCACGCGACCGGTGCTCGACGCGATCAACGGGTCCACTTCGTCGCTGGGGAGTCTCGGAAACTTGAGGTCCCAAGCGATCGCCAAACGATCGCTATAGGCTTCGTGCAGTGACCAAATCGCCAACACAGTAGCGATCGTCCGTTGGCGCGAGTCGCCCGATCGACCGATTTCACCGCAGAACCAAATCGGACGCTTGGCCGCGTCCGGGCGTTCCAGAACCGACCTGGCCGCTTCCTGGACGGAGTCGGCCGATGCCTCAGTAAGATCGATCGCGATCGCACCGCTCTCAGGCCAGTCGCCCACCAGAGCCGCAGGACTCCGCCATTGGGGAACCTCGGACTGAGCCAGATTGGTCACTGGGAGTCCCGTCATGTTGTTCGTTTGCATTGAACGATCTCGCGTCGCCGGCTGCAGTCGGAGTGTAACAGGTCGCGTGTAGGATACCAACCCGAGTTCTGGTTTTGACAATCCGCTCTTCACCGCACTACCATCGGGCGCGAGGAGAGACAATTTGAGTGAACGAACACCCCTGTGGCTCGAGATCACTCCTGACTACCGGTGCAACAACCGGTGCGTCGGTTGTTTTTCCGTCTCTGACGACGGGGACTCGATGTCCTCTCGTGAGGTCGCGGATGTGCTGAAACAGGGCCGTGCACGTGGCGTGACGCGTCTGTGGTTCGGCGGCGGAGAACCCACTCTGCGGCGAGACATGCTCAAACTGGTCAAGTACGCACGCAAGCTCGGGTACGACCGGGTCAAACTGCAAACCAACGGAATGATGCTCTCGTACCCGAAGTTCAGCACCGCCTGTGTCGAAGCCGGTGTCACCGATATCTCGTTCTGTATCAAAGGCCCGGATGCCGAAACCCACGACCGCCTCGCCCAAACCGAGGGCTGCTTCGATGCCATGGTCGCCGCTATCAAACTGCTAGAGAACGGTCCCATTCGCCTCGATGGGGACATCCTGATGTATCGCTCGAATCTGGGCAAACTCGTGGAGACGATTGAGCTATTCGACCGGCTGGGTCTCCGACATTTTGATCTGTGGCATCTGTCGACCTTCGACGTCGGTGATCGGAGCCTGGATCATGAGGTCCCGACTGTCTCCGACGTCGTTCGAATGGCAAACAGGACCACCGATTCCTTGGGGCTCGACCCCGACCGATTGACCCTGTTGTTCGCCCCGCCCTGTACCCTCTGTGATGGACGCGACGAGTGGTCCTTCTCGGCTGCAGACTTGGACCTCGTGATTGCCAATCCAGGGCAAAAGTGGTTCTGGCTGGAGGAGTCACCCTTCGAAGGAGGGACCTTTCTGGACGAGTGCGTCAACTGTAGCCAGAGGGCTCGGTGCAACGGTATCCGTGCCGATTATTTGGCGATTCATGGCGGCGACGAGTTCGTTCCACTCGGCGATGACTAGGAGCCTGTCGCGCATAGCGCTCCAGGCTCCGCCATTGGCTTTTAGCG
>CAZDBH010000009.1:0-45552 GCA_964503485.1 uncultured Bradymonadales bacterium | reverse complement strand
CCCACCAGCGCTGGCCAGTTTCGAGCATGGGAGCACGCGTGTCGCCCGGCAAGACGCGCAAACCGCCTTCACCCTCCTCGAAAGTGGGGATCACTTCGATACATCCCATGACCGAAAAAGAGAGAGCCAGGAGAATTACAGCCGTTAGTCTTCGCATCATTAACGTCCTTTCTTGTGGTGGTGAAGTTGAACACCTTTAACCACAATGTAGTCAAACATCCGATACGACGTCTCTATGCCTTTAGACTACCCCTGTCAAAATTTCGGGGGATCAATTTTCACCCTTTTGGGAACTCTCAGGACGACTGATTCGGGCGCGGTTCTGGCTGTCCTTCGGGGGAAAGCGTCACGATAGTCGGGGCCTCGTACCCAACAGGTAGGCTAGACAACGCCCCCGACTCGATGATGGCCGACGGGCCGCCCCGAAAACGTCGAAGAAAAATCGACAGGGGTTGCAGCTCAGGGATCTCGGCGCCCGGGCCTCCGTAGTGGCAGGGAACCACACACGTTGGCTGCAACACGTCGACAAGCTCGCTGGCGCCAGCCGGCCCAAGTGTGAAGTAGCCGCCGACTGGCACAATGAGGATGTCGACCCCGCCGAATGCGGCAATCTGATTTCGAGTTAGGCGCTCGCCGAGGTCGCCGCAGTGGAGGCAGCGCACGCCCTCGAACTCGATAAGGAACAGCTTCGTTTTTCCGCCGCGCAGCGCCCCTCCAAACTCATCATGGTCGGCCTCGAACACTTCGACTGTGAAATCAGGGTAGACGCCTTCTTCGATGATCTCGAACTCGCCGGCGAGCCAGGACGTGTCTGAGTGGTCACGATGAGCGTGGGAGATTAGGACCCAACTAGGTTCGACCGGGAGCGGTCGGTAGCGCAGCTTCCCGCCGAGGCCGTTTGGCTCGTATGGATCGATCAGAAGCGAATTTCCGGACTTGAACTCGATGACAAAACAGGCGTGGCCGAGAAAGCGGAGTCGCACTGAAGTTTAGCGCTCGGAAGCAGGTGTGACAGCCGAGGATGCGGTGGAGACTTCGGGAAAAGGCACCACAGTTGGGCCCTCGGGACTGTGGGCGATGCGGTGCGCCGCATGGCTGGACAGGTCAGTCAGATGATTCGGCAAGACGCCAAACACAATGGTACCCAGCACGCAAACGACCAGAGCGACTGCTGTCGCCCAGCTTCGCAGAGGTCGAATTACTCTGCTGCTCTCCTTCATGTACATGTGAACGATGACGCGAAGGTAGTAGAAGATACCAGCAACGGAAGCCAACAGGCCCACCGCAACGAGAAGGAACAACATCGTACCCGGTGTACCACCGGCAGCGCCCGCATCAATCGCCGACTTGAAGACAAGGAACTTCGCGAAAAAGCCCGCCAAGGGCGGAATGCCTGCAGCGGACAGCATGAATACGATCATCGCAAAGCCCGCCATCGGATGTTTCTGACCGAGACCATTCAGGTCGTCATAGGTCTTAACTTCCTCGCCCTTGCGCCCGAAGTAGGTGAGGACACCAAAAGCACCCAGGGTAGCGAACGTGTAGGCGATCAAGTAGTAGATGACCGAGTAGAGGAACCCTTGATTGCCAGAGAATCCGGCCGCCACGATACCCACCAGGATATAGCCTGCATGGGCGACGCTCGAGTACGCCAGCATGCGCCTAAGATCCTTCTGAATGATGGCCGCAAAGTTACCCACGACAATGGTCAGAAGGGCCAGACCAAAAAGGATCGGTACCCAACCCGTCGTCGTGGTTCGGGAAACGTCCTCGAAAAACGCGAGCATAAAGACGCGAATCAACCCGGCAAACCCAGCCGCCTTTACTGCTGTCGCCATGAAGCCGACAGCAGGTGTAGGTGCTCCACTGTATACGTCGGGCGCCCACATATGGAACGGCACCGCGGCAATTTTGAAGCAGAACGCTACTAGGATCAGCAACATGCCGATGAAGGCAAGCGGAGCCAAGGTGATGAAATTGCTCTGATCGGACACGATGGGGCGCAGACTGTCTGCCGAAATCAGGCGCGAGGCAGAGAGTCGAAGCTCGGTAATCGCTTCGGAAGCGGCAACGAATTCGCCGGAACGAATCTGCGTCTGAATCTCTGCCCACTCGTCCGTTTGGCCCGACAGTTCCGCCGCGGTCTGAGTCGACATGATTGCGGCCCCTTCAGTCGGGGGCAAGGCATCCTGCGCCAAGATCTGGCCGATGTCGGACAGGTCAGTGGTTCCGGTCGAGCCGTAAATCAAGGCCGCACCGTACAGAAAGAGTCCAGTCGCGAGTGCGCCGAGAATCAGGTACTTCAGACTCGCCTCGGCGGACTTCTTGGTCTTCTTGGTAAAGCCGGCGAGCACATACGCCGAGATAGACATGGTCTCGAGACCAATGAAAACCATCAGCAAGTTGCCAGCACTGGCGACCAGGATCATACCGAGCACGGCAAAGAGAAGAAGGACGTAGAATTCGCCACGATCCATGTCATGGCTCTTCAAGTACTCACGTGCCAGCAAACAGGTCAGGATTCCAGCTACCGCAAAAATGCAGGTAAAAGCCTGTGTGAACCCATCCATGTAAGCCATGTCTGAGAAAATCGGTCGCGGAATGACCTGATGCCACAACACAAAGGCTGAGATGAAGGTCGACACGAAGCCGACGATCGCGATCCAGGCCAGATGTTGCCTCGAACCACCCTTCTGGAAAGCATCGAGTAGAAGGATGACTAGCCCAAACGCGGCCAAGAGAATCACGGGCATCAGCGCTTGAAAGTGATTTCCGGTGATTTCGCTCATCGGTTCACCTCCGCCTGCAATTGTTGCCGCAAGGCCATCGCGATCTCCTCGGGGAACAGGTCTTCTCCGTCATTCATCAGAAAGCCGTGGTCGTGGCCCTCATGAGGATCGACCTCGGGTTCGGGCTCCGGCTCCTCTGGAGCTGGCGCCTCTTCGTGGTGCCCGTGATCGTCGCCGTGGTGGAGCTCGATTTCGTCAGAGTGCTCGGCGAGGTAGATCTCATATTGTTGATCCATCAAGACAGCGACCCTGGAGATCGATGGCTCCATGCGATCGATGAAGAAGTTGGGAAAGAGGCCCAACACAAAAGCCAGCACGATGATCGGTGCGAAGTAGGCCAATTCCCGCAAGCTCGTGTCCTTGAGGTTCTTGACCTCGGGTTTTTCGAGCGGGCCAAAGAAGACCTTCTGGGTGACGCGAAGCAGATACACCGCCGCGAGTATGACCCCGGTGGCCGCCACACCTGCAAAGAGTAGCGCAGTGAGTTCTGGTCCGTGGGTACCACCCCAGCCGTTTACGCCAAAGTGAAGGGTCTCGGATTGGGCGGTTCCGAAGAGGACGAGATATTCCCCAACAAAGCCGCACAGTCCTGGCAAGCCAACAGAGGCCAGCATGATGATGACGAAGAGCGTCGAGAAGACGGGGAGTTGTTTAGCAACACCGCCGAAGTCGTCAATTCCCCGCTTGTGTCGTCGCTCGTACAGAAATCCCACCGCTAGGAACAACCCGCCTGTGGATACGCCGTGGGCCAACATCTGATAGACGCCGCCCGTAATGCCCTGTGAGTTCAGAGCAAACAGACCCAGCACAACGAATCCGAGGTGGCTGATGGACGAATAGGCGACGAGGCCCTTCACGTCCTTCTGAATCATTGCCATCAGCGCCCCGAATATGACGCCGATTACGGCTAGAACGGCGATGTAGGCACCGTATTTGATCGCCGCCTGTGGGAACATCGGGATCGCGTACCGAATAAGGCCGAAAGTACCCATCTTCAACAACACACCGGCCAGGATTACGGACCCAGCAGTCGGCGCCTGAACGTGGGCGTCAGGCAGCCATGTATGGAATGGGAACAGTGGAACTTTGATCGCAAACGCCAGCGCGAAGGCTGCGAAGAGCCATGCCTGTTCACCAGCCGACATGGCCTGCGCGGCTGCCCAGGCGTTCTGAACCGAGAACGAGTGATCGGGTCCCGCCGGTATGTGGTAGTAGACATACAAGAGGGCAGCGAGCATCAAGACGCTGCCGACCATCGTGAAAATGAAGAACTTGACCGCAGCTTTAACGCGCTCTTTGCCGCCCCAGACTCCGATGATGAGGTACATCGGAATGAGCATGACCTCCCAGAAGACGTAGAAGAGAAAGAGGTCGAGAGCGACGAGCGCCCCGATCATACCCGTCTCGAGGACGAGCAAGGCGATCATATACTCTTTGACGCGGTGATTAACCGCTTTGTAGGTACTGAGGATGCAGATTGGGGTCAGAATCGTGGTGAGCAGCACCAGAAAGAGACTGATCCCATCGATACCTACGTAGTATCGGATGCCAAGCGCCGAAATCCAGCTCAGGTTCTCGAGCTTCTCGTGGGTGAGTTGAAACTCGCCCCAGCCCGAATCGAAGGCGAAGAGGAGCGGTAAACTCAACCCGAACATGAGCAGCGAGACCACGAGGGCTACGTTGCGATGCAGGTCACGCTGTTCCTTGGGGATGAACGCGATGAGAATCGCCCCGAGGGACGGTCCCAAAATCAAAAGCGTCAGCCATGGTATTCCATTGTGAGTCATGAGCTATATCCCCGAAAGCATCAGCAGCACTAAGCTCAAGCCGAAAACAATAAAGAATGCGTAACGCTGGACGTCACCGTTCTGCAATTGCCGGACAATCTGTCCAGCACTTCTCGAGACGAAGGCGATACCGCCGACCAGCAGCGTATCGATGAGTACCCGATCGACGGCGGCGTAAAGCATCCGGGCTGTCCCCATGAGGGGGCGCACCACGGTGTGGTCGTAGATCTCGTCGACGTAATACTTGTTCATCAGCAGCTTGTGAGCGCCAGCGAACCGCTCCTTGTAGCTGGCCGCCTTTTCAGTCGACTCGCCGCCGTAAAGCTTCCAAGCCACGAAAATTCCACCGAGGCCAACCGCGGTGGCGATGCCCATCGCGGCCCAGGCGGCGCCATCGCCGTAGGCTTCATTGCCGTGGAAGACGTGCAAACTGCTCGCAAGGACAGGTTCCAGCCAGTGATGAAGCACTTCCGGCATATGGAAGATATGCGGAATGCCGATGAATCCAGCGATCACGCTGAGAACAGCCAACACCAACAAGGGTACGGTCATCGAAGGCGGTGACTCGTGGATATGGGACTTGGTCTTCTCGTCTGCCCTAGACTCACCCTCGAAGGTGAGGAAATACAGGCGAAACATGTAGAAAGCAGTCAGTCCCGCAGTGATCACGCCGATAACCCACAGGAAGGGCCCCAATGCGAGCCCCTCTTGGCCCGGGAATCGATTGGCTAGCGCATACCAGAGGATTTCATCCTTCGAGAAGAAGCCCGAGAAGAGGGGGAATCCGGCGATAGCCAGACAGGCAATCAAAAAAGTGAAGCGCGTAATGGGCATCCACTTCTTGAGGCCACCCATCTCCTGTATGTCCTGTTTTCCGCTCATCGCGTGGATTACCGAGCCAGCACCAAGGAAGAGCAGTGCTTTGAAGAAGGCGTGCGTAGCGAGATGAAAGGTGCCCGCGTAGAAGCTGCCAACGCCGCACGCCAGGAACATATAGCCGAGCTGCGAGACGGTGGAATAGGCCAGGACCTTCTTGATGTCGTTCTGAACCACCGCAATCGATGCAGCAAAGAGTGCCGTCAGCGCACCCACCGTTGCTACGACCCCCATCGCCGTCGGCGACATGACGTAGAGGAAGTTGAGTCGGGTGACGAGATAGACTCCCGCGGTGACCATCGTCGCGGCATGAATGAGGGCCGAGACGGGTGTGGGCCCAGCCATCGCGTCGGGTAGCCAGGTGTATAGCGGTATCTGGGCACTCTTTCCGCAGCATCCGATGAAGAAGAGAATGCAGATGACGGTCGCCCACGGAGCGAAGGAACCGGCGTGATGTCCAAGCCCACCAACCCACCGCTGCACCTCTGGGATGTCGAGCGATCCGGCGAAGTAGAAGAGGATGAACATGCCGAGCAGAAAGGCGGCGTCGCCGATCCGATTGACGATGAATGCCTTCTTGCCCGCCGATGCCTTCGCCTCGTCAGTAAACCAGAATCCAATCAGCAGGTAACTGGCGAGACCGACGCCTTCCCAGCCCACGAAGAGCATGACCAGGTTCTGCCCCATAACCAGCAGAAGCATGGCAAAGCAAAACAGATTCAAGTACGTGAAATAGCGGGAATAACTCGGGTCATGCGACATGTACCCGATGCTGTAGACGTGGATCAGGAATCCGACGCCCGACACGATCAGGCACATCACCGCGGTGAGGTGATCGAATTGAAAGGCGATATCGATGTTCAAACCGCCAGCCGAGAACCACTTGTACGCGACGTACGACAGGGCTTCGATCTCGTGGTTCGAGGCGAGCGCCCTGAAGGCGAGCGCCGTGACGATAAAGGACCCGAAAATCGTGCCGCACGCGATCGTGTGAACGACTTTCTTGGGCAGTTTACTCCCGAGTAGCCCATTCACCAGCGCGCCGAGCGCCGGTAGCAGCGGAATGAGTCCGAGTAAGCCGTAGTTTGTGCTGGTCATGCCTGCGCTCCCTCGCGTGTCTCCCAGTGGCCGAGCCGGTTCTGCCGGCGGTCAACACTCATCCGTTCAACGTCGTCACTTCGTCCACATTGATGGTGCGGAAGTGACGGAAGACATTGATCACAATAGCTAAGCCAACAGC
Source organism: uncultured Bradymonadales bacterium (assembly GCA_964503485.1). GTDB lineage: Bacteria > Myxococcota_A > Bradymonadia > JAFGEP01 > JAFGEP01 > CAZDBH01. The sequence continues at coordinate 38,860 of CAZDBH010000009.1, read as the reverse complement.
AGCCTCCGCCGCGGCGACGGCAATCACGAAGAAGCTGAAGATGTGACCGTCAAGGTCTTGTCGATATTTTGAGAAGGCAATGAAGGTCAGGTTGGCCGAGTTGAGTATGAGCTCAACCGACATCAACAGGACCAGCGCATTGCGTCGAACCAGTACGCCGACAATTCCGATGCTGAAGAGGGCGGCGCTGAGAATCAGATAATAAGAAAGAGGCAGACTCATGTTCAGGCCCTCCTCTTGGAGATGAGAACGGCGCCGATCATGGCTACGAGCAGCAGAATCGATGCGACCTCGAAGGGTAGCAGATAATTGTTGAAGAGCGAGTCCCCGACCTGTTCGATTCCACCCCAGCTTGGGTCGATTCTACCGTTCACGACCTGCGTCGCAGGACCTGGTGCGGCGTTGGGCCCAGCCACGAAGAAGTGAGCCAGTTTGGCGAAGATGCCGACTGACAGCACGACTCCGAGTACCTTGAAGAAGTTGAATCGGGCTTCTCCGAGGTCGTCCTCACGAAGATTGAGCAGCATGATCACAAATATGAAGAGGACCATGATTGCGCCGGCGTAGACCAAGACTTGGATAACGGCAAGGAAATGCGCATTGAGCAAGACGTAGATGCCCGCCAAGCTGAGGAACGTGACGATCAGCGAGAGCGCACTGTTGATCGGGTTGCGGGCAATGACGACATAGAGTGCCGTCCCCACCGCAACGCCGCCGAAGAGTATGAAGAAGATCAGTTCCACCTTGAGGCCTCCCTTCTACCATTCCTCATGAGAGCAGCCACCGTTCTCGATGTGCTCTACGAACTCATCACGGAATTTGGTCAGAATCGAGCGGACCGGCATGGCCAGTGCGTCACCTAAGGCACAGATCGTGTGGCCCTGGATGTTGTCGCAGATGTTCTCGAGTAGTTCGAGGTCTTCCATGGTCCCGCGACCCGCTTCAATGTCATTCAAGACACGTTCGGTCCAGCCTGATCCTTCGCGGCACGGCGTACACTGCCCACAGCTCTCATGGTGATAGAAGTGAGCGACGCGGGCCGCGTATCTGACAATGCAGGTCGAGTCGTCGATGACGATTACACCGCCAGTGCCGAACATCGAGCCAGCCTTGCGCATGGAGTCGAAGTCCATGGCGACGTCGATCTCGTCCGGCAGTAAGATAGGGCAGGACGAGCCGCCAGGCACGACGCCCTTCAGCTTGCGCCCCGGTTTCATACCACCGGCGTGTTCGAATATGGTGTCGCGCAGCGAAATACCGTGGGGTGCCTCGAAGACGCCCGGTTTTTCGACCTGGCCCGATACGCAATAGAGTTTCGGCCCACCGTTGTTCTCGCAACCCATCTCATGCCACCAGTCGCCCCCTTTCTCGATGATTGTGGGGACGCAGGCGATGGTTTCGACATTGTTGATGATGGTCGGGCAACCGAAGGCGCCGACGATTGCGGGAAAGGGCGGCTTATTGCGGGGCTGACCCGGCTTGCCTTCGAGCGACTCGAGTAGAGCGGTCTCTTCACCGCAGATATATGCGCCCGCACCGTAGTGGCAGTAGATTTCTAAATTGAAGCCCTTCTGACCGAGAATGTCTTTCCCGAGGTAACCGGCCTTGTGGCATTCCTCGATTGCAGCCTCGACGACATCGCCGATGAATCGGAATTCGCCACGGATGTAGATGTAGCAAACCTCGATCCCCAGAGCGAAGGAGCTGATAATGCAGCCCTCCAGCATGCGATGGGGGTCGAAGTGCATAATCGGCCTGTCTTTGAAGGTCCCCGGTTCGCCTTCGTCAGCGTTGATGACGAGGTACTTCGGCGATTCGGAGTCACGTGGAAGGAAACCCCACTTTACTCCGCAGGGGAATCCGGCACCCCCTCTGCCTCTCAGTTGAGCCTTCTTGACCTCCTCGATGATGTCGTCGGAGGACATGGTGAACGCCTTCTCGAGGGCTTTGTAGCCGCCGTGCTTCTTGTAGACCGGGAGCGTGTGACTATCTGGCACGTCCCAAGTTGCGCTGAGGATCTTTTCCATGGATGAGCCCGTTATTCGCCAGCAGCGTTAGACCATTCCTCGAATAACTGCTCGAGCACCTCATCGGTCAGGTTCTCGTAGTACTTGCCGTTGCAGTCGAGCATGGGCGCGGTACCGCAGGAGGCCAAGCATTCGGAGCGACTGAGAGTGAACTTCCCGCCTGGGGTCGTTTCGCCGACCTTGATGCCGAGTTTTGTTTCGAAGAAGCGTACGATGCGATCAGAACCCACCAATGCACAGGGTGGTCCGGTACACACGTTGATGTGATTTGTTCCGACTGGATGTCGATTGAACATCGAGTAGAAGGTCGCCGAGTTGAGGACCTTCGATGCGGGCAGATCGAGTCGAGCCGCGATGTACTCCATCGCTTTTACCGACACGTAGCCGAATTCTTTTTGAGCCAGGTGCAGTGCCGGAATCACCACAGCTTGGCGACTCGGGTAACGCGTCTGAAGTTCTTTGAAGAGCGCTTCGCCCTCAGTCGAGAAGCTCAGCTCCTGGCTTGTCGAAGTTGTTGTTTCCGCTTGAGTGGTCATTAACCGCTCCCCCTACACCGCCACGTTTATGCTTCTCGGCGCTTGTCTGGTCCTCGACGTCGTTTTCTCGAGCGATCGCCACCGCCGCGTCCCGATCTGGAGTCGGAGCGAGGTGGTCGGCGGTCATTGCGCCGTTCAGCCTGAGCGGGCCGAGGTCTTGGTTTTGCCCCTTTTCTGTTGAGTTCGACCGCCCAAAAGTCGCCCGCTCGAAGGGCTTCGACCAACTCGGCTTGCGTACCGATTTCGCCGGTGAAGAGCGTCGCTGCACGGCCGATCTCGGAGAGGTCTTCCGTCAGTCCGGAGCCCCCAACGGTCGGGAGTCCGATTTTAACCGCTGCCTCAACCGCTAGAACCATGTCGATCTTCGTGTGGTTGGGGGTCGTGACTTCGACGCCGTGAATCCCGTCACAGAAGACCAGGTTGTCACCGAGACGATGTCCGTCGCCACGAAAATAGGGTTGAGAAGCCAGGACGGCACCACCAATACTGTCAAAGAGATCGAAGAGCGCCTGATAAGTCGGGCTCTGGCCCACCGGCATGAGCTGGCGCCACTCTTCGCGGAAGAGGAAGGGCTCGACCTCTGGTGCAAAGCACAGGAACTGCCCGGTTGTGGCGACAATCTCGACACCGATAAAGACAGGAAAGCCTTCGCTGGTACCCAATGCGACCAAGTCGCGAGCCTGGGTACTGTGCATTCGATCAACGAACGCAATGCCGTCGAGACCAGCTTCTTTGGCGGCTCGAATAGCTTTTGTTGGTGCCGGCGCATTTGGAGCCGAAACCTTCGTGCGCGCGTGTAAATCAATCAGCATAAACAACTCCCCGCTCGGGTTTGTCGGGGGTGTATACCGGCGTCACGGATTTCGCAAGCCTGAACAGCCCTATATTTGTCGATCCGCGTCGATTTGCCCTAAGAAAGGGGGATTCTGGGCTCAAAAAAAGACATTCTTCGTCAGAGCCAATCTAGCCATTGACACCCGTGTGAAGAGCCGACTAGGATAAAATCCCGTTCGGGAGTGTGAGGATGCTCGCCCGGTCGGGCTCGCCCATTGGTTTCCCCGACACATTGAACGCAAAACCACAGTCGCCACGGAGGCAGTTGCATGTCGCGGAAACGGAATACCAAATTCATCTTTGTTACCGGCGGAGTGATCAGTTCACTCGGAAAAGGGTTGTCTGCGGCCGCGATAGGCGCAGTGATGGAGAGTCGCGGACTGCGCGTCGGGTTGCTGAAGCTCGATCCCTATCTCAACGTTGATCCGGGCACGATGAATCCGCTCCAACACGGCGAAGTATTTGTTACGGACGACGGGGCAGAGACGGATCTCGACCTCGGGCACTACGAGCGCTTCACCTCGAGCCGCACAAGCCGCAAGAGCAACTTCACCACCGGAACGATCTACAGCGAAGTTCTGGCCAAGGAGCGCCGCGGCGAGTTCTTGGGGGCAACCGTCCAGGTAATCCCTCACGTTACGGACGAGATCAAAAAGAGTATCCACGCCGCCTCTGAGGGATACGACATCATGATCGCCGAGGTCGGCGGCACAGTCGGCGACATCGAAAGCCTGCCCTTCCTCGAGGCGATTCGCCAGATGCGCTACGACCTGGGCAGGGAATCGACCTGCTACATTCATGTGACGCTCGTGCCCTACATTCGAGCGGCGGGCGAACTGAAGACAAAGCCCACGCAACACTCGGTAGCGGCCCTACGAGAGATCGGAATCCAACCGGATCTGTTGATTTGCAGAACGGAACACGAGCTGGATGATGCGCTCCGCAGAAAGATCTCCCTATTCTGCAATGTCCAGAAGGGGTGCGTCATTCAAGCGAAGGACGTGGATTCGATTTACGAGCTGCCCCTCATCTTCCACGCCGAGGGTTTGGATGCCCGCCTGGCAGAATTTCTGAACATCTGGAGCCGTGAGCCGTTACTGGAGCGCTGGCACGAGATCGTTCACAAGGTGAAGAACCCAGAGGGCAAGGTCCGGATCGCGATTGTCGGCAAATACGTCGATCTGACCGAGAGCTACAAGTCGCTAAACGAGGCGCTGACCCACGGTGGAATCGAGAACGGACTGGAGGTCGATTTGCAGTTCGTAGACGCCGAAGACATCGAACAGCGGGGAGCCGAGACGCTGCTCCGAGCGGCGGACGGGGTACTCGTGCCGGGCGGTTTCGGGTCGCGGGGGACCGAGGGCAAGTTTGCTGCTGTGCAATACGCCCGCGAGCGAAAGGTACCGTTCTTCGGAATCTGTCTCGGCCTCCAGTCGGCGGTGATCGAGTTCGCTCGCAACGTTGCAGGGCTGGAAGGCGCCAACTCGACGGAGTTCGACGAGAAGTCTCCACATCCAGTAATCGACCTAATGCTCGAGCAGCGCGGAATCACCGACAAGGGCGCTACCATGCGGCTCGGCGCCTATCCGTGTAAGTTGGTCAAAAAGAGCCGAGCGGCTTCGATCTACGGCACGATCGAAATCTCGGAGCGCCATCGCCACCGGTACGAATTCAACAACGACTACCGTGAACGGCTCGCTGAGAAAGGCCTGGTTCTGTCCGGGGTGTCGCCGGACGGCAAGTTGGTCGAGATGATCGAGCTCAAAGAGCACCCGTGGTTCGTAGGTTGTCAGTTTCACCCGGAGTTCAAGAGCCGTCCGACCGCGCCTCACCCCCTCTTTGCGAGCTTCATCAAGGCCGCCGCGGAATTCAAACGAGACCGCCAGTAAACCGACTCGATTCCACCCATCGGCTGAACCGAATTTGGGAAGTAGCCCTCTAAACTGGGGTGCGTCGGCCGAGTAGCCGATGAGTATTAAGGAAGCGAGTGGATGGAAGCGCGAATAATACCCCCTATGCACCGATAGTGCCAGCTTGTTCGATAAACCTGGAAAGTTGGCTCTCAGGCGTTGGCGTGGCGGGCTGAATCGTCTACACTTGCTATAGCCTCGGCGGGGAGGGGTGTTATTCACCCCGTCGGCAGGGAGTAGTTATGGGAATGGAACTCAAGCAACAGATTAAGATGGCGCAACAGCTGCGAATGACACCGCAGCTGCAACAGGCCATCAAGTTGCTTCAATTATCACGCATGGAGTTGGTCGACCTGGTTCAGCAGGAGCTGGTCGAGAATCCGGTACTCGAGGAGTCACCGACGGCTCCAGAGACGAAGGCGCAGCCCGTAGTCGAAGCCACTCGGGGTCAGGAGTTGCCCGATCAGACGAGTGTCCAAAACGAGAAGGCCCAGAACGAAATCGACTGGGACTCTTACCTCGAGAACTACTCGGCGCCTTTGCCAACCAATTCCTATCGCGGCATGCAAGACGAGTTGCCGGGGGTGGAAGCGACGCTTTCGAACTCCGAGGATCTGGTCGACCATCTGCGCTGGCAATTGAATATGAACGCCGCCTGCGAGGATGAACGTCTGGTAGGCGAAGAAATCATCGGGAACCTCAACGAGCGCGGATTTCTCGAGGGTGTGGCAATCGAGGACATCGCCGCTCGCTGCGATGTGCACCCCGAGTACGCAGAAGGGGTACTGGAGTTTCTCCAGACGTTTGATCCGGTCGGTGTTGCTACGCGGGACTTGCGGGAGTGTCTGTTGGTGCAAGCCAAACAGTACTACCCCGAGGACGCGATCTTGCACGGCGTAATCGACCGTCACCTGGTGAATCTTCAGAAGCGCAACGTCAAGGCGATCGCAAAAGATCTTCGCACACCAATCGACAAGGTGATCGAGGCAGCGAAGCTGATTTCGACGTTGGATCCACGTCCGGGCTCCGCCTTCAATACGATCGAACCAGTCTACATCACCCCTGATATCTACGTTTACAAAGTAGGTGAGGAGTATGTTTGCGTCCTGAACGAGGACGGTATGCCGAAGTTGAGGGTCTCGGATTACTACCGAAGTGCGCTCAACAATGGCGAGGCCAAGGACGCCAAGAGTTACATCCAAGACAAGTTGCGGAGCGCCTGGTGGTTGATCCGCAGTATTCATCAGCGGCAGCGCACGATCGTCAAAGTGACAGAGAGCATCGTTCGCTTTCAACGCGAGTTCTTGGAGCGTGGCGTATCTAGCCTGAAACCGTTGGTTCTGCGAGATGTCGCCGAGGACATCGGCGTACACGAGTCGACAGTAAGTCGGGTGACGACGAACAAATATGTTCACACCCCGCAGGGCATATACGAGCTCAAGTACTTCTTCAACAGCGCGATCGGTTGCTCGGATGGCAGCGACACAGCGTCAGAAAGCGTCAAGATGCGCATCAAACAGATGATATCTGAAGAGGATCCCAAGAAACCCCTGAGCGACCAGAAGTTGGCAGACATGCTCGACGACGAAGGGGTGGAGATCGCGCGCCGCACGGTAGCGAAATATCGGGAAATGCTAGGAATTTTGAAGAGTTCCCAGCGCAAGCGCCTGTTTTGACTCGATCACTCAGGAGGAATACAGCACAACGAGTTCACCGAGAGTACACCCTCTCGAGCCTATCGATCCGAGTTGGTCGCGGGCAGTGAGGGTGCGTCCAGTCCCGGAGATGGCAGTACCGGGCTTAAGTAGGCATCTCCAAAGCGGAGCAAGCAATGCAGATATCGGTTACCTTCCGTCACATGCCCCCTTCCGATCCCCTCAGAGATTATGCGTCGAGCAAACTGAGGCACGTCATCGAGAAGTACTTCAGGAGCGGCGAATCGGAAGCTCATGCAGTTTTATCTACCGAAAAATTTTGGCACATAGCCGCATTCCAGCTGGCGTTCAAAGGTATGACCGCTGCCGTGGAAGAGCGGTCCGAAGACATGTATTCATCGATTGATTTGGCCATGGCCAAGCTCGAACGGCAGGTGCGACGCCACAAGGACAAACTCAGAGACCACAAGGGGCCGGGTTCGGACGAATGGATCCCGGTCGACACAGCTCCGAGGGACGACGACGACGACAGCGGGTTCGACGACTGATAGACACGATGTTGCAATTGTCTGAAATCACAACGCCGGAAGCAATCAGCATCCACCTAAAGGCCCGATCGAAGAGTGAACTTCTCGAGGAGTTTGCATCGTTGTTGGTCGCGGGACATCCGCAGCTGGCCCGAGTGATGAAAGAAAGCGAAGTGGCAAAGCTCCTCTTGGACCGCGAGAAGTTGGCGGCCACGGGAATTGGCAACGGAGTCGCGATCCCACACGCCGCCTCAGGCCGGCTACGCGGATTCTACGGCGCATTTGGGCGCAGCGACGAAGGAGTCGATTTCGGCGCCATTGACGGCGTGCCCTGCCGGCTGTTCTTCGTACTCTTGTCAGCGGGTTCCAAACCCAAGATCCATATCAAGGCGCTGGCACAGATCTCCCGTTTGATGGGATCAGAAGAGACGCGGAACCGCCTTCTGCAAGCGACCGATCGGGCTGACCTGCTCGATGTGCTCCAGGCCCAAGTGGGGGCCCAGGCGGTCACCAGATGACCGTCACCGTCGCCTCTTTGGTGGATGACTCTCCCGAGCTCAAGCTCTCGGTGTTTCGAGGTTCGCCGGGATTGGCGACGACGATCGATTCCGATCGTATTCAGAAGTCGGGTCTAGCGATGACCGGCTACACCAAATACATCTATCCGGGTTGGCTTCAGGTACTGGGGAACTCAGAGATCTCGTACCTGAAAACCCTCGCCGAGGACCGGGTTCGTGAGATCCTGGAGGCTCTCTGCCAGGTCGACGTGCCGTGCATCGTGGTCACGCGCGGTCTGGAAGTCCCCGAGGTGTTGGTCGAAATCTGCGAGCGGGAGGAGCTTCCGCTGCTGACGACGCCCTTGATCACGGGCGAGTTTATCGGACGAGTTCAGCGAAAACTCGAGGGCCTACTGGCGCAGCGCACCAGCCTGCATGGCGTTCTCATCGATGTGTTCGGCGTGGGCGTGTTGCTGTTCGGTCACTCGGGCGTCGGTAAGTCCGAGTGCGCCCTCGATCTCGTGCTCCGCGGTCAGAAGCTCGTTGCGGACGACATCGTGGATATCGCGCGCCGCGGGGATGTCTTGGTCGGCTCCGGATACGAATTGATCAAGCATCACATGGAGATCCGCGGACTTGGCATCATCAATGTGAAGGACATGTTCGGCATCGCCGCGGTTCGGGACTCAAAAAAAATCGAGCTTTGCATAGAACTGGTCGACTGGGACGAAGAGATCGAGTACGACCGCCTGGGAATCGATGAGAGGTTTTACACGATTCTCGGCATTGAAACGCCGCATTTGGTGATTCCTGTGCGACCGGGTCGAGCCATCTCTGTTATCGTGGAGGTGGCAGCTCGAAACCAACTCCTGAAGATCCAGGGGCGCAACTCTGCCCTCGAGTTTCAGGAGCGGTTGATGCAGCGCATTGCTGAAGCGTCACCACCGGCCCAAGCCGGGGAGGGAGTGGAGTAGGCCATGATAGGTGTACTCATATTTACTCACGGAAAACTCTGCGAAATCCTTCGCGACGAAGCAGAGCGTCTCACTGGCGATCGCGACCTAGTCCGTTGTCTCGCAATGCGAGATGGCGAGACCATGGAAGAGCTAATCCAACGCGCCGACGACAGTGTCGAGGAGCTCGACCGAGGCGAGGGTGTCTTGGTTCTGGTCGACGTCGTTGGCGGTACCCCATGGAACGTCGCAGGCATTCTCCAACGTCGAGAAGGGTACACGATTCGCCGCGTGGGCGGCGGAGGGATGCCGATCGTTATCAAAGCGCTGACGGACCATGGCGAACACCACGATTTGGACACCTGGGCAGAGTCACTAGCCCTCTACGCAAGCACACACGTTACCGCAGGCTGATAATGGAACCGATCCATATCCGCCTGGATGACAGGCTCGTTCACGCCGAGGTGCGATATGCCTGCGTTCCAGCTTGGGAACCCGATCTCGTGATCATCTCGACGGCCCTTGCCCTCGCTGAGGCCATGGGGGACGAGGGTCTGGATGGCGTTCCCCTGACGATACTGCCACCTGAGCAGGTTGCGGTTCACCTCAGTAAACAGTCACGGGTCTTGATACTGTTCGGGACTCCAGAAGATCTGGTGAGGGCGTGGACACCGGCGATGGCTGCCACCGTCATCACGCTCGCGAATAGGGCGAGGCGAGAGGGTTCTCACCAAATCAGCCCCACATTTTTCATTGACGGGGACGAACTCGCCGCACTCAGGGGGTTGGCGGCCGCCGGAGCTCGCTTCGAGTTGCAACGCGTGCCCGCCGAACAAGCCCGACCCTGGGACCCGGACGACGATTCACGAGACGAGGAGCGATGAGGCGAGCAGATGCTGACCGGTGAATACCAAAAAATCCAGAACCCCCTGGGCCTACACCTGCGCGCAGCCCGACGATTGGTCGAACTCGCCAACTCGTTCGAGTCCAAAATCGAGGTTCAAAAGCGGGGTGGTCCGAAGGTGAACGCGAAGAGCATCCTCGGCGTATTGCTTCTAGAGGGTGTCATGGGGACTGAAGTGAGGGTTCTTGCGGATGGCGCTGACGGTCGCGAAGCGGTTCAAGCAATGTCAGACCTGATCGCGGGCGGTTTTGGAGAGATATGAGCGCAGAGGGGCCTAGGAACTTCAAGGGGATCGGAACCTCACCCGGTTACGCGGTAGGCCGCGTCTACCTAATTGCCCACGAAGAACAGGTCATTCCCCGCCGAACGATCGGTGACCACGAGATCGACGACGAAATCGATCGGTTTGACCACGCCGTCGACCGCTCTCGACGCCAACTCGACGAACTTCTGAAAAGAATGCGGGCAGCCTCAGAAGAGGGGATCCTGATCATCGAAGCCCATCGGATGATGCTGCAAGACGTCATGTTGGTTGGGCGAGTTCACCGGTTCATCGAAGACGACAAACTAAACGCCGAGGCGGCCCTCGACAGAACGCTGCGGGTGTTGGCAGAGGCCTTTGCCAACCTCCAAGAGTCCTACTTCAAAGAGAGGGGGTCAGAGCTTCGCTTCGTGGGCCAGCGGGTGATGCGCAATCTTTTGGGAACCTACCGACCCAGGAGCGGTACCATCCCAAGCGGCGCGATAGTCGTCGCACACGAGCTGAGCCCGCCCGAAGCACTAGAGCTGACAGCCAGGCGAATCGCAGGTTTCGTCATGGAGGTTGGAGGGCGGACGAGCCACACCGCGATCATGGCCCGCGCGATGGAGATTCCTGCCGTTCTCGGAGCCCACGGGATCGCGACGGCAGTAGCCAACGGCCAACAGATTGTCCTCGACGGCACGAGCGGGTCAGTCGTGGTGGACCCCGACAAGGAGACCATCGCGGTCTTCAGGGAACGGCGCCGACTTCACCGGGCACGAGCCGCCAAACTACTCGCGAACCGGTCAGAGGATTCGATCACTACAGATGGGGTTCGGATCCGGCTCCAAGGTAATATCGAATACGCCGAAGAGCTCGAGAGTCTCCACCGCTACGGTGGGGAAGGGATTGGCTTGTACCGTACCGAGTACTTTTTCATGCGGGGCAATCACTTACCCGACGAACAGGCCCAGTTCGAGGCCTACCGACGCAGCGCGGAGGAGGTTGCACCGAACCATGTCACCTTCAGGATGTTGGACGTCGGTGGCGACAAGATCCCAACCGGATTCCCGATGACGCCCAACTGCGACAACCCGGCCCTCGGATTGAGGGGCATTCGGTTGGCCCTGCGGGAGCGGGCAGTCATGATCACCCAGCTCCGGGCACTCCTGAGAGCGTCTGCATTTGGCGACATCCGTCTGCTGATTCCGTTCGTGACAAGTGTCACCGATGTCCGCGAGGTGAAACAGATCATCGCGGAGCTCACTACGGTTCTAAGATCTGACGGACACGTGGTGGCAGACAACATTCCTCTAGGCTGCATGATCGAGGTGCCGTCGGCCGCCCTCATCGCTGACTTGCTCGCACCTGAGGTTGAGTTCTTCAGTATTGGAACCAACGACCTCTGCCAATACACGCTGGCGATCGATCGCGGAGCAGAAGAGGTTGCAGACCTCTACAATCCGCTTCACCCCGCCGTGCTTCGGCTGATTGAGCGCACTGCCCGGGCAGGTCGAGCTTTCAAAATCGAAGTTGCCCTATGCGGTGAGATGGCGGGCGAACCTCTCAACATCCCAGTATTGATCGGCTGCGGGCTGACCAGTTTGAGCATGAACCCGATTAGTATTCCCGCGGTCAAAGAGGTGATTCGCAACTCCAGTTCGTTCGACTGCAGGGCGCTTCTTCAGGAGATAATGACCTATCCGACCGTCGAATTGGTCGAAGAACGAGTGCGCGAGTTTCACAGGACCGAGCTGGCCGGCCTGCTAACCGAAGACGAATAGAGTGGCCTAGTAGCCCTCCTCGAGGTAGGCCTCTTCTACCAAGTAGTCTCCTTCCCTTTCGAGCAATGCAAAGAAAGCATCTAGCGAGTCGGCCTCGGCAACCAAGGCCGCAAGATCGCGCTCCTTCTCGAAATAGTGTGAGCTCGCGGTCATATAGGCGCACGATCCCGAGAATACGTCGGACGGGTTGTTCGATTCTTCGCTCCGAAGGACACCCGAGCCACGATATATCGTGAGCACATGGATATCGTCCCAATAGACTTGGTAGTAGATGTGCTCAGCAGTAGGCGGCTCGGGGACGGGTTCGGGTTCCACGACCTGCTGGACCGGCTGCTGCTCGACAACCGGAGTCGAACCTCCACAGGCCGTCAACAGGGCGCACGTAGCGATAAAACAGATACTCGTCGCGATTCGTCGATTCATCATGGCCTCCAGTAGCCTCGGGAGACCAGTTTTGCTGCTAGGCCAACGCTGCCGCCTGGGTGGCGCCGTGCAGCGTGTTGAGCAACTGATAGAACTGACCGACCCGACGGCGAAGCATATCAAAGCTCAGAGAGTAATACCGCTCTTTGCCTCGACGTTCCATATCCACCAACCCGGCACGCTTCAAGAGCTGCAGATGGTGCGACACAGTCGACGTCGCTAGATCGAAGTGACTGGCGATCTCAGTCACGGTGTAGGGTTCCATTTCCCCCTGCTCGGGAGTGCAAAGGAATCGGAGAATCTTGCTCCTGGTCTCATCTCCCATCGCCTTGAGCAACTCGACATCGAAAACTAACCCTCTTGGTTTCAGTCTGTAACTCATACGCACCTCCGTTGTGTTCGTATCCGACATTTCGATGTTCTTGAGATCGTCCACTCGTTCAACGTTCAGCTGGACGAGGGTCGTTGTCAAAAAACTGGAGGGTTGCTTGCAGTTTACAGTGGGCAGTTTTCGGTGAGCAGACCTAGAAACCCTCGCGCAGCCGCGGGAGGCGCTTGACGCGGGCACGTGCGAGCACATGCGCGCAGCTCAAACGCCTGACAAAGCCAGGCGGACACCACCTCGTTACTACCCGGTCGTCGAGGCCAACGCGCCATCGATTTCAACGACTACGTCGGGGTCTTGTTCAGAGATGCGGGCGAACTCCAGCGCTGTTGTCGCGCTGGTGGTTCCAAGTTCACCCAGCGCCCAGGCGCAATGTCCACGCACTACTGGATCCGGGTCGGCTCGGAGTCCACCTACAAGGACTGGTACAGCTGCCGAGTCACCAGAGTTGCCCAGCACCACAGCTGAATTGCGGGCGAGGCCGGCTCGCCCAGTTCGGCGGACGGGAGAGCCCGCAAACAAGGTGTTGAACTCGCCCTCGGTGAGCGACATGAAGTCGACTGCGCTCAGTCCCTTTAGCTCAGGTCTCGGTGCAAAAGCCGGGTCTGGTCGAGCCTCGACCTCGCGATTCCAGGGACAGACGATCTGACAGATGTCGCAGCCGAACAGGTGGCTGCCGATCGCCTTTCGAAGGGCGACCGGGATCGGGCCCCGGAGTTCGATAGTCAGATAAGAAATGCACAATCGGGCGTCCACGACATAGGGTTCCACGATCGCTTTTGTCGGGCACAGGTCGATGCAGGCAGTGCATCGACCACAACGGTCGGGGTGGGGGTCGGGTGACGAAGACTGTCCAAGGGCCGCCAGCTCGTGGCCGACGAAGAGTTCACCCAAAAAGAAAGTGCTACCCAGCTGTTGATCGATCACATTGCTGGATTTACCAATCCACCCAATACCCGCTCGCTCGGCAATGTCACGCTCCAGAATGGGGGCGGAATCGACGAACCCGCGCGGTGAACAGGCTCCGGCCCCAAGTTCTGACTCGATTACGACACCCAGCTTTCCCAACCGCTTTCTCAGGACTTTGTGGTAGTCGCGGCCCCGCGCGTACCGGGCAATACCCCCGGGCTCTCCGTCGTCGTCGGCCTGATGGTAGCTTGCAGCGACAGCGACGATGCTGCGGCTGCCGTCGTGTAACTGGGATGGATCGAGACGCAGCGCCCGTCTGTCGGACATGTAGCGCATTTCTCCGTGCATGCCCGCATCCAGCCATTTCTCGAAGGACGCAGAGCGCGCCGGAGGCTCGACCGGGACGATTCCGACACGCTCGAACCCAAGTTCGAGAGCCGCTTCGGCGATGAGTTTGGAGATCTCGCTCACTGTTGGAGTTTGCCTGAGGCCATACGGTACCGATACCAGAGTTGACCGGGGCCGAATACAATCAATTTGGAGCGGGCTCGTGTGAAGGCGACGTTCAGACGCCGATCATCCATCACGAAGTCTGACCACGAGTCGACGACCAAAGAGACAAACATGATCTCCTTCTGGCGGCCCTGAAAACGTTCGACGGTGTCGACCTCGATGAGTGAAGCGGTATCTTCGTCGAGCCGCTCCCGGAGCGCAGCCCGTATAGCGAAACACTGTTTTCTGAACGGCGAGATGACGCCGATCTGGTCGGCGAATTCTGGGTACGCCCGCAACAGATGGAACACAGTGGAGGCCACCTCTTCGACCTCGGCCTGATTCGACCGATCAGAGCGCCGCCCGGTTCGCAGGGTTTCCCACACGATGGAGCGCTCCGGCTCGAGCCGGGATCGAATCGAGGGAGGTGCGCCATCGAGTGCGGAAGAGTCGATTGCGAGGCGCCGTTCGGCAACCGAGCCGTCAGCGCTGAGCTGGCCCTCGTAGTACAACCGGTTGGCCAGATCCTGCACCTGCGAGTTCATTCGGTATTGCACACTGAGCGAGGCTTCCGGAACCCGACCAGCCAGACGCTCGAACAGGGTGTGGTCGAGGCCTCGCAACCCGAGTTCACGCTCCGGCTCGCTCAGCTCAGCCAAAACGTTGGCGGAGCGACATTCGTCGGCACTGATTACCGGTGGCAGCTGTTTTTCGTCGCCGACGAGGACGAATCGCGAGGCGATGTTGATAGGCGCCAGTGTGAGCGGTTCGGTCAGCTGGGTGGCTTCGTCGATGATCGCCAAGTCAAATGGGGCATGGACGGCGTCCCGCTGAAGAAACGCGACGACCGGACTGCTGACACACTTGTGGGCCGTGCCCGCGACCACTGGTACCGTCGCAAGTCGCTCAGCGAGCGAATCCAGCCGCGTTTCGGTCCTAGCGAGGTCGGCTTCGACAGATTGGTTGGGCTTGAAACCTCCCTGGCGTCGCAGCGGACTATTCGATGCAAGCCGGCCGAGTCTGAGGAAGTCGACATCGTTGACGGCCAGCTGCTCCAGAATGTTGTCGACCGCGGTATTGGTTCCCGCGGCCACCAAGACCCGCTGTCCTCGCTTGACCATCGCGGTCACGATGCGGGCAATAACGGTGGTTTTGCCGGTCCCAGGAGGTCCGTGAATCAGCACCGGGCGTGTTTCCGTCAAAGCCAGGGCGACGGCGGTGCGCTGAGCATCGTTCAGATCGTCCAGCTCGCTCAGAGAGCGTGGGTCCAGATGTACGGCAGAGACCTCGGCACCAAAGAGAATCGCTCGTAGCGCCTCTGCGTTCCGCGACCGGATCAGCTGATACAGCGCTCTGTTGGATTCGCGATACCCGATTCGAGTGCGTTGTCGTTCGACGATCCACCCCTCCTTGGGAAGCTCGGCACAGAAGCCTGAGGCCGGCGTCGCCAGAACGAGTCCCGAGGTGTCCACGCTCGAGATGCGGCCTGTGAACGTGGCATCGGTCTGCGGATCGCCCCGATGCACCACGATGTCGGCGCCGGGATTGAGCTGCTGGAGGGCTGCCCCAGATAGCCGAAGCGCGCCGGCCCCGGGGTCCCACTCGCTGATGGTGATATCCGCAATGGCACTCTCTTCTTCGATACGTTGCGCCACCCCGCTCGCCCGCGTGAACTCACCCATCTCGCGAGAGGCGGCGACATACTCGCGCTCGATCAGTGTAGCGAAGTGGCGATAGTAGAGGCGCGCCGCGCCGACGAGTTCGGTGTCGAAGTCGAACCAAGCCCCCCTCTCCGAGGTCGAGCGCGCGAGGTCAGCGTGGTCACCGTAGCCTAGTATCTTGGTCTGCTCAGAACACGCCTTCGTGCGAAAGCGACAAGCAGAATCGCGGCATCGGTCGGGGAACTCCTCGTAGTGGGGTAGGCAGTCCTGCTCTGCCCGTTGGGCCAGCCGAAAGTGAGCGATCACGATGCCATTGCGAGTCGTTAGCAGCTTGCGGTCGCGGGTGTGATCGACCCGCCCAAACCCCACCTCTTGTCCGACCTGGCTGTAGATCAAGCGGGGTCGGAGCTCCCGTCCTAGCGATTTCGACACTTGAGCCCACAACAGGCTGTAGCACCGAACTTGGTCGCTGTGCTCGACGGTTTGACGCTTGCCGCTCTTCAGTTCCAGCAGTTCGACATGGGACGGGTTCAACGCAGCGAGGTCGATTCGTCCCTCGAGGCCGTAATGGCCACTGAAACGGGTTACTTCGACCGATGAGTTGGCTCCGCGCAGGTGCTTTGAAACGAATCGTACGAGCCATTCGTAGGAGGGGCGCACGGCGTCAACGAAGGCGCCCATGTCTGAGTCTCGGAGTCCCGCAGCCACTGCGTCCATTCGGCACGAGCGGAGAACGCGGGCATAGTGGTCTTCGAAGTCTGGCTTAATCGGATTATCGGCGACCAATCGATCTAGAAGTTGATGCACCACCCGGCCGAATAGTAGCGGCCTCGAGAATGAGTTCCTCTCCCTGAGATCGACGAAGAACCGAGAAGGGCAGTCTGCAGCCTGGGCCCCTCGGGCACGTACGATGTTCGTGGTGCTGACCAGGAAGTGGGGCTCGACCACGGCGAGTGTGTCGCCGTCGCCCGACAGGAACGGTCCCTTGTTGGGTGAGTCGACGACCACTGCGCCCAACAGGCTGACTTCGGCTCCGGGCCATAGACCCGTCAGACTTTCGTAGAGCGACCCGCGCCTCTCGGGCAGCGCCGTCGGCTCGTAGGCAAAGCCGCGAACCGGCTCAGCCCCAGCGTTTACGAAGGCCTCGAACTTGACGCCTTGCCCTCGGACGGGGTGTCGGAAGGTGTCGATCGACCCAATATGGGCGTCGACCACATCGACTCGGCGCCGATTGGATCCACCAACGATGTTGGCGTTTTCTGCCGAGCTGTTTCGCAGCTGCTGCTCGATTCGTCGAAGCCGCTCGAGCAGGGGCGGCATGCTGGCGAATCGCTCGCTCGGCGTGAGAGCGGTCGCATCGCTGATGAGGCCGGCAACTAAAGGATGAAGCCCATCGAGGGCCTCGCGCCTTCCCTCGAGCTGATGGCGAAGCGTCTGAACAGGTGTGGGACCGGCGAACGGACTCTCGCCAGCCAAGAGCGCATGCAGGAAGCAGCCGAATCCGTATACGTCGGCGCCGACACCGACCGGGTATGGGAAACGTTCGGGATCGAGCAGTTCTGGAGCCACGAATCCCGGTGTGCCGAGCTGTGTCGAGGCAGAGCCAAGGAGTTCCGCGTTGCGGGCTAGGCCAAAGTCGAGCAGCTTCGCTGGTCCCCGATCACTCAGGATCACGTTGCTCGGCTTGACGTCGCGGTGGAGGACATTTGCGGAGTGAGCGTGAGCGAGTGCCTCGCCGATGAAGTGGGCAATCTGAAGGCCGCGAAGCAGCGGAAACGGTCCTGCCTCCCGAAGAATCGAATCGAGGTCGCGCCCAGGAACGTACTCCATCACAATGAAGGCGGGATCTTCAGGTTGGTAGTCAAAGATAGAGACGATGTTGGGATGGCTCAGCCGGCAGAGCGCTCTCAGTTCAGCAGCGAAATCCTTCTTGAGGGGGTCACCGCTGGTGAACACCTTGATCGCGACCTGGCGCAACACGGTGCCCTCGTCGAGCGGGAGTGCTAGGCTTGCCTGGGCGGAACTGTCGCCCGCCGACCGCTCGAACTCTTCGGCGAGATACACACGTCCGAAGCCGCCGTGCCCGAGTTCGCGCACAATTCGATATCGCTGGCGTAACAGTTGTCCCTGATTCAACATCATCAGCCCCAAGCTAATCGGTCTTCGGGTCCAGCTACAAGGCGAACGCGCCGAAACCAACCCTGAAGCCCAAAACGCCGCCCAGGTTGTTTATCGGAGGTAGTCGAATTTTGTTGCGTGAGAAAAGTGAACTTTTGACTTTTCTTGGAGTGAAAGGGTCTGGTTAGGGCAGTGACAAGATCTCGACGACCACGGGTACATGTCCTGGACGAATGAGATCGATTTCCTCCGCAGCCGCCATCGAAAGGTCGATCACTCGTCCAGCGCCGTAGGGGCCGCGATCGGTTATCGTCACGACCACCGATTGCCGCGTATCGTCACGAATCACCCGAACGACGGTTCCGAAAGGTAGCGTCTTGTGGGCTGCAGTCATGGCGTACATATCAAAGGGCTCGCCGCTGGCGGTGGTGCGTCCATGGTGCCGCTCTCCGTACCAGGTTGCCTCACCGATGAGCTCGTCGGGGTCAAGGTCGATGGACTCGGCATAGCTGATGGTTTCATCGGTGACTGTGCCCGTGTTCGGCGTCGCGGCGCCGGAGCATCCCACAACGAACGCAAGCATTAGCGCTGTGTGCTGGTGGCCCCTCATTCTGAGGGCGTGCGCGGCGCCATTGGAACTCCGACGACCGGTTGATCCTCGTCGTACAACCAATGGTAAATCCAGTAGGTCATGAGAACGCGCTTGGTGTAGTCGACGAACCGGTCCATCTGGAGTTGGCCGTTTTCGCGAATGAACCGGTCGACGTTGCCCTGACCCCCGTTATAGCCCGCGATCACGAGCATGGGATGGGCGTCGTACCGGTTGGAAAGCGTCAGGAGGTACTCGCTCCCGAAGGTTATAGCGACCTCCGGCTCGAAGAGTTGGGATGTTCTGAAAGAGCGGTGCCCGACTCGGTCAGCCATGTCCGACGCCGTCCCTTCCATGAGTTGCATCAGCCCGCGCGCGTTGGCCCACGACTCGGCTCTGGGGTTGAAGCCACTCTCTTCGCGCATTATCGCGTACACGAGATATGGGTCGAGGTTTCGCTCACTTGTGGCCCTGGCGATTTCGTCCCCAAAGGGCGACGGGTAAGCCATCCGGAATTGGTTCTCGGAATCGGGCCCCGGATAGGCCGTCAGGAACGATTCGATGCGGCGCCGCGGTATGTCATGGGACATGTGATAGGCGCCGATGGAGTCATATAAGAAGGTCACCAACCAAAGCGGTCCGTCCTGGTTTGGGTAGCTATCCAGCAATCGCTTGAATTGATTCTCAGCCATGTCCAGGAGGCCCAACTGCAGCAATAGGATGCCCCGCCTGAAAGCGGCGTCGCGCGCCACCGAGGCAGGCTCGATCGCGATCGTACTCGCGACTGCACCGGACGATGCTCGAAGGGTGCCGACGAGCGCCGTCGCCCTGTCGGCGTCGAGTTCGGCGATACGGTTGATGCTGAGCAAAGCGTAGTAGCTGAGCGGGACCTCGGCGACGACACGTTCGTAAGTCGCCAGTGAACGGGCGGTGTCGCCGATCAGTTGTAGTGCTCTACCCTGGAAGTACGCGATGCGGCCACGATTGTAGAGCGTGTTCTCGCCGGTGTGACCGGCGATCGCCTCAGCAAATGCGACGCCCTGGGCCAGATGTCCTGACCGATACTCATGCTCAAAGAGCAGCCAGTGAGCGTCTCCGAGCATGTCGCCGTCTGGGAAGCGCCGCACCTGCTCTTCGAGCACATGGAGAAACCGTTCTTCATTATCGTTGGAACGCTCGATTCGCGCCTCGTACAGCATGGCATCATCGGCATAGGTGTGATTTGGATGCTCGTTGTACAGACGGGCAAAGTGAGCGATCGATTCGGCGTCGCGATCGACGTTCCAAAGAGCCTGCCCCGCGGTGTACAGCGACTTGACCCGCAGGTCTTCGTCTTCGCAGGTGCTCGCAATGATTGATTGATAGAACGGGACCGCGTTCGAGTGCTCCCGCAGTTTGGAGTAGCTCTTGGCGACTAGGTAAGTCGCTTCACATCCGATCTGGGTGTCGACGTTCAAACGCGTCAATTCACCCTCGAGCAGACTCAGGACCTGTCGGCTGCGGTGCCTGCCGAACAACACCTGCGCCCTCGCCAGTAGATCCTCATCACTGATACGCGACAGTCGAGTTCGAGTGGCTTCTGGAAGCGATGGTAGAAGATCGTCGAGGGCGTCTCTTGCGGTACTCTCCTCGCTCGTTCCCGGATACCTGTGAGCCACACGGGCATAGAGTTCGGCTGCGGCTTCGGTCTCGCTGAGCTGAACCAGGGTACCGGCCAGCTCGAGCTCGACTTCGGCGATGTAAGACGCTCGTGGATAGGCGTTGACGAAGCCGTACAACACGCGGCGGGCGCCTTGATAGTCTTCTGCTCGGCGCATTGCACGCCCCCTCAAGAACTCCGCCCGCGCCGAGTAGACCGAGTCTTCGGGAATCTGTAGGGCCAACCGGTTAACATCGGCCCAATTCTCGAGCGAGTAAGCCGAGCGCGAGGCGAAATAGAGCGCGTGATCGGTTAGAAGAAAGTCCTCGGACGCCACTGACTCGAGCCGCTCGACGGCCAGGGCGTGCTGCCGATCGCGGTGGGCGAGATACCCGAGCAGGAAGATCGCCTCTCTCCGGTTTGGATGGTCGGCGTGGTCATTCAGCCAACTGGTCAGGGCGTCGACACAGTCTCCACGATCACCGTTGTCTATGCAGCGGGCTGCCGTTGCGGGGGCACCGTCTGCAAAGAGTGGGGCGACCGCCGCTCGATCAAGCACCTCGGGCGAACCGTCGCTGGCGTTTCTGTCCAAGACACGAGTTTCGACCTGAGCCGAGGCCAAACCAGGGGCGCAGGCCAGGGCGAGGGAGGATAGAAGAATGGCAAATGGAAGAGTTCTCAGCACGACTGTCTAGTCCGCATCGTTCACAATCTCGTTATCAGAGGCGCTAGCCGTCTT
The DNA here is from genome assembly GCA_964503485.1 of uncultured Bradymonadales bacterium. Lineage (GTDB taxonomy): Bacteria > Myxococcota_A > Bradymonadia > JAFGEP01 > JAFGEP01 > CAZDBH01. Next base: position 18,037 of record CAZDBH010000009.1, on the reverse strand, counting down.
TTGGCGATTCGAGTTACAACTGGAACCACTGCAATCAGACAATAAATTCCGGGAAAGACGTCCGCAATTTTTCGGGACACGAAAGGGGGACCGCAAAGCGACGGATTTTAGAGATGAGATTCGGCTCGCTGGGCGAGCATTGTCACGTGGCCCTCGTCGGTGCACACCGACTCGTCGCAAGCGACTGCCACAACGACGTTGTGCTGACGAGACACGAAGACAAACTGGCGCATCCCGGGATAGTCGGAGCGAAATGCCGAATCACCGATATCGCGTGCGCCAACCGGTTCGACGAACGTATCGCGCAAGCGGTCGAATTGCTGCGTGGTGCGAGCGGAGCTGTTGAGTGACCAGAGTTGTACAGCCACCCCGAGGTGGTCCTCGCCAGCAAAACGCATGGCGTTGTAGATTTCTGAGGGCTCTTGCCCTTCCAACTCTGTTCTCTGCAGGGAGCCTGTGAACTGGGTCAATTCTCGAATCTCGACCCGAGACAGCAGGTGTTCGACTTCGGGCGGTGCCGGAGCTCTTCGCCTGGTGGGTGAGGTCGCGATTCGGGGCTGCGCGATTGTTTGGATCGCGTCATTTCTACCCGCGTCTTGTCCAGTCGTAGCAACTGTTGGAGCGGGTTCGTTCTGAGAGACGCCCTCCACCGGATCATTGGTGGTCGGCGTGGATATCACGTTCGCGGGTTCCTCGCCTTTGCACGCAGCGAGAGTCAGAATCGTGAACATCGCGATGTAAAACCGTTTGGTCATGGGTCCCAGTCTAACACTTTTGAATCCGGCACCTGCAATTTATGGTGCCCCGAGCCATTGACGCCAGGGTTCCGTTTTCTACTGGAGATTCAAACCCAGGGCAACCGCTTTCTATTTCCCAGGCGCCTGTCGTCCGTGTCGAGCCAGGACTATGGCGTGTCCAATTTGACCTCCGTGGAGCCACAAGCGATGTCTTCGTCCACAATTTGATTTCGGTGTTCGGCCCATGGCATTACGGGAAGGTCGTGAAACAAACTTTAGCTGTCATTCTCATATTCTGCAGTGTCTCGTGGGTCCAGGAAGCGAAGGCTTTCGACTACGTCGAGCACATGTTCTTCACCGATCGCTCGTGCTACGAAGCTCAGCGTCGCCTGGTTCCCCTGCTGGATTCAGAATCTCCGCCGCTGGCAGAGTACCTCGCGTTGGCGATCATGTGCCCGGGCGACTGGGATATGCCGTACTGCGAAGACGACTCAAAACAGGTCGTCGGTGCGCTCAATTCCAACGGTCCCCACGAAATGGGTGAGGTCTATCACTCGATGACGCTGGGCGACTTGGCCGGTTTCGTTGATCACGTTGGCAGTCCAGGCCCGGTGAGCGGTTTCCCGCGCGCCCGAAGTGAGGGCATGGTCAGCGACGTATTCGATTGGCTCTCGGAGCCGCCCGCTCGAGTGGGGGCGACCCTCGGGCAGGTAGCCGAGGAGGCCTGCATCATGGACGAGCCGATCGACTGGGAGATGGTGGAAACCGACATCGATCTGGGGCTCCAGAGCGTCGAAGCCAACGGCAGCATTCCAGTGATAGACCAGGACTACTTCGCGTGGACGTCTCGTCTCTCTCTACCGCAGGGTCCACCGGAGCCTGCAGCGTTTTTCACCATTCTGAATCCGCACTACCTCGACCTCAAGCTCACCGACCACGCCCACTTTGGGGAGGCGACTTACGCCACCTGGCTCGGCTTTCACGGCGCGGCTACTACGATTCTCTCGTCGACTTGCGAGGACACGATGGGGCTCGATAGCGACACGCTCGAGACCATCTCAGAGTCGGCTGGATTCCTCGACGATCTGGAGTGGGAGGACCTACTCACAGCCGATCGCAACCGCAGGGCGTGTGACCTGCTTGGTGAGCTGGTCAGACGACGACTAACTGACTGGGAAGCAACGGCCGTACCCGAACTGACGGCGCCGGTGAGTGAGGTGATCGCGCAGCTGTCAGCCAACTCAACCGATTCATCAGCTCTGCTCGATCAGACTGTGCTGGCCATCACCTCATTGGTGTTCGAGGCCGCAGGTCTGCATTACCTTCAAGACTCCGTGGCCGGTGGTCATCTGAGGACGGATCGAACGGCTCGAGGACTGAGAGAAACGCGATTCGCCCACGATACGGATGGCGCTCTGGGTGTGGTGGGCGCGGTGACAACCCCTCAGGGCACCAGTCGCCTGATGGCCTTTGGCGATAGCTATATGTTCGGTCGAGCACTCGCTCCGCCGCAGCCGTGCGACTGGTCGCAGGTGAACGGAAGCACGCGAGAGGAGGTCAGTGCCTGCTTGCTGCAACGCCAGCGAACGATCCTGACTGGAAGCGGTGCGGCTAGCATCATCGACTGGGCGCTGGGCGGGCGGTTTTATGACGTTCCCGAAGGCCCCGATCCGTGTGACAGGCCGAGTTCCGCGGAGTCGTTCGCCTGCACCTTTGTGTTCACAGCACCGCCTGCAGCCGGCGGAATGGCGCGTGTCGGTCATCATCCAACGACGATTACACAGGCCAGTCTCCCCGTTCCCAAAGAGGCGTTTGACTACGAGTCCCTTCGAGTGGCCTTGAGTGTGGATGCCGCTGGCGACCTCACTCAGGTAGGCGCTCGACTGGGTTTCTTCACACGTCTGGGCCGGTTTTCGCACTGGATGACCAGCCGTGACATCGGGTTTCATGCAACGCTGGGTGAGGGCACCTTCGACCAATTCGTTTTGGAGTTCAGCTATCGCTTTCACTATCGGGTTGCTGCCCGATTCGTGCTCGATTTTGGACCCATGTTGTACGCCGGTGTCAGGAATTTCGGAGACGATCTCTCGGCATTTGCCGGTGTGGGGCCGTACGTGGGGCTGGGCATACTGCCTGAAGGTTGGACCAAGATGCCGCTCGATTTCGGGGTCAGCTTTCGCCTGCCGCTCACGATCGTCGACACGAACACGGGGGGGCCGCGGGACAGCTTCAGGGTCGAGGCCTACTGGGTCGAATTTGCCCTCGGTCTAGCCTTCATGTAGCCGAAATGGATTGCAGTCAGCCTTCCGGCCGAGCCACCAACGGTTGCGGGTGGACCGGTATGTTGATTCGCCACTCACCATCTTCTCTGACAAGTGGGATGTCGTGTTCGACGCGGTCGACCTTGATTCGGACAACCGCCGTGGTCTCTTCGCCTTCTTCTTCCGCTTCTTCTTCCTCTTCGCCTTCGGCTGCCTCAACTGGGCCAATAATCTCGGGCAGGGTCCCGTCTTCGTTCAGCAGTCCAACGGCGAGCTCGTACCAAGATCCGCGCGGGTAGCCCTCCAAATTGAGGGCGTTCCATTCCCTTTCGAGTCCCGCGCGAGACCCGTCGGAAAACCGCTCAACAAAGGCGAGGCGGGTGTTTTCGTTGTCATTGTTGATGTACTCCTGGGCCGCCTCGACGGCCTTCTCGACGACTTTCTCGGGCGGGGGATCGACGATGTCGACCAGGACGAAAATGTACAGCAAAACGATCGCTGCGATGATGAGAAGAATAGGTAGGAGTATCGCGAGTACTTTTTTCATTCGTTCGGTTCCGAATTCACTAATTCGTTGATGGTATCGAGCAGCTCGTCGGCGTCGATCACGCCCTTGTTATGGAGCAGAGTGATCAGCGACTCGAGGATCTTTGGTGTCGTGTTTCCCTTGACGAGGGCGCGGTGTGGTCGCGGCTTCGGCGGCGGGATGATCATGACCGACGACTTGCGAATGAAGTCTTTGAAGACGTTCGACGGCTCGCTGCCGGGCTGAGGTTTTCGATACTGGGTGCGGAACGAGCTTTCGTTGTCACTCTCATCGTGCCCATCGATGACTTCGGACTCCTCGTCGCCAGCCACGGGTTCGTCGAGCAAGACAACGTCAGAGTCATCGAGGATGCCGTCCAAGTAATTGTTGGCGCGGGCATCGAGGCCCACCTCTTCCCAGGGAATCCCGTCGTCGCCCGCTGACACGTCGAAGCTACCGCGAATAATCGCAGCGCTGTCCTCGAGTCCAGACTCCGGTTTTGTGTTTGAGCCGTCTGGGTTGAGTTCGTTGATGACGCCAGTCCCGAAACAGCGTTCCATGGCTTCGCTGAAATCGCTGGGGCCGACGAGCACCGCTTTGACTGCTCGGCCCGTCAGCTTGCGCGCGGCCTCAATCGCCTCTTTGTTCTGGGGGTCGACCATCGCCAGAACGAGCACCTCAGAGCCGCTCTCGGTCATCAGCCCAAGTGGGATGCACTGGTATTTTTCAGCTGTCTCGCGATCGAATTCGTCTAGTAGGTCGTCGTCACCAATGAAGTCAGTCAAGGAAACGACTGGCGTCTCGAGGTACGGGCTGAGGGCGCTCAGGGCCTTGTTCTCATCAACCAGTTTATGAACAAGGAGAATCTCGTAGAGGGAATCCTTGGTCCTCTTTTGGATTCGCTGAGCCTGGGTGAGCATGAAAGGGCTCAGCAGCTTGTGGTGCATCAACACTTGTACGGTCGTATCGTCGTCGATCATTCACTGTCCACATAACGTGGGTTTCTGAAGCAACCGGTTCTCAAAGCGAAACGTAGTATAGACTGACTTTGGCCGATGGGGTATAGACACCCTCCTCAACTTGCTGGCAAGAGCGTGATGAAGCCTATATTGCAACCAAACACATACCGAGAACGTCGGCAGCGACTGGCCCAAGACTTGGGGACGGGCGTCTTCATTTTGGCGTCCGCACCAGCCCGAACTCGCTCCAACGACACAGAGTATAAGTACAGAGCGAGTAGTGATATCGCCTATCTGACGGGCTTCACCGAGCCCGACACCGTGATGGTGATGGTGATCGGCGAGACGGCGAAGTTCACGATGTTTGTACGTGAACGTGATCCAGCGCGTGAGATCTGGGATGGACGTCGCTCGGGAACTGCCGGTGTCGTCGAGCACTTCGGGGCCGACGAGGCGCATCCTATTGGGCAACTGGCAAAAGAACTTCCGGCTCTCCTCGAGTCCCAAGAGCGGGTCTTCTACACCCTGAATCAGCGACCCAGCATCGATCGGCAGTTCTTTGCTGCGTTGAGGGAGTTGCGAGGCGGTCGAGGAAAACCGGAACGTGCTCCAGAGACGATTACCGATCCTCGCCGTGTTTTGCACGATTTGAGACGCCTCAAGGACGCAAATGAGCTCGCGCTGCTGCGCGAAGCCGTGGACATTGCAGCCGACGCTCACATCGAAGCGATGCGCACCGTCCGGCCGGGACAGATGGAGTACGAGGTGGCAGCCCGCCTCGACTTTGCTTTCAGGCGGCGCGGAGCCGTCGGGCCGGGATACGAGACAATCGTGGGGGGCGGCGCCAACGCGACCATCTTGCACTACATCGAAAACAGCGCCGAGCTACTGGACGGAACGCTTGTCCTGATCGACGCCGGTTGCGAATACAACTACTACAACTCCGACATCACTCGGACATTTCCGGTCGGAAGTGAGTTCACAGGCGCGCAGCGCGACGTCTACCAGGCCGTTCTAGATGTGCAGAAAGAGGCGATCGACAAGGTTAGGCCCGGCGCCAGCGCGCATGGGTTGACCACTTGGAGTAAACGGGCACTCACAGAGAAGCTCGTCGATCTGGGCCTGTTGTCGGGTGACTTGGATAACCTCGTCGAGACCCGTGCCTACGATCGTTTCTACATGCACAACCTGGGGCACTATCTGGGGATCGACGTGCACGACGTCGGCACCTACTTGATCGACGAAGACAATCCACTGCCGTTCGAGCCTGGTGTTGTGTTCACGGTCGAGCCCGGACTCTACATTCCATGCGATGACGATATCCCAGAAGCGATGAGAGGTATCGGTATTCGCATAGAAGACGATGTCCTGGTAACGTCTGACGAAGCCGAAGTGATCTCGCATAGAGTCCCCAAGGAAGTGGCTGAGATCGAGGCACTTCGGCGAGAAGCACTCCGTTAGGCGCTCTCCGCCGGGAATGTTCTTCTGTTCGCAGGCGGTTAGAGAAAGCGATGGCGACACGACATATCACAGCAACTAAACGGTTCATCACCGTCCTCTCATTGGCCCTTCTAGTTGGCTGTAGCGGGACACCGGTGGTTGAGACTGACGTGGAGATCGAGCGTCGAGCGACGATGTACGAGTCCTACGTCCGCTCCCAGATGGCCTATTACGTCGGAGATACCGCTCGAGCGATCGCTTACGGGCGCACTGCTCGCGACGCCGGGCCGGAGTTCACCTACCTACATTTGCACCTCGGTAAACTACTCGCCGAGGCGGGTGAGGTCGAAGAGGCAGAGCAGGTGTTCGCTGACGGACTGGGAACGTCCGGCGATATCTTGGAAGTTCAGCTCGAGTTCGCTTCGTTACTCGAGGAGGCGGATGACCTCGTTCGCGCCGAAGCGATGCTGCGAGAGGCCACATTGACCTCGCCGGACAAGCTGGCTCCCTATCGAGAGTTGGCCGCATTGCTGGTTCGAGAAGACAGAATCCCAGAGTCCCAAGTCACGCTGAGGTCGTATCTAGATCGCCACCCGGACGACCCCGCAGCGTGGCGGTCGCTGGCAGCGGCATACGGCGAAGGAGACCAGCTTCAGGAAGCGCTCGAGGCCTATCAGGAGGCGCTGGCGCTAGAGCCCAATTTCCAAGACGACTACGCATACGCGATCGCCGTCGCGGGCCGAGTAGGGGACTTCGAGACGAGCGAACGCCTAGCCGACGCGTGCATTCACTATTTTCGACGCAGTATCATGTGTCGTGTTCAGCACATTCGCAGTATCGAAGCGATGGGTTTGGATGATGCTGACGAAAAGACCCGTACAGACGAGGTGCTTCGGACTCTCGGACGCGCCATCGGCGCCAACGTCAACCGCCTGCGCCGAGCCGAACGGAGCCTTCGGCGCGAGTTAGGCGTACAGCACGCGCTTTCGTTCCTCTATTCAGTCGCCGCCGATCGACCGCGCAATACCCAGATTCAAAGTATGGTCGCCTGGGCTGCCTACTACAACGACGAGGAAGAGTTGGCTGTCGATTACATGCGAGCTGTATTGGATGTCCGGCCGCAAGACCCGAGCGCGTTGAACTTCATTGGTTATAGTTACGCGGAGCGCGGTATCCACCTCGAGGAAGCGGAACAACTGGTTTTGGCCGCCCTTCAGATCCGACCTGACGACGCAAACATCCAAGACTCGCTTCGCTGGGTGTACTTCAAGGTGGGCAACTACGAAGACGCAATCTATTGGCTCGAGTTAGCGGTTTCTAGCATGCCAGACAGTGCCGTAATCCTCGACCATCTCGCTGATGCCTACCGGGCCCACGGCGATGTTGGTTTGGCTTTAGAGAACTATCGATTGGCCCTTCCTTTGGCCGACGACGATTTGGCGAGCCAGATCCAGACCAAAATCGACGAACTAGAGCACAATGAAACGACTTGAATTCGTCCCTGACGGAAAGCAGAGTCGACCGACTCGACCTCCACTGGGCCGTCTGTTTCTGGCAGCTGTGGTACTCTCGATGTTGGGCTATGGCGGTCACTGCAACGGCGGGATCGCCCCACCCGACGACGAGGTCACTGACCCCCTCGAGTTGATCAACTACATCACAAATCGCCTGGTAGATATCGAGAGCGGACGCTTGCGAGTCGTAGCAGAGTACTACGGTGGGGATATGAGGGGGGCTAACTTCAGGCAGGTCCTGCTCGTTCGGCAGCCCGAGGACATCCACATCCAGACTCTGAGCCCCTTTGGCCAGACGCTGCAGATGCTCGTGTCGAACGGTGAGACGATGTCACTCTACGACCTCGAGGAGGAGATCTACTACACCGGAAGTCCCTCGCCTCAGAATCTGGCGCGATTGCTTCCCTTCTACATGACCGCCGGTGACATTGTCCGCGTTCTACTGGGCGCGCCGCCATTCGATCAGTTCGGTCACGACACCGACGTATACACACTGCGATGGGACCGCGAAGAGGGTTACTACGTTTTGGGAGTGCCCTTGGTGGACGGCTCCGGTCGCCTCGAAATGGGAATCCGGCATGGGGATTGGACCTTGAGCGCCGCAAAACGCTTCGACACGGCCGGCGAACTCGTTTTTGAGCTGAGAACCGGCAGTTTCGAGTCTGTCGAGAACACGATGATGCCCCACCAACTGCGCTTTCTGCTGGAAGGCGACAACCCTGTCGACATGTCGATCGACGCCGAGTCCATCGAGTTGAACGTTGCCTTGCCCGACGAACTCTTCGTTCTCGAGGCGCCTCGCGGTGTCGAGCAACGCGATTTGGGCCCCTGAACTTCCATACCTTTAGTCGTTCTGCACGGCTCCAATCGGTGGCCGAAGGCGATCTAGGTCCCCCTCCGGCATTACCGTCGGATCTCGCTTGCGGGTGAAAATATTTTCACTGCCGACCTCGTAGGCGGCCCACTACTCTGTGAAGTAGAGGGCACCTGCCGCAACGGCCCAGCCCTGGTTCTTGGGATATCCGACACTTCCACGCTCACAACCGAGAGGCACAGATGAACGATACAGGTACAGCTGCACAACACGAGATCGCGTCCAGGTTGGGTCTGCCGAGCCTTGGGCTCCTCATGCAGTTATTCGGTGGAGGGTTTGCTCTCATCGCTTTCGCATCCGCCGGCCTACTGCTTGCGCCAGATGTTGGAGGCGGAGATGTTTGGACGTTCGTGCTTCTCTTGCTGTGTGTGGTCCGCTCGGCTCTTCACGGACACGCTGGCCACGTTTTATCGAGAGGGTCGGCCGGCGGAAGAAGAGCGATTCAGCGCTACTGTCTGGTGGCTCTTATCCAGTCGATAGCGGTCGTCGTTCTCGGCCAACTCGGCGCCACAGGAGCGCCGGTCGCTGCGATCGACAGTCTAGGAATCTTCATTATCCTAGCTTCCTGGCCGCTGGCCCTGTTGATCTATGTCGTTCGGGTAGTCCCAGAGCAGGCAGAGTGTAATCCGACGGAGGATGTACACACCGTCGATCAGGCTGACCAAGGTCTGCAGGGGGCAGGTGTGCTGATGACAGTGCTCGGATCAATTGGCCTGATAGTCGGATGCCTGTGGTTGTACCTGCTAGCGATGGGCGGCCTGCACGTTGACGACATTGGCTGGATGAGCTCTTTCCTCCTAGTAGCCCTGCTGGTGGTTCGCTCGATCGCTCATACTTCGGCGGGCATGAGAGCGATGAGGGGGACCGGAGTCGCCGAATACGTCCAATCGATCGATCAATACAAGAAGGCCGGTTGGCTCACCATGGGGTTCTTCCTTTTGTTCTCCTTCACGGTCTGGGACGATCTGGGGAGGCTCATGACCGGACTCGCCTTGCCGTTTATCGTCGTCGTTGCCTCGCTAGCCGGTCTGCTCGTTCTGTGGCCGCTGATATTGTCGAGCTACGCAAAGACAATCGCCGGTGCGTCCGTCGATGCGCCTGTAGGCCAACCACCGTTCACTCGTGAGTCCGCCATTACGGCAATCGGTTTCTGGTTGCTCGCACAGAGTACGGTGGGTATCAGCGGCTGGATCGCAGAGGCGCTCGGGAGCTCCCAGGCAACCCGAGTCGACATCGCAACTCTCCCTGGGCTGCCCGGATGGCTCGAGATTGTCTCGGCGCTGACAGCGCTCTGGGTCGCCGTGGAGGTCCTGACACTGAGCAAACGATATCCGTTGGTATCGCGGATCGGTGCCGTGATTCTGGGTACGGCTGGAGTTTGGGCTGGTGTGGCTAGTTGGGGTTGGCTGCCCAGTCCCGGTGGCGGGGTCGGGCTGTTTATGATCGGTTCAGCGGTCGCTTTGGCCTCGATCCTAGCCGCCCTGATCGTGCCCAGTCTTCTATTGTACCTATCGTTTCGCAGCCGAGATTCGGCAGATCGCGGCGCCAACCCCCAAGACGGTTCCCAGTTGGCAGTGAATCAGGGCTAGTTTTCAGCTGTTGAGGGTGAGCTCGGGTTAATCACACCACGGAATTTCGAGTTGAAGCAGGTCGTCTTCGCTCGAGACACCCGGCGCTTGCCAACCGTCTGTGCCGTTGCTGTCGACAAAGATCGGATTCGCCAGCCCAAATGGTCGTTCACCTGGATTGACCATTCCCATACCGCTCGTTCCGTAAACCAAAGTAACCACGTACGAGTCGGAGTCTTCGGGCACTGGGATCTCGACGCTTTCGTCGAAGGCAATGATGGCTTCGACCTCGGCACTCACATCGCGCTCGACGACTATTCTGCCGTTGACGACTACCAACAGCTTCTCGACCGTCGACCACTCGGGTGTTTGGACTCGAATCGGAAGCGAAATGGTGCCCGCGCTCTCGGGAACAATCGTGGACCCGATGACGGGTCCGTTGGGATAGGTGATGAGTGCGCCCCCGGAAACAGAGACGTCGCCCTCGATGAGAGCGTCGACGATGTCGTCATCGGTGATATCCTCGGGTGAAGGCGCGTCGGAGCCGAGGTAGTTGCGAGGATACCCAGCCTCGCTGCCCAGCCCGTGCGAGTCGGAGTTACCGACGGCCGTGATGTTGTGCCCTCGGGCCACGAGACTAAGCCAATCTTTGGCCACGAGACAGAACTCACCCCTGCTGTTGAAGACTTCTACGCTGTCGAAATTCGGTGTGAACTCCAACTCTGAGACGCCGTCGGGGCCATCGATTGCCCGATACCCGACCGCGTTGAAGAACCCCGAACTCGAACGGGGATGATTGACCTGAATTGCCTCGGCGCCCCAGTCGGCTCGAAGTTCCGCGACCATTTCGGGGAAGGTGAGATGCAGTACGCTTCCGTCCTCCTGTTTCCGCCCGAAGGCAAAGGCGCCTCCCGACGGCTCGAGGGGGCGGTACTCCATCGGCATTGCGTTGAGGTGAACGAAATTGGGAGACACCTCGGTGCCCGGCATTGCATAGATGAGGTCATGGGCGTCGAGCTCGTCGAGCCACGGGGTGAAGTCTGTGATCACGTCGTGGTCGGACGGGACGACGAAGTCCACGCCCTCGACGATGTTGCTCAGAAGCCGGTCGCGCTCGGTGACGGAGCTATCGAAACTCCGTGTGCAATGTTGGTGAAACTCCCCTGAGATGAGTCCATCGGTCTCCCAAGTCCGATGGATGGTCGCTTCGAGATCGGTCTCGCTGCCGGCTTCGAGTACCACATCAGTCAAAGCGACGGCACTGTACTCTTCTCCACGGCTGAACACGACCCGATAGGTGCCCGGCACCACTGTCGCTTCACCCTCTCCGCGGGGTAGGAAGATCAGATTGTGCGCGGGGCCGAACATCTCGACCTTGGCGGGAGTGGGAATGTCGTCGCCTTCGCCCTCTAGGACCGCAGTAAACGTGACGCGTGCGGGCGAGTCGAGTTCGATCGCCACGGGTGTCTCACCGGCGCCATCGACTGTCGCGACCACGGGTTCCGGAATGCCCCCGGGCCAGCTCTCGACCACGACTGAATAGGTGCCGTCCGGAACCTCTAATGACACTGTGCCATCCTCTCCACTGACGATCACATCCCGGGGTACACCTTCGCCGTCGCTGACCACCAGATTGATACCGGCAACGGGAGAACCGCCTTCTGTCACGGTGACTACCAACTTGGACTCAGGCAACGGATCACCGGTGATCTCGGAGATAGCTCTGCGGGCGCTGTCGGTGCCACCGTCACCGAGGATGAAGTAGCGCCGGTAGTTCCCTTCGAGACCGAACGGTACCGGTCCCTTCGCCAGCTGTATCGGAAACAGCGGGAACTCGAGCAGGTCCTCCAAACTCAGGAAGGTGTTCTCCATGCCCGACTCGGCGAAAACCGTGTACGAGCGGCCCTCGGCGGTCGCTGACAAGAACGGATAGGGGTCGCCCAATGAGGGTATGTGGCGTCCCAGACCTGGGAAAAATGGGAACGTCGTATCGCCGGCAAAGACGATATCCCCGGCCAAGATGCCCTGTCCTCGTTCCTCGGGTCGAACCCAAGTGACGATCTCGAGATAGGGGACATCCGGGGCAAGCCGATACTCCGTCTCGAAGGTGACGCCGTTGGGCTGGAGGATTGGGCCCACGTAATCTTCAATAATCTTGAGGGTTTCCTCGCCGCCGCGTGTGTAGACTACCGCCGTTCCGCTTCGCCCGTCATCGAGCACCCGGACCTCGTCGGCACCCGAGAGCTGCATGTCGTTGTGGGGGCCGAGCATGAAGAAGCGGTCGTTGCTCTCCCCGACGAAGTCGGCATCGGTGAGCTGACCTCCAGAGTAGATCATCGAGGTGATGCTGGTAGGCCCTGCGATGCAGAACTGAGCGACGCTGTTGTAAATCTTGAAGTCGCCAGGGCGACAGTCAGTTTCCTGACCCCCGAAACCGTGCTCCCAGTCCGTCACGATACCCGCTCGCACCTCGCCGGCATCGAGTGTCTCTTTGATGTCGTCATGTCCAGTAGCCGGAATGTCCTCACTTGGCTCGGTGTGAGCAATTGGCTCGAAGCCGTAGGGCAAGTCAGGCGCGTCGTTGGCGTCGTCCAACTCCGGATCGGTCGTGGCGTCGTCGTCCACGTCGGACTCTTCCGAATCAAGATCGCCGCTCACATCATCCGTGAGGTCGACCGTCTGATCCGGGGCAGGCTGCGGATCGTCATCAGAGCAGCCCAGAAAAAGAAAACCGAAGAATAAGACCAAGGTACCGTATTGTTTCATCGTCAACTTCCGCGCGCGCAGGGGCGAGAAGTCTAACACAGACGAAACGGTTATTGACATCATATGACAGACCTAACTAAAGAGGGGCACCAAAGCAGGAGCAAGGATGACTTCTAACCCAAATACTAGCAAGCCGAGTACGTCTGCAATCGTGCTCCTGATCACCCTGCTAATCGGGGTCGCGGACTCGATCTACCTACTCATTGCCCATATCTCGTCGAAGCTCGGCGGGAACGTCGGCGGTCTGTGCGACATCAGCGCCAAACTCAATTGCAACGCGGCTATCAGCAGTGATCACTCGGTGATCTTGGGCGTTCCGCTGCCGGTGTTCACACTCGCTTTCTTCACGGGACTATTGACGCTCGCCCTGTCAGCACAGATCCGGAAAGACAATCGCTCCAAAGAGTTCATCGTCGTGCTCTTGTCGGGGGCGTTCGCCTATTCGTTTGTTCTCTTGATCGTGATGGTCACACAACTCAAGGTCCTGTGTCCCGGCTGTCTGGTGATGGACGCGGCGCTGTTGATCGGGTTAGTGGCCTCAGCGATGAATGCAGGCGGTTTTGTTTCCAGCTGGAAGTCTCTTTTTAGCGCTGTGTTCTGGAAAACACCGGGTGCCTTTCACTTCCTCGCCTCGGCGGGCGTGGTCTTCCTCATGGGTATGTTCTACACGAACTCGGTGCTCAACCAGCCGACCCGCGAATACACCGTCGACGAGGCCTTCGAGTTGGTCGAGAACTACCCCGACCGCTACGAAGTGGACGCCAGCAGGGCTCCGTTTCACGGTCCAGAGGACGCGTCGATCGTCATCGTCGAGTTCAGCGACTTCCAGTGCCCCTACTGCAGCCAGTTCCGACACACTCTGGATCAGATTCGAGAGGCCTTCCCCGATGACGTCCGGGTTCACATGATGCACTATCCACTGAGTTCAGGATGCAATCCGAACATCGATTCGTCCTTCCACGAGAACGCATGCATCGCGGCGCGTGCCGCTGTTTGCGCAGACCTCCAGGATGCCTTCTGGCCAGTGCACGACGCCATGTTCGACAACCAGACTCATCTCGACCGCGAGTCGATCGTCGGGATGGCCCGAGACGCGGGTCTGGATGTCAGCCAGCTCAACCGCTGCATCGATGACCAAGGAAGCTTGGAACGTGTCCAGTCGAACGTCGCTGCCGCGTGGCGGGCCGTCGAAGAAGCAGGCCTCGACGGAATCGGGACACCGTTTTGCTTCGTGAACGGATTCTTGGTTCGCGGTAATCAGCCCTACAGCGCGCTGCGAGCGCTCGTACAGAGCGAGCTAACGAGACTCGAGGGCGAGGAGACCGAGTGATTCAGGGACTGACCGTCAGCGTGACGCGCCGCACTCGTAGCCTCCGCCCGACGCGAACAGCTCGTTGGGCTAGGTCTGGCGGCGGCTCACCCGGCAGAACCAACACGATTGATCGCACGGTGCCCAGACGGCTGATCCAGTCGATCATGGCGAATGCTTCATCTATCGAGTCGGTGTACAGCGAGACCTCTGAGTCCGTTTTGATTTCCAAGCCCAAGCAAATGGTTGCGGTAAACCGGTCGGTTCCCAAGTCGGCGCTGTCCGACCACAACAAGACCTTCAGCAGACGGAATAGTTTCAGCATGTCTTACCTCCAGCATTCGTTTTCGGGAGCGTGGACGTTTTGTTGCTAAGTTTTTTTTCAAAGCGATCTGAGGGGTCCGCTCGTCGGTTGTTTCTCAACAGGGGGATGTGGATCGGCCTTACGTTTTTGTTCGCATGTCAGGGTTGCCCCCGGACACCGACCGACGACGCCACCAATCGCGAAGTTCAAGAGATCGAGGCCACCTGCAGTGTGGTCAACGCTCGGGAAGTCCCCCAATCAATAGGTCGCGGCCCGATCGTCGTGGACCAGAATGCGGACGGAACATGGCTCTTGGCTCAATCGGACCTTCCCGGCGGTCGGTTGACCCTAGCCAATTTCCGCGAAGACTCGGTCCATCCGGCCACGAGGCAGACGGTTGGCGAGCGCTCGCTGGGTCCCTTGCATGCGGGCGCTATCGCCGCCTCGCGTTCGAACGTTGTACTCGCCGGCCTCCAAGAAGGGGGACGACGGGTTTATCTCTTCAACAGGTCAGAGGATGGCGAGTTCGCTCTGATCGAAAGCGCGTCGCCTACGGTGTTGGGGCAACGAACAAACGTCGCGTTGATTACCCCTCGAGCTGGGGCAGGAATCCAAGTTCTGAGCCACCTCTCAGGGACCACAGAGATAGAAGTCGGCCGGATAGCGGGTGGACTGGTTGTGACTCGCTCGTTCGACGTGCCTACGCAACTCGCCGTTCCCGCAGCCACGTCCACCCCAACCGGTGGATTGATGGTCGTCAGCTTGGAGCGCCTCCAGGATGGCACCCGCAACATCACAGCCCGAGAAGTTGCTCCAGAGGGAGCGGTCCTGAGAACCCTAACGGTCTGGTCGGTTCCAGTCACACAGCGAGTCGACCGTCTTGCAGTGAGTGAATCAGAGGGCCGCTACCGCATTAGATGGCGAAGCACCGACTCATCGACCGCACAGGTCGGCCGGTCACACATCGGCCGAGCCACCCTCGACGAGGTGTCCTCCGAGGTGGTGGTTCTCAATCCCGTCGAAACGGATCAGGGACAAGTCACGTTCCTCAGCCACCTGTCTGCTGCCGATAGATTGCTCAGTGTCTGGAGCATTAAACGTGACACAGGATCGACACTGGTCCTAGGCTCCGAAAGCGAAGAGGGCAACCTAGTGCCGATCTCTCAGCTCGATTTAGACGGCCAGCTGATTGAGTCCCTTCACGCCTCTACCCACGCAGACTCTGCGGTCCTCTATTGGCGGCAACTGGCTCTCGGGGCCGATGTTGGTCCGGTGATGACCGCCGAGATCAGTTGCCCATAGCAACACCGCCACAGAGGCGCCATTCACCTGTACAGGGCCGCTCGGAGCGGCTGAGGCCTTCGCCGAGATTTGTCTTTGGATCGTGGTGACCGATGTGCGATAGTGTGGTTGCTCATTCTGAAACCGGCTGGCTCAGAAAATGTACGTCCTTCCAGCAAAGTACGGCGACTACGTCCTTCTGCAGAGAATTGCCCGCGGCGGCATGGCGGACGTTTTTAGGGCGCAACCCATCAATTCCCACACAGCAACCGAACCCGTTGTCGCGCTGAAGTGCATTCGTCCCGATCTGGCAGACGACCGAGAAATGCTGGAGATGATGGTCGATGAGGCCAAAATAGCCATCCAGCTCGCCCACCAAAACATCGCTTCCGTATTCGATTCAGGCAAAGTCGGAGAGTCTTTCTACATCGCCATGGAGTACGTGCATGGCATCGATTTGGCGACTGTTCTGGTTCAGCTTCGCCGGCGAAACCTGCTTTTGCCCATGCCGCACTCCATCCAGGTCATGAGTCTGGTCTGCGGCGCGCTCCACGCCGCTCACACCCAGGCGGATGAGCGTGGTTTGCCCTTGATGATCGTGCACCGCGACGTGTCGCCACACAATATTTTGATTGGCTTTGACGGTGTCGTGAAGCTGATCGACTTTGGCGTTGCTCGGGCCACACGCAGGACCACAAAGACTGCTGTCGGGGTAATCAAGGGCAAGCTAACTTACATGGCTCCCGAACAAGCATTGGGGAAGCCGGTGGATGGGCGCGCAGATCTCTTTTCTGTGGGTGTGACACTCTATCGAATTTGTACCGGCCGCCTGCCCTACAACGGCACGACGGACCTCGAGATCTTTCGGCAATTGACCTCGCAGGACTTCAGTCCAGCCCGCACCGTCAATCCTCGCATCCCAAAGGGCCTAGAGAGCATTATCTCAAAGTGCTTGGCGCGTAATCGCGAAGATCGATTCGAGACCGCTCGCGACGCGCAGTTGGCGCTCGAGGCCGCACTTCAAAAGTACTTTCCCAACTACAATCCAGCGAGCCTCAAAAGCTACATGAACACCGCTTTTGGTGGCTTGATTCAGCGGGAATCCACCGCGCCCAACACACCCGTTCCCGTGAAGCGCGACGCCACGCGGAACTCTAAGGTCCTGCTTACAGAGTTCGTCGACGAGTCAGGAAGCAGCGACGAGTGGGAGGCTCTCTCAGAGGACCCGACGACGGTCGTTCCATTCGATGTCATTCGAGCGAACGCGCGTGCTGTGCTGCTCGAAGAAGAGGCGAAAACCGAAGACTACTATTTGGGAGCCTCTCCCGAGCGATGGGATACCGTCGTCACGCCTCGTCCGTACTCGAATCTACCGGAGTTCCAAGGCTTTTCCCCTCGGCCTCAAGCTCAGACTCAACGACAACGACCACGACAGCAAAGACGGCAGCCGCAGCAGGTACCGGCGCGCCAACCCTTGAAGATGGTTTTGCTGATTGGTCTGGCGCTGATTTTCGTCGGCTCCATCGCAGTGGGCGCCTTTCTGCTCGGAGCAAGCCGTGGGGAATCAGAGAGTCGCAGCATCGCTCAGCCGGGCACGGTGGGCTCTGTCGCGGCTGCGGGACCGCTCTCAGTGGATGTAACCAATGCAGTCAACCAAGCTCGCTCGGTCGCTGAGGCGGCTCTGTCGACCGCCTCAGACACAATGGCGAATGTGGTGACGATCACTGTCGAATCGACTCCGGTCGGTGCCGAGGTCTTGTGGGGCGGAACCGTAGTTGGTTTCACTCCGGCTGAAATCGTGATGCCGCGGGGAACTCGGGCCGAAGAAGTCGTGGTCAGGAGCGCCTCTGGTGCAGAACGTGGCCTGCTTATCGTCCCAGACTCGTCGCAAGTGCGGCGAATCCAGCTCCACTGACGGCAAGCGCTTCGACAAGCAACTATTCTTGGGTAGAAAAGGCCGGCACCTCCAGCGGGGCGACCGGATCGAGCCTCATCATCAGCCGGTAGTAAGCGTCGGTGCTGAATGCTTCCTCGTCGCTGGCTACGACTGCCACGAATAGGGCGCCGTGATTACGCTCTGGGGCCGCGAAGAAGCGGACCCGCTCGGTTGAGCCCTCTCCTACCTCATCTACCTCAAAAAGTGGCTCACTGAGCCGAATGTCATAGAAGACCAGTTTGAGGTCCTGCTCAGGCGCGTTTTCCAATTCGACTTCAATCATCGTGCCGCCCTCAGGTAGCGCCGGCGCTCGATAGAGATCGACGTCGCCTTTCCAACCGACGAGCCCCCGGTAGGCCTCGCGCTCACGGATTTGGAGCGCCTGATTGCTTTGGTCGTTGGGCTCCCGTTCCTCATTGTTCAGTTCTTCTCGGAATCCGACGCTCGCAAGATAGGAGTCGTTCACATTGGTTCGCGCAGGTCTGTTTCTCACCCAATACTCGCGAACCATGAGGTACAAGTAGCGGTCATTGAAGAACAAGTTCGGTATGATCTCGCCCTC
>CAZDBH010000008.1:43668-48843 GCA_964503485.1 uncultured Bradymonadales bacterium | reverse complement strand
GGTGCTTGCAGTACCAGTTGAACAGTGGCGAGACGATTATCGGCTTCTCACCCCCCAGAACTACAGCCGTGACTATGTGACTGTTATCCGACGAGCTGGCGAGGCAGTGCGGATCGAGGATGTCGAGATTACCGCAAGCTTCACGCCGATCGGCGCGGGAACCTTCGAGTTTACCCATATTCAGTGGGAGCCGGGTCCCCACCACGTCGACGGCGACGGGACGTTCGGGGTCGCAATGTTCGGATACGACACGGCCGTCAGTTATGGGTATCCAGGCGGCCTCAATCTCAATTCAGACTGATCGGCGCGGCGAATCAGCCTTCTGGCCAGACTGGCTGCCGAGACGCCAAACTGCGGTTCTCGATCTGACCCACCACTTTTCCCTTGAAGTTCGATCGAAGGGCGGCTTACATGAGCCCGCCAAATTCAATGGGATCGGGTCCGATGACATATTCGAAACACGTTTTCTTCTTCGCCGTCCTCTGTGCGCTGATTGGCGCCTGTTCTGACGATCCGGTGGTTACCCCTGACGCCACCACCACAGACACCGGAAGCGAGGACGCTGATACCGTGGAAAGCGACCCTGACGCTGTGGCGGAAGTGGTCGAGGGCGAGCCGCGGTGGACCCGGCCCCCGGGAACCGCCTCAATCGTCTTCGAGGTGGATGACCGGGCCAACCAGACCTACTCCGACGGCGAAATGGAGTGGAACGCGAGTCTCACCTACGACGCAGCCACGAATATGGTCGCCTATTCCGCCTCGTGGCTTCCCGAAGAAGGGCCTTATCCCGCACTCTATGATGATGGACCGTACACGACCGGCGGACACGAGGCAGAGACCGGCCAAGCCGGGGACAACATCTTCTCTTTGGAAGTGTTTTTTGACGCCGAAGAAGAGACGGTTTTCGACTACGGACTCATCAACGACCTCGACCACTGGATTTGGACGGGAGCCAACGGCCAAGTCACAGTTAGCGAAGGCGAAGCAGGCACAGTAGTCGCGCCGGGCTTCACCTTTGTTGGCCACGGCAACGTCGACCTGAGGGTGACACTGGACACCAACGCCCTCCACGAAGAGTTCGCCTTCGATGCAGAGAACGACTCACTGTTCGTCAAGGGGTCGATGATCTCGTGGAAACCGGTTCAGCTCCTCGACACGGGTGAACGGGGCGACGCGGCTGCGGGTGACGGTATCTACACATTCACGCTCTCAGAGTACCTCGGGCCTCATGACGGGCTGTTGAATATGGAGCAAGAGGCCCAGTTCATCTTCGTCTTCTTCGAGGCCGATGGACTGGAGTACAAGCTTGCCGGTAACGCCCTCGTAAACGGTGTGACCGCCTATTCGGACTGGGACACCAGAGGCACCTTTGCAGAAGAGGAGCTGCTTCTGCGCACCGAGAGCCGCGGCCGGGCACTCAACACCGCGATTATCGTCGGCCCAGACGAACCAGATGAAATCATCGAGCCGGTGCTGCGGTTTGTCGACCCCGATCGGGGCCCAACAACTGGCGGCACAGGCGTCTCGCTCACCGGAGAGAACTTCGCTACCGGAGCGGTCGTGACCTTCGACGAAGTCCAAGCTGAGTGCCAAGTCCAGAGCGAGGTGTTGATCACTTGCCGCACACCGGCGCACGACCGGGCGGCGCGAGTTCCAGTCACGGTCGAAAACCCCGATGGCGCCTCCGACACCCACGATCTGGGCTTCACCTACGTCGATGTGAGCAATGCACCCCGGATTGACTCGCTCGACCCCGACAGAGGGAGTGAGCTGGGGGGTACCCGGGTCACGATGTATGGAGTCAACTTCGCTGAGGGCGCGACTGTGACCTTTGATGGTGAGCTGGGCGAAGACGTTGTCTTCACCTCGGCTGAGGAGATCAGCGCTCTGACTCCGCGACACGGACCAGGTACTGTCGACGTAGCGCTGCGCAATCCCGATTCGCAAACCGGCACCAAAACAAACGCCTTCACCTACGAGCGGGAGGGGGTGGACTTCGCGACAATCCAGTACCCGACCTCAACTGTGGTAGGAGCTCCGGATTCGGCATTGCCAGCTCTTTTCGGAAGGGCCTACGAGGGCAGCGTAACCGAGGCCGAAGGACGGGGCGAGGGATTGTGTGGCCAACTGATTTACGCGCCCGATGATGCCGGCGACCCGACCGAAGACGATGCCGATTGGACGGTCGTGGTAATGGACTACAACGGCGACCTCGCCAACGACGACGAGTACGTCGTCGACGACTTGGCGATTGCCGAGCCAGGCACCTACTTGTGGGCCGTTCGCTTCACCTTGGCGGCTGACTGTGACGGTCTCGACGGAGACCAGAACTGGACCTACGGCGACCTCGACGGGAGCGGAAACGGCTTTAGTTTGGACCAAGCCGGCACCATCGTCCTGACCGACGGTATCCGAGTCTCGAGTTTGAGCCCCGGCGCCATCTCGTTGATCGGGGCCGCAGAGATCACTGTTTCGGGTGTCCAACTCGGCAGTGATTTGACCGTGGAGGCAGCGGCGCCAGACGAGGAGTTCGCATCCCAGGCCTTCACTTCCGACGACTCGACCAGCGCGACACTGACGTTCGCCGATCCGGGAGAGAGTCCGCGAGACCTCGGCCGATACGACCTTCGCTTGACCCGCGATGATGACGTCCTGACCATCGATGACGCCTTCTCGGTTAGCTACGTTCGCTCCCCTGAAGTGGATGGCCAAATCAACCACGACGACGAGGACTGGCACGAGCTCTTCCTCGTCGCCGAGGCCGATCGAGAGTCGAACTGGGGCGATCACGTTCTGAGCGGTCTCTATGTCAGCTTCGACGAAAGGGGCCTCTATTTAGCGGTCGAAGGTGAACTCGAGCGGAACGGCACCGAAAGCGACCCAGGAAACGCCATTGTGGTCTATGTCGACACCGACTTCGGAAGTGGTACCGGCTTCAGCCAGATGTCCGCAATCGAAGACTACGACGACGACGTACCCGATACCTACTGGCGCATCGATCGAGCGATTACATCAGTCATCGACGCAGGCCCGGTCGCCGGCTTTGGGGCTGACTTCGCTTTTGCCACCATGGAGTTCGCCCCCAGCGACCGAGACGACTATCTGCCTGCGCTCACCGGTTGGCGAGGCCTGATTCGTACCGATCTCGCCTGGTACGGCTTCGAGAACGCCGGGGATGGGACGTGCTCCTATTCCACCTCGTGCGATGTCGTCGATTCCACATGTGCTGCCGGTGATGCCGAAGACGGGGTCATCGAGACATTTATCCCGTGGTGCACGCTGTACGGCGCTGACGGGCTTCCGGACGGTGGCCAGCAGATCGCCATTTTCGTGCGGATTGTGAACAGAGACGGGCTCTTCACGAGCAATCAATCGCTACCTATGGAGCCATTCTACGACGCCGAGGCCCCTCAGGTTGTGAACGAGGTCTTTGTCTTGGACGTACACTAGCTGGAGTGACCATGCGCGCCCCAATCATGTTGATGTCTGCGGTTCTGATTTGCGTAAGTTGCGGCGGCGATGACATTGTCATCCCCGAACCCACCAATCAAACCGACACAACTCAAACCGACACCCATGAAGAAGACACCAGTCTGGACGATACCCGCGACACGGGCCCCGTCGATTCAGTCACTGACGACAACCAGACCGACGTCCCTACCGACACGAACAACCCGGATGAGGTCGTTGTCGACGAAGCACCTCGACTCGTTAATGCATTCAGTCGAGACGGCGAGGAGGTCGTGCTCCGTTTCAGTGAAGATGTCGAAATCGACTCGGGCAGCGATGTGGAAAACTACCGAATCACCGGCTCGGACAACACTGAACTCCCGATTACCGAGATCACTATCGACACACGATTCGCTTTTCTCACCCTCGACCTGACTTCGGTGAGTATCAATCCGGATCTGACCTACGAGGTGGTCGTTCGCGAGGTCGAGGATCTGACCGGCAATCCGATCGACTCTCGCTTCAACCGAGCGACCGTCAACCAGGCCCTTTATCTCAACATCATTTGGCATCAGCACCAGCCGCTCTACCTCGATCCCAATCGCGACGCGATGATCGGTCCCTGGGTGCGAAAGCACGCGACCAAAGACTACTGGGATATGACGGCCATACTTCTCCAGTACCCGTCGATTCATCTCACCGTCAATCTAACGAGCGTGCTGTTGATTCAAAACGAGTTCTACGTCGAGCGGCTCGGCCCGTTTGTGGACCCGATCGAGAACACCGTCGACGAAGAGGCCTTCTTGGCGGAATGGGAAGGCCACACCGATGCGTTCATCGACCTGCTTCTGCACGACACACCGACGCCTGAAGGTGCATCTGAGGAAGAACTTGGTCTCTTCTACGCCGATCCGTGGGCTACGGTGAGCACCTCTGACCCCATAATGCAGCGTTTTCCAGAGTACGTCGCCCTGCGAGACAGCGCTCGCGATACTTACACCCAGCTCGATTTCGCCTATCTCAAGGTGTTCTTTGAGGTCGCCTGGTTCGACCCCGATTTTCTGCAGGGTCCGGTGCGGCTGACCAACGGCTGGAGCGTCGACTTGAGCGATGTGGTCGACGAGCAGAGCAACGGGACCTACTTGCTCAGCGACTACTATACAGACGGCGCCGCGGATGACGACGAGCGCCTAGCGCGACTGGAGATTCTCGCCAACCGCCTGGTCGCCGAGAACTACAAGATTATGGCCGACGTGATTCCTCTCCACCGCTCGCTCCTGTTGAATGCCGAACGCCAGAGCGGTCGAGTCGAAGTCATCACCACACCGTTCTTCCACCCGATTCTGCCACTGATCAGTGACACGGAGCTCGCTCGACACGCCCAACCGACCGACCTCCTGCCCAGTCCGGCATTCCAGTTCGCCGATGACGCTTTCGCTCAAGTCGCCCTGGCGCGCCGTTTCTATCAGGACACCTTCGGCCAGCCCGTCTACGGCATGTGGCCCGGAGAGGGCTCTGTTGCCGAGGAAATCATCGAAACGCTGGTCGACAACGAGATTCAGTGGGTCGCGACCGACCAACGGGTGCTCGAGCGCAGCGAACCGTCGGGCCTACCCCACCACTTCCCCTATCTGATCGACGCAGACACCGTCACTGGCAGCGGCGGGTCAACAGATGATGAGCTCATTATCGTCTTTCGGGACGGCCCGCTGAGCGACAACATCG
>CAZDBH010000008.1:32470-43658 GCA_964503485.1 uncultured Bradymonadales bacterium | reverse complement strand
GCGTACCAAACCTTGACTGGAGAAGTCGCCGCCGATGACTTCATGACCAACGTACTCGCCCAAGCCCCGCGCTTCGGGCAGCCCGACCGCCTACTCACCGTCATTTTGGACGGTGAGAATGCCTGGGAGCTGTACCGCCACGAGCACGACGGCAAGGGCTTTCACCACGCGCTTTATCGGTCGCTGCAGGAGTCGCAGGAAATCGGCGAGTTGGTGACCGTTACACCCGCCGAGTACATCCACGGCAATCTCGATCGGTCGGTGGCAGCTCATCCGACGACCGAGCAGCGTGAACTCGAACCGCTCTGGCGGGGCAGCTGGATCGATGCATCGTACGCAACCTGGATCGGCGAGAGCGAAGAGAACCTGGCCTGGACCTATCTGCTGCAGGCGCGGACCGACTTGGAGCGTTCCGGCGTCCCGCGACCCAACCCGCTGGCAGCGGCACCTACCGAGGACGACCCCGAACAGTTTGCGGCCTATCAAGCCTGGAACGAGATATATGCGGCCGAGGGCTCTGATTGGTTCTGGTGGTACGGCCAGGATCAGACGTCGGCTTCGAACGACGATACCCCCTTCGACCGGGCCTTTAGAAGTCATCTGACCGGCATGTACGAGTTCATGAACGACTTCTTGGTTCTCCGCGATCAGGAACCCTTCGAGACGCCCGATTTCGGGCCCATCATCCAGGCCAGAGCGGGTGTTTTGCAGGGGCCGTTCGAGGATGTCCCGGTGATCGATGGCAAATTCCTACCAGATGAGTCCGAGTGGTCAGCTGTCGGGGGTAGTTTCTTCGACAACGACTCCAGCGGTACCGCGTCGAGCCTCAACGATGACATCGCGCTGGTCTACTACGGATACGACTTGCCCGAGAGCGGCGAAGAGAGCGTCTATGTCGCCGTCCAGTTCAACGAAGACCTGTCCGAAAAACTCGGCACAAACTATCGAGTGCGGTTCTACACCAACTACAAACACGTGCTCGACCCAGATCTCGGGACATTCGAGCCGAATCCGCAAGTACTCAACACTGAGGGCGCGAACGAGCTCCCGCTCAACTTCAACGGTGGCGGTGCCGGCTACATGCTCGAAATCGACTTCAGCTCGGGCTCGGCGGAGTCCAGCCTCTGGCTGGCCGATGGCGAACAGGGCTGGGACGCGGTCGATGGCTTGGGCGGAATCGAGGTCGGTGGTCCCGTCTCGGGTGGACGAATCATCGAAGTCAGGTTCCCCTGGTCGGCCCTGGGAATGGCATTTGGCGACCCCTTCGAGTTTCTCGTGACCGCCTCCGAGGGCAGCACCCTAGTTGACCAAGCTCCCCAACTCGAGTCCCGGATCATTTTCGACGACGTGACGAACCTGATTGTCGTCGTCTTCGAGTGCGACGTGAGCGGAGACTCGGTGGCGCTCGATACCTACACCGGTCTGAACACGATGCCCGCTCCGGACGGAACCGGACTCGTCTACATCACAGGCAACCAGCCTATATGGGGCGATTGGTGGCCCAACTCGCTCGCTCTCCGCGACGATGGCGTGAGTCCTGATCGGGTTGCGGGAGACCGAATATGGACTCGCTCGTTCCAGTTCCGACCCGGACTTCTGCTGCGCTGGAAATACACGATCGGAGTCCCCACCGACGAAGGACGCTGGTCGGGGACTGAAGAGTTTCCGCTCACCGAGCGCGGCTACACCTTGCCGAACGCCCCGACGACGGTCTACTTGCGCGAGATTTTCGCCGATCGCCCCCAACCGACTGGCTCGACGGCACCCAACACCGTGGTCGACATAGAAGAATGAGCAACCGACCCAGGACTAGGACCGGCGCCACCGCTGTCCTGGCTGGCGCGGTCTACCTACTGGCGGCGGGCTGTTCCGCCGTTCCCACCCGCACGTCCACGCCGGCGGCTCTGACGCCCGACCAACGTGTTGTGTACATGATTATCACCGACCGCTTCGCGAACGGCCGGACCGACAACGACATCGACACCGACCCCAGCAATGTCATGGGCTACCATGGCGGCGATTTCGTCGGCCTCGACGGGCGGTTGAGCTATCTGGCCGACCTCGGCGTCAACACAATCTGGTTGACGCCCATCGTGCAGCAGATCGAAGCACCTGTTGGTGAACCGCCCGGGCATTGGGCCTTCCACGGCTACTGGGCGGAGCACTTTGACCGGCTGGAACCTCGGCTCGGCACCGAGCAGGAACTCACCCAACTGCTCGAGCACGCTCACCAACAAGGTCTGCAGGTCATCCTCGATGTGGTCTTGAATCACAGCGGGTACGGAAGCCACTTCGCCGCCGATTCGACATGGGTTCGCTCGGAGGCGACCGGCTCGTGCCCACAAACCGGGGCGACCGATCTGGATCGCTGCCTGTACGGGCTACCCGATTTCCGAACCGAGAACCCTACAGTTCGACAGCAGCTGATCGACTGGCAGTCGCGTTGGTTCGCCGAATTTGAGTTCGACGGACTACGCGCTGACACCGTCAAGCACGTCGAGACGAGTGTCTGGCTGGAATTCCTCAGTCGCGTCAGGGGTCTTCGGGGTGAATCGGAACTATTCGCCCTCGGAGAGAGTTGGGGAACCACTCCTTCGAGCGCCGAGGAACCCCTGCTAGGCGACGGATTGTTCGACGCGATGTACGACTTCGAGTTCAGCCAACAGCTCGAGGGCTGGCTGAACTTCCGGATGCGGTCGGAGGCGTTGGCCCATCATCTTCAGAACCGAAGTGAGCGCGCCGCAGGCCGGTACGTTCACTATCTAAACACTCACGACACAGCCACGTTTGCGAGTTTGCTCGAGACACCAGAGGCCTACCCACTCGCTCTGACCCTGCTCCTAACGAGTAACGGCATCCCCCTGCTCTACTACGGGGACGAAATCGGTCGTGTCGGTGGCGAGTGGCCCCACAACCGTCCCGACATGGCCTGGGATCAGCTCGGCCTCCAAAACAACTTATGGGAGCTCACTCGCCGACTTATCGAGGTGCGTGGGGAGCATCCGGCATTGCGTTCTGGAACCTTCGAGGTTGTGAGCGCGATCCGTGGCTTGCTCGCGGTTCGTAGAAGCCATGGACAGGACTCCGTTATCGTGGCATTGAATCGCGGACCAGAAGTGGAGACCCTACAGTGCCCAAGCGGGTCCTCGTGCTCGCCGATTCTCACCCTCAACGCTCGAATCGAGGGTGAAAACGCCGTATTGGAGCCATTCGGTGCGGTTGTGATTGAGGATTAAGATGGCCCAAGTTGAACTCAAGTCAATCTGGAAGCGATACGGGAACGTCACCGCCGTCGAGAATCTCGATTTGACCATCGAAGACCAAGAGCTGCTGGTGCTCGTCGGCCCTTCCGGTTGCGGAAAAACGACCACGCTGCGAATGGTCGCTGGTCTCGAGGACATCTCCGATGGCACCATTTCGATCGGTGACAAAGTCGTCAATGACGTCGCTCCGAAGGACAGAGACATCGCGATGGTCTTCCAGAGCTATGCGCTCTACCCCCATATGACCGTGCGCAACAACATGAGTTTCGCACTCAAACTGCGCAAGACTCCCAAGAGCGAGATCGATGCCCAGGTGCACAAAACCGCAGAGATTCTGGGCATCCACGAACTGTTGGAACGCAAGCCTAAACAGCTCTCTGGTGGTCAGCGCCAACGGGTAGCGATGGGCCGGGCGATTGTGCGTAATCCGAGAGTCTTCCTCTTTGACGAACCGCTGTCGAACCTAGATGCGAAACTGCGAGTTCAGATGAGGCTCGAGATCGCCCGACTTCACCGAGAGCTGGGCGCGACCATTCTCTACGTGACTCACGATCAGGTCGAAGCCATGACTCTGGCTGATCGCATCGCTGTGATGAAAGACGGCCTGCTTCAGCAGGTCGGCAGTCCGCTCGAACTCTTCGACAGGCCCGTGAACACCTTTGTCGCTAGTTTTATCGGCAGCCCGAGTATGAACCTGTTGGAAGCGGAGTATTCCTCTAGCTCGAAGCAGTTTTCAGGGGATGGTTTCGAGTTCCCGGCTCCAGATGGGCTCGAGCTCGAGGCTGGAAGTTACACCCTGGGAATCCGCCCCCAGCATCTTACGCCAGACTCCCTGGGCAAGGGGGCCGGACTCATGGCTCGGGTAGATGTAGTCGAACCGCTCGGCTCAGAGTCCTTCTTGTATCTGAAAGTAGGCGACCGAGAGCTTGTGGGTCGCACCGACGAAGTGCCGCCCAGCGAGCAGTCTGATCTTCGATTCGCCGTCGATATCGACCACCTGCACGTGTTCAGCGCGGATGGGAGCACACGGTTGAATTGATGGCGGACTCCATCGCCCATATCAAAGTCGGTCGGTTAGTCGGTCTCCTGTTCGTTGCTCTGTTAGTTGCCTGCGATTCCGAACCGGTCGATGAGACCCGCATTGGCCTGCCGCCTCTGGAGGGAAGCGGGTCGGGAAGCCTCTCGTGCGACCCTTTGACCGCTCAGGAGCTCACGCTGTGGCACAGCTATCGCGAGGACGAGCGCACTGCACTCGAGTCGACGATTACCGCGTTCAACGGCGCCCATCCCTTGCTCGAGATTAATGCCCGCTTCATTCCCTTCGACGCCTACCCCGATCGAATCACCGCTGCTATCCCACGGGGACGTGGCCCGGATATGTTCATTTTTGCCCACGATCGGGTGGGTGATTGGGCCGAACTGGGCGTCGTTGAGCCGCTGAACAAGTGGCTGCTTGATGGAAGCCTGCTCAACTCCTTCTTCGAGCGGACGGTGGTCGCTCTCGTATACAAACACCAGCTCTATGGCCTGCCCTTGGCCTTCAAGAGCTTAGTTCTCTACTACAATCGGGAACTGATTGAATCGGCGCCGCGAACCGTCGAGGCCCTGGCCCAGATCGCCCGACGGCTGACCGAGCGGAACGTCGCCGACGAGCGGTTTGGCCTCGCGTACGAATACACCAAACTCTATTTTCACGCGCCTTGGATCCATGGCTTCGGGGGGTCGGTGCTCGACCGGGACGATGGTGTTCATATTGGCGACGCCGCCAGCATCGAGGCCCTCGAATTCGTCACCGACCTCTATCGCCGCGACGGTGTCTTACCCGACAGCCCTTCTTCTCAGTCCGTCACCAGCCTGTTCAACCAGGGACGAGCCGCCATGGTCATCAATGGACCCTGGTTCCGGGGAGAGATAGCCGAGGTCGACTATGGCGTTGCACCGCTGCCTACGATTCGGGCAGCTGACGGCACAGAGCGTCCGGCTCAGCCGTTTCTGACGGTCGAGGCATTGATGCTGTCTGCCGAGAGCGACAACAAGAACTGCGCCTTTGAAGCAATCCGCTGGCTATCCACAGATCTGGAGGCTGTGTCGACCCGGATGGACGACGGCCACCAACCTGTCGCACTGAAGGGGGCCTACGAGCGCTCTCAGGCGATCGACCCCTCCATCGCTGTGTTCCGCGAGCAAATGCTCAACTCGGTCCCGATGCCGAACACTCCCATGATGCTCAGAGTGTGGGCCCACGCCGACTCGGCTATCTTTCGCGCTGTAAAAGACGGCGCCTCCGCCCGCGAAGTTCTAGCCAATGCGCAAGAGCGCATCGAGAGCGAAGAATGAGCGCTCAGAAACAGCCCAAAACACGGGGAGCGGTCGAGATATTCGCCGTCGTCGGCGTCTTTCTAGCCCTCTTTGTCTCGGCGGGAATCCTGAGTTGGACCTCGGGAGGCTTCACGGCCAAACTCGAAGAGAACCGAGCGATCGCGATTGCCCGTTCGCTGTCGTTTACCGCAGCCCGCACTACTGCGGAGGACACGCAGGCCCACATCGGTGTTCTCGAAGAGCGAATTGGCGAAGGCCTCCTCGAGGCATATGTTCTCAATTTCGGGGGCGAGAGCGAACTAGGCCTCACCTTGGGCGGCGTCTTCGTCGCAAACCGCTTCGAGAGCCTGATCGGTCTCGACCCCATGCGACACAACGACCCACGTCAGCATGCCATCTACGATCGACTGGTCCGGGCTCATGCTAGTGCTGAGGGATTCGGGGAACGCCTCGCCTTCCCGCCCGCACTCGGCCTCGAACATAGCGCCCCCTACTTCGTGATCGAGAGCGAATTGGCCCATGATGGCAGTCCCTGTCTCAACGTGAACGTCCCGCTCGTCGGCCCGGATGGGTCGATCAGCGGAGTGGCAGGAATCACGCTCGCCCAGTCCGCCCCACCTCCGGCCCTGCCGCTGGGGTTTCTTGTATTGGCCTTTGGTGTTCTGGCTGTCTTGTGCGTGGTTGTCGGAGCGCGTCTGGGAAGTCGTGTCACGCTGGCTCTTGCGGCAGTTTTCCTGGTTTCTGGGTTGTGGGCGCTTCAAAGCGATGGCGACATCCGAACGGAGCGCGCCGAAGCGTTTCAAACAGAACTGATTTCGCTGGTCCTGCCTGGGGAGATGGGCCCAACCGACGGCCAGGATGTGCTCGATTTCGTCTTACGCGACTATCGCGACGGGCGAATTGACCTGCTGGCCTCTCGATTCGCTCCAGTCGAGAATCTTGGGAGCGCAGCCGGGCCTCTTGGACTTGGGCTACTGATCGCCTTTGTGCTCTGTGCGATTCTGCGAAAGAGCTTCGTCGCTGCGATCGTCCACGCACGCAACGATCCGTGGGCTTACGTCTACGTCATCCCGGCGATGATCGGGATGTTACTGCTGGTGTTCGTCCCATTCGTTTTCGGCTTCGTGTTGGCCTTCTTCGAACGGGACGCCGGGCGATTTGTACCGGTTGGTTTGGAACACTTCGGCAACATCTTGGGCGGAGACAGTCGCTCTGGGGTGAGCTTCTATTGGACGCTCTTCGTGACGCTCCTCTGGACCGCCTGCAACATCGTCTTGCACGTTGCGATCGGTCTCGCGCTGGCACTCGCATTGAATGACAGCAAGCTCCGCTTCAAACGAATCTACCGCGTCCTGCTGATCCTGCCTTGGGCCATACCGAACTACATCACAGCCCTGATCTGGAAGGGCATGTTCGATGCCAACGACGGCGCCGTGAACCGAGTACTCGTTGGCATCGGATTCGACAAGGTCGACTGGCTGGGCGACAGCTTTCTGACTGCCTTTACGGCCAATCTGGTGACCAATGTGTGGTTGGGTTTTCCATTCATGATGGTGGTGAGCTTGGGGGCACTGCAGAGCATTCCCAAGGAACTCTACGAAGCGGCCAATGTCGACGGTGCGACGCGATGGCAGCAGTTTAAGGAGATAACGCTCCCCCTCCTGAAGCCGGCCCTTTTTCCGGCCATCATCCTGGGGACGATTTGGACATTCAATATGTTCAACATCATCTACCTGGTCTCAGGGGGCGGCCCCAACCACTCGACAGAGATTCTCATCACCGAGGCGTACAAGGTATTTGCCCTACACAAGTGGGGTTATGCGGCTGCATACAGCGTCGTTATCTTTGTGATTCTACTCACGTTTAGTTGGGGGTTGAACCGGATCAGCCGGGCAACGGAAGGAGCGTTTGAATAATGTCGGTTCACTCTAGCGGCCGCAAAGAACGCTTCGCCAAGCACGTACTGCTGGTTTGCGTAACCGTCGCCACTCTCTTTCCGGTGATTTTCGTGCTGAAGCTCGCCTTCAGTGGGGAGCAATCGCTCAACATCGGTCTGGCTCCCTGGCCAGAGACATTCAGCACAACCAACTTCAGTGACGTAATCGGCAGACGGGACTTGGCAGGAAACCAACTCTTTCCTCGCCAGTTACTCAACAGTGTGGTGGTCGCGCTGGCCACAACCATCATGGGTATCTTCCTGGCTTGCACGGCAGCCTATGCGCTCAGCCGGTTTCGCTTTCCGGGCCGACGGGCAGCTCTCTTCAGCTTCCTCGTGAGTCAGATGTTCCCTGGCACGCTCATGCTCATCCCGCTCTTTGTGATCATGAACGCGCTCGGGTTGCTGAACAATCTACTGGGCCTCATTCTGGTGTACTCGACGACCGCCATTCCCTTCTGTGTGTGGATGTTGAAGGGCTACTTCGACACGATTCCGATCGAACTGGAGGAGTCGGCCCGAATCGACGGTGCCTCGCCGATCGTCATTTTCTACCGCATCATCATACCGCTTGCCCGTCCTGCCATTGCGGTCACAGCGCTGTTTAGTTTCATGACAGCCTGGAATGAGTTCATCCTAGCGGCCACCTTCATGGAGAGCGAGACGGCCTACACCCTGCCCGTGATGCTTCAGGGCTTCGTGGGAGAATACGGCGGCTCATGGGGCTCGTTCGCGGCGGGTTCGGTGATTGTCTCACTGCCTGTGGTCTTGCTCTTCTTCTTGCTGCAGAAACACCTGGTGAGTGGCCTCACCGCCGGTGGAGTCAAAGGCTGACGACAGGCCGAACGGCTAATCGAAATCATTGCCCAAGAGTCTTCGGTGAAGGGCGAAAAAGAGTGTTAGGCGCATCTGAGGGACTGCGGCCTCAAAAACCGGAACCTCGCCACTTCGGCTAGCTGTCAGCCAGGCCACAACCTGAGCGAACCTGGCTTCGCAGGGAAATCCGGTGAAACCGAAGAGGCTTATCTCGTCTGTGAGCTCGGTGTTGTCGCGGGCTTTGATGGCCGAGACACATTGACTCGACTCGTACGATTCGTTCGCCCAACTCCACAACCAGCTGTTCTGTCGTTCGGAGTGGGACCCAATGATGTCGGCCGTAAAGCGGGTTATCGACTCGTCCCTGTCCTGGATGTGTACGACGTTCTGGGTCGGGTCGAAACGCCAGGCCCGCCGATCGGGGTTCTCGCTTTCGAAGGCCGCCTGACGACCCTTCCACGTCCCCAGCTCGCGTTCCACCACCCTCATCAAGTTCGGAGTGACCGCCAACTCAGATGCTGGGTCTTCGAGGACGACTTTGGCAATCAAAGCGCACGCGGGGGTGACCAAACGGAGTTCAATTGGGCTCGAAGGATCGTTCTCGAGGCGCACTGCCTCGACGGTGAGACCATCCCAAACCAAGGCTTTGTAACGCAATAACTCCTGAATCTTATCGAGGGCTCGGCCCAACCAGGCCGTGCGTTTGAGCGGATTCAAACCGAGCGCTTTGGGTACGGCGATCTGTGGAAACGCGCCTGGCTTGGCAGCAATCTGCTGGACGACGAGGCGTTCGCCAATGGGTCCGCGGCGAATCGTCACCTTCGACCAACCCGTCGGCACGAGGGCAGCGAGATGATCCAACGCCTCGTACCCCAACTCTACAAGCTCTCGCTCCTCTGGCACCACTGCATCAAACCCCGTCGTTGCGTCTCTGTAATATACCTGTCGCGGCTGCTGGAAGGAATGAAGTCGTTGCGGCTTGCGCAACCCCGACGTCGCTGGAAACGCTGCGATCGGCGATACAGGCTCGACTCGTTGGTTTGGTCGCCAACCCGACGCACCTGTGGTATGTCATCTTTCCCCGGCCGATCAGCATGAGGAAAACGATGACAGTTCGACCCAGAATAGCGCTCTTAGTTCCGTTTCTGGTTGCTGCGTTCGTCGCTTGTGGCGACGACGAGGAAGCGACACCAACCCCCGACGCCGACGTCACTGCGAACGACGTCGACACCGAACCAGACGCCACCGACGATACGACGGCAGATGCGGGCGACGAACAGGACGCTGACGACGAACAGGACACTGACGACGAACAGGACGGTGACGAGCCCGACGCACCACCGCCGCTCCAGCTTCCAATCGATGAACTCGGACCAATCACCGATTTGCACATCGACGGTCTCGAGAACGACGCTGAGATCAAATTCGACGAATACGGCATCCCAAGTGTACTTTGCGAGACCGATGCGGATTGCGCTGCTGTACTGGGATACATCCATGCCAGGGACCGCTTCTTTCAGATGGACCTGCGCCGACGGGTTGTCCGGGGTCGGTTGAGCCAAATCGTAGCTGCAGGCGACCTCGTACTCGACGTCGACGTTGCCAATCGATCGCTGTTCTCGACCGCGAGCGGCCAACCAATTGAAGAGTACGTACTAGAGCATGCCTCGGAAGAGACCCTTGTGTTGCTGAACGCCTACTCTTCAGGGGTAAACGCATGGCTAGATGATCTGCTTAACGGAAGGAACGGCGCCAGCCTCCCACTGGAGTATGGTTTCGAGTTCATCTACATGACAGAGATTGCTCCTTGGACGCCGGCCGACTCTGTTGCGTCTGTGGCTGCCATCATCGAGAGCCTGACCAATGCCGGAGAGGTTGACCTGGCCCTAGGCGAAGTTCTCGCAGCCATCGAGGCCGATTCAGACATGGACGAGAGCGTCTTCACTGACTACTTCCGCCCGCTCCCGTTCTCTGACAGCACCGTGATCGATGACTACGAGTACCCGGCTCAGGAAAAGTCGGGCTTCAACTCGAGACGGGTCGTGCGGATGGCCGACTTCCTGCCGGTGTTGCGCGAGGCGCGTGCACGGCTTCGTGGCACGGGCGCTCTGGGTGGCTTGGCCGGTGACCGCGGTTCGAATAACTGGGTGGTCATGCCAGAGCTGACCGAAAACGGCGCTGCGCTGCTATCGAACGACCCTCATCTGGGGCTGTCGAATCCGTCGGTGTGGTATCCAGCTCACATTGACGCAGTGACCGAGGGCAGTGGAGAGAATCACGCCGCCGGCCTGACTTTCGCTGGAATTCCCTGGGTTCTAATCGGCCAAAACGAGAACATCGCGTTTGGCAACACCAACACGGCCTTCGACTTTTCAGATGTCTATCTGGAGCAGCTTACGGAAGACGGCAGTGGGGTTGTGTTCGAGGGCAATGATGTACCCTTCGTCGAGGTCGAATTCGAATTCCCTCAACCACTTGGCGACATCGAGACTCGCACTGCTCTGTATGTTCCCCATCACGGACCCGTTCTGGCTATCGACGAGGAAGCGGGAACTGCCGTGTCGCTCAGGTGGACGGGCAACAACATCAGTACCGATGTGAACTATCTGACCGAACTCAACCGAGCTTCGGATCTAGAGGAAGCACGCGATGCGCTGCGCAACATCACGACCGTCGGGCAGAACGTCGTTGTAATCGATACGGCCGGCGACGTCGGCTGGTTCCCCTACAACACCGTCCCGATCCGCACCTGGTCGTCGCCGGTGCACCCCGGATATCTTCCGCTGGATGGAACCGGCGGCGAAGAGTGGGAGGGGTTCACCGAACTGAACGCCGAGATGGCCCCCAAATGCCC
>CAZDBH010000008.1:0-32460 GCA_964503485.1 uncultured Bradymonadales bacterium | reverse complement strand
GGAGGGGTTCATCGAATATGATGACCTTCCTCAGGCAGTCAATCCCGACGACGGGTTCTTAGCAACGGCGAACAACGACATGACCGGAGCCACCTTCGACGGCGATCCGACCAATGACGGCCATCCGCTACTACAAACCTACCCCTCCACTGGAGTGCGTCAGCAACGTATTCTCGACCTGCTCGATGACACCGACGAGCATACCACCGAGACAATGCTCGATATCATTGGCGACACATTTTCGGTCATGGGCCAGACCTTGGCGCCGGCACTTTTGGCAGTGGAGCGCGATGACCTGTCGGCCGATGGCCAAGCACTTTACGACGCGCTCGAGGCCTGGGAGTTTGATTGCCCAACCGGCCTGGCCTCGTCCGATCCCGAAGGCGACGCTTCCGATGATGCTGACGAGCTGTCCGAGTCGCTGGGCTGCGCCGCATTCCACCGCGTTTTGAGCTCAGCTTTCCGGGGCTGGAGTAGAGACGAAGTCGAAGCCTACGAGTGGGCTCGAAGCCCTCGGCCCGACTCCTTCTACAGGGCCCTCGTACGACCCGACGAGCTCACCAACCCCGACCTTCTGTGGGACGATGTCTCGACCGAAGATGCGACGGAAACCCAAGCCGAGATCCTCGCCGCCGCCTTCGACACGGGAGCCGCCCTTTTCAAAAGCCAGGTCGGTGACGACCCATCAGATTGGCTGTGGGGGCGTGTACACACCACATCGTTTACAGCAGATTTACTCTCGAACTTTGGCGTTCCTCGGTTCAACGAGGGCCCCTTCGCCAAGGATGGCGGGTTGAACACTGTCAACGTCGCCAACACCGGGCTCGGCGGTGACAATCTCAACCCGGGTTCGGGTGCTTCGACCCGTCTGATCTGCTCCTCTCCCGAGTCGGGCGTGACCTGCAACGTTCAGCTCCCCGGTGGACTCCCCCATTACCGACAAGACCCGAACTACCTCGGTTTAGTCGAACGTTGGCTGAGGAACGAGCCGGTCCCGTTGGTTTTTGACCACGCTGGGCTTGATACGACCGCAATAACCGCCAGCCCGGCCCGCTGAATACCAATCCAGGCGTAGGGAACTAGCCGTTTCGAACTTTTTTCATTCCAATTTTGGGACTCAGCACGCCCTTTGTTGGTCGAAGTAGTCTCTGAATTCATTTTTTAGTAAACATTGTTTACAATTACTGCTATCATCTCTTCAATTGGTAAATGATTTCGATAATTACTTTTTTGGAGATTTGATGAACCCCACTTCTACCAGGCGAAATGCCAGAGCTGCTCTGACTACCCTTATTGTGTTGGTAACGACTTGCTTCGCGGCAAACGCTCTCGCGACGACGGTGACAAGTAGCTACCCAGCCGACCGCGGAACCGCCGCCGTAATAGACGATGAGTTGACTGCCTGGCATGTGTCGGGTGGAGATGACCTCGTTCTCGAACCGCACCGCGAAGATGCGATCTACCCCGCAATGGTGCGCACCGCTCAGTGGGTCTGGGTTGCCTGGCTCGAGCGGGGAACGGACGATTTGGCGGATGTGTACTTCGCTTGCTCCGACGACGAGGGCCTGACCTACACTGAACCAACCCTGCTGTCCGGCACGTACGACTTTGAAGACCTAGACGTTGGGGCTGAAGGCCATTTCCTTCGGTGGAGCAAACTCTCGACCGGGGCGGCGCTCACGATCGGTACGCGAGACGGTCTTTACTTTGCGAAGTCGAGCGGAAGCGGCTGCACGATGGAACTGCCGGACTTGATCTATGCAGTCGACGGCGGGGATGAGTCCTACGTATCCGATCCAGCCATCGACTCAACCCACCGCTTCAGGGTCTCGGGTGGGTTTCTGACCTCAACGGCGCTCTCGCACACTGTAGTTGTCGCCTTCCAAGAAAAGTTCGTCGGTTCTCGAGGTTACGACAATCGACTCGTCCTGGGCCTGTCGACAGACTCGGGCAACACCTTCGCGTTCACTACCTATGACTCGACCACCAACGGAGCCAGAGAATATGCTGGAATCCGGCTTTACATCGAACCGTCGACACTGGGCGCTCGCCTGGCTCTTGCCTATCGATTCAGCAACCAGGGCATCTACATCGACAAGGGCCGTATCCGCTCGGGTAGTGGCTTTGTGTGGACCGGCGCGGTGCAGGGCCATCCCAGTGGCGGTGGGGCGTCCGAGGGTTTCGACATGGTCGCGTCCGGTGGCGCCGACTTCGAAATGTTCCTACTCGTGTCGAGCTATACGACGGCGCGCACGGATGGAGCCGGTAACACACAGCAGGGAGGTTATCTCTATCAATTTGAAGCCGCCTCCTTTCCCACCAGCAACTACAGCGAGTCGTATCCGACCTCCGCTGATGAGTGGTATCTCGACGGGGAATTCGCGCCCTCTGCTACGACTCGACAGTTCAGACGCGCCGCGGTGACAGCGGATCCCGTCCGCTCTGGAGAGGCTGCCAGCGCAGTCGTTCACACGTCGCAGGACGAGGTCTATCTGCACCAGACGTACCCCAACAACTTCGTTCGAGTCGATCCGTTCCTGGCCGGAGATGCGTACATGCACATCGCCGAAAACCCGAGCGTGGTCGGTCTGCCGCAGAGTGTTGAGTGCCCGGTTGGTGGCTATGCCGGGCTGATACCAGTGGCATCCATGTCTGACGAACACGGTCGGCAGGTGACCTCGGGTCAGGTGATTGCCTTTCGATACTGTCCGGAGCTGGAAGAAGTCATGCCCTAAGCCGGTCGAGTCCGGCGGTGAGGTGGTCGGGTGCTTAGGGCCAAGCTGGATTGGGGTCTACAAGCGAAGCAGGCGGTGATGGACAATTCAGCGTCTCGAGAAACGCCTCCATCGCGCCCTCGTTGAAGTTACCTACCCGCTGGAACAGTCGATCGACTTCGCCCAAACTCTGTTGCCGCCGAGGCGGTCGGTCGTAGAAGTCCAGAACCTCTTCCAAAGTGGTGCGCGATCCGTCGTGGAAGAACCTCGGTCGCTGTGCAACTCCGCGTAGGCTCGGTGTCTTGAAGGCGCCCAAATCACGATCAGTCGCGTTGAGTGAATCGAGTAGGTCGAAGCCCATCTCGGGGTCGTCTGAGTACGCGCCAGCGCTATTGAACGTGCTCGCCAACAGCTGAGGGATGCCATCGAGACGGCCGGTATCATCGCGGCTGAGGCCGTTGTTGTGAAAGATATTGCCATCATCGCTCTCGTTCAGCTGTGGCCCGGCGTGGCAATCAACGCAACCGGCGCGGATGAAGTCAGAAGCGCCACGCTCCTGGTTGGGTGTGAAGCTCGCCTCTCCACGCATCACTCGGTCAAACAGCGTGTTTTCGCACAACAGCCGTCGTTCATAGGCTTCGATCGCCTTTGCAGCATTACTGAAGATGCGTTCGACAGCTATCTGGTCGGCCTCACTCATGGCCTCCCAAGCTGCGTCACCGGGCAAGGCCCGCTGCGGAACGCCGCTCAAGTCGGGAAGTGGACCGAACACCTGCTCGTACGCCTCGCGATGGGTGCTCGCGATGTAGTGGGCGACCTCCGCCCTCGTGAAATTCATCTCAGCTGGGTTCTCGATGGCGAGCAGGGCTTGCGACCAGAGCGAGTCGGCACGGCCATCCCACAAGAAGAAATCGCCGGTTCCTGCATTCACGATAGGCGGGGCATGGCGAGTCCCTTCTCGGCCCTCCACCCCCAGCGATACCACCCGCGGATCGCTGAACGCCTCCTCCGGATCGTGGCAGTTGGCACACGCCACCGTTCCGTCTGAGCTCAGCCCTTCATCGAAAAAGAGGCGTTGCCCCAGCGTCGCCGCCTCTAGATCATCGGCCACGCTGTTTGTTGGCGAGTCCGGTAGCTCCCCGTCGAAGACCATTTCCTGCATCTGTTGCAGTTCCTGGTTCGACAAGTCGCGATCGCCGCCGCAGGCGGAGAGTCCGAGTGTCGTTATGAGTCCGATCCAATTGTGATACTGATGCCTTCGCAATGTGCTTTACCCCCGAACGATCCCAGGCACCCAACCGGCTGGAATAGCAACATATGGGCCAACAGAGCCGAATTGCTGGAAACACGCACAATTCCCTACACTTGAGTCGCGCCTCCACCCTCATGGCGAAAAAATATGTAACCGCGGGTTGACTGTCTGAGAACGCGCGCAGTGAACCGACGTTCACGCCAGCGTTACAAAAGCAATCGCAGAACGCACCGCCTTGCATCCATTGATTTCGTCGGGTTGGGCACGTCATTGATCCGGCACTTTGCCGGCTGAAGGTGCTGGTAGAGTGAGTGCTGCGAGCCAGCCTAGGGGAGCTAAGAACGATTAAGTTCGTGAATCTAGGCCCACAAGCTAGGGTTTTTGTGAGTGTTGGACACTCGTATAGGTCATCAATCGAAAATGGAGTAACAATGTACCGATTCACTTCTCTTATTGCCCTTTTCTCAATCCTTGCTGCCTGCTTTCTCCCTCTGTTTTCTGGCGACAGGACGGTGGGGATTTTCGTGGGTGACATGATGATGCCCGAGTTACTCGGCCCCCTTGCCCCGCTGATTATTGCCTGCGCGATTGGCGGGTTTGCCGGACAGGGCTTCGGTCGACTGCGGGCGTTCTTCATGTTGGTTTTTGCGGGCGGAGGTACTGTGTTTCTGGCTGCGGCGCTCAAAGGACAAGGTTCGACGATTTGGGAGGTTGCTGGGCCGGCCCTCTACATTCTGTCGGCCGCTCACGCCGTGGCCATCTGCGTCTCGCTGGCGGCACTGGTACGCCCTCGGAGAATCACACATGCCCAGCCATCGCCGCCGCCCGTCGCTGTGGGCGGCCCTCAAGTTGCGGCGCCGTTCGGCCAACCGCCCGTTTGACAGCGCCCCGACGGAGGCATACGTCTCCAGTCGGTTACCGTTTTCCCTTTGGGTCAACCGAGCCGATCGGCCGTAGCTCCAGTGTCAAAAGTTCTGCAATATCTGAAAGGTCGGATGGAGGTGGTGCGGCGATTGCGTCCACGGCGCTGAGGCCTTTGATCGACACAGCGTGCAGGGCGTGGCGAGGAAGCAGATCGCAGCCCGGTTTTCGGTAGCGACGCTCACCGACTAGCGGGTGACCGATATGGGCGAGGTGAACGCGGACCTGGTGGGTGCGCCCGGTCGATATTGCACAACGAAGGGCGCTGAATCGAATAGTCCTGGATATACAAACGACGTCCGTCGTAGCGGGTTTTCCGTCCTCGCGGACGACCTGTTTCGACCCCGACTTGCTGGGACCGATCGGCGCTGAGATACGCTTTCGCTCGAAGGGAGCCCGGCCGTGGCAGATCGCCAAGTACGTCTTTCGGACGTCATTCGACGCCAATTGCTGCTGGAAAGGCTCGACCAAGTTGGCGCGGAGTACAAAGAGGTTCACGCCGGAGGTGTCTTTGTCCAGCTGGTGAACTGCCCACACCTTGGACTGCAGCTGCTGGCTCAACATCCACTGAACACAGTTCGGATCGTCGAGAGTTCTGCCCGTCGAGGCGATTCCGGGCGGTTTGTTGACAGCGACGAGTTCTGAAGACTGGAAAAGTAACTCGAGCACGGTTCAGCTCAGGCTGACCGCGCGACCCGCGCCATCGCCTGGGTACACTCGGCTGTTTGCTCCTGGACTTGCAAAACCGTTCAGGAAAAGCCGGCGGGGCTGGTCACTCTGATTGGGGCCGCTGCCGTGAATCACGTAGGGTCCAAAGAGCGCCACACTGCCTGGACGGAGCGTAACGACGACTTCCGGGCCTGACTCGAGCGCCTCGACGGGCAGCGCCTTGGTATGGGGGTCAACCGATAGGTGCCCGAGCCGGTTGCTGCCTTTGATGAACACGAGAGGGCCATTGGCGTGGGTCATCGGATCAACTGCTGTGGCAGTCTCGACAAAACTGCCCTCCCCGTTCACGTCTCGCCACAAGTCGGTTCCAAACCGGCGGTGGCGGCTATCCTGATGCCAGGGAAAGTCGACTTTGTCGCCCGGTAGCTTCAAGTGTGCTTGGTTGATCAGCTGATCGGCGCTGTCGGCTCCGAGTATCTGCAACGCCATACTCACGAGTCTCGGGTCCTGCCCAAATCTCGAAAGGACGGGTTGGGCCGATCCGCACCAGACCACTCGATGAATACGGACTCGTTCCACGCCGTTGATGACGGGCTCGACAACGAACTGTGAACCATCGAATAGCTGGGTCTCGCGAAGCTGTTCGGCCTGCGCTTGGAGGCGTTCGAAGGCCCTCCGCATCTCGTCGATTTCGGCGAGTGAGAAAACGTCGGGGACGACCAAGAATCCGTTCTCGCGATAGGACCGGAGCTGCTCGTCCGACAGCGGTCGCTTGCTGCTCATGGTACTAGAGGCTACTCAGGGGCGGGGATCGCGTCAAATTCGGGCGTAGTGGGTGCCCCCTACTCGTACTCGATTACTGTGGCGAGCCGAGTCACGATTCGGACTCGCACGTCTTCGCCAAGGAAGTCCTCGGCGATTTCTGCGACGTCTTCAGCGAAGTCGTGGCGAACAGGTTCAGCTGAGAGCAACTCGACCTCGAGGTCCGCGCTCTCGCTGTCATCGATCGGCATGACGTGGGACAACTCGACGCCGTCCTCTTCGTCCACGCGCTCTTGGACGGCCGTGAGCATCGCCTCTGAGACGGGCTCGGCGAATTTGCGCAAGAGGATGGAGACGAGAGGAAATGAAATTACAAGCGCGACAATCACGAGAGCAAGCAGCGTCCTGCGAACCCAGAGGCTGCGGTGGGTGTGCTTCCGAAATCCGCGCACACCGATGCAGTACAGCGCCAGGGAGCAACCCAATATGATTGCGACCAGATTCAACCCAAAGAGTGCGGCTGCGCCGGTTGCATTCGAGAAATCTCCGACTGCCAAGGCGATACCGGAGGTCGCGATCGGAGGAACCAAGGCCGCGGCAATCGCAACCCCGGGCAATGCGCCCGAGAGGTTCGGACGAGCGACCGCGTAGGCGGCAGCCGCTCCCGACAGCAACGCGATTATGAGGTCCAGGATGTTGGGCGAACCTCGCCCTTCGAGCTCGGGGGTGAGCACATGGATGGGGGTCAGCCAACCGAAGATAAAACCCACCACCAGGGCCATTAGGAAGCCCATACCGATCGAGCGAGCGGCATCTTTGATCAAGGGGATATTGCCCTGAACGAGACTCAGACCGGCTCCGAGCATCGGCGTCAGCAGCGGTGCGACCAACATCGCCCCAATAACGACGGCACCCGAGTTCTGAATGAGCCCGAGCGACGCAATCGAGGTAGACAGACAAATCAGCGCGAGAAAGTCGAAGCTGAACCTCGATCCGTTCTGCAGGTTTTCGAATAGGGCAATTCGTTGCTCTCTATTGAGCTGTGGAATCCGCCGTCCAAGCCACTTGTCGAATGCCTCGCGGGCCCGCACAGCCAGGGGCTTGGCCGACCGCATGACGGCGACCGTCATGCCTTCCGGCCCTTGAAGTAACTTGGCCGGCACCGTCCCGAAGAGTGTGCGGCGTACAAAGCTGCGGTCAGACGCGCCGACCATCAACAAGTCGAACCCCTCGAGCGCGACGGTCCCGATTCCCTTGGAAACGCTGTCGGCCACGTGAACGCGTGGTTGCAGGCGATCCGACTGCTGAACTCGGGCTTCTTTCAACGCACTCTTGACCTGAGTCAGCCCCACATCCTCGGCAACTTCACCGATCTCGGGCTCGATATAGAGGGCGGTGACTTCCGCATCTTCGATGCGGGCGAGTTGGTCGACCAACCTGAGCGCCACCCGTGCGTGGGGGCCACCCGCCGCCGGCACCAGTATTCGCTCGCACCGGGTTCCGCTGTCTGGTGTCGTGCGCATCAAGATAATGTCGCAGGGAGCACGCGCCAGCAGACGTTCACCCAGTGACTGCTCGCTGCGAGCGCTCTCAGTTTTTGGGACGACGAGGAGGGTTATGCCGTTGGCCGCTATGAGCTGACGAATCTCGGGATACGCCGTTTCCTCAGCAACCACGAGAGTCTCTGGCCGCAGGTACGATTCGGGCGAAAGCTCGGCAACCGGCGCTTCACTTCCTTTGGGGGGCGGCTCGTCTGGGAGGGCCTCGTCGAGGGCAGCTTCGATTGCTTGGCCGATCGCGTCGTCTTCAGTTACCGCCCCGACCCGAGCAACATGCACCTGGCAGCGTCTGGCGCGAGCGAAATACGCGCCCCACCGAACCATCGGCGGAGCGTCATCGGTTGAGGTTACGATAACGAGTACGGACATTGCTCCGCCTTGAGTTAAGGTTCGGGTTCGACTGGGGCTTCGGCGAGGTACAAGACCTCCAGACCTTTTCGAACTGGAAAGTCTGACGCGGGGTTGAGTCGGTCCAGGTCGGCTTCCACGTCTCTGAGGCCGATTACGAGGGCGCCCGTATCGTCCTTGAAGCGTTTTGCGAGGTCTCTAAACGAGAGCGGCGTGTCGTAACGCGAGGGCAGCGGGGTCATATACAGCGAATGAGCTCCCGACGTGGCCACTCGACTCATTATCTCTGAGGTGCCCGGCATCGTGATCGCGTGCGACATCAGCGAAAACCCGACCCGGGTCGATTCGATCACTTCGTCCGCCCCAGCGTCTCGGGCGTGGGAAACGTTCTCCTCTTCGAGGATTTCCGCGACGATGTAGAGCGACTTGGACCGCGTGGTTCTGTCTGGATGCCTGTTCAAGTAGGAGCGAAGTGTGAACACGGTGAGAATCGTGATTGCATCGGCCGCCTGTGGTGCCAGATGCCTGAAACCCACCACCAAGGCGGCCTTGGCGTGAGCGATTCGCACTTTGGGAAGCTCGCTCTCTTTGGTTGGATCACCCTCGACCCAGATGAACTCCGTTGGAATATCGACCGGTCGTTCGTCCTCTGAGAAGACGACTAGGTCGGCTTCGCCGCTGCGGTATTCCTGCCGCAGCTCGTCCAGGAGCATACGGGCCCCCCGATTGTATCCGCAGATCACCACGTGGTTGAGGTAGCTACTCATTCTAAACTGTTCCTCTCGAATTCGGAGTACCGAACGCAGCAGCGTGTGTCCCACGATGCCCGCGAACATCGCGAGTGTGAACATACCCGCGATCATCAGCGCGCCCGCCACGATGCGCCCGAGATTGGTTTCTGGGGTGATATCTCCGAAACCGACTGTTGTCAGGGTTACAATTGCCCACCATAGGCCGTCGCCGAGGGTTTTGACGTCGCTTCCGGGCTGCCCTCGCTCGATGAAGAAGATGGTGACGCCGCCGAGCAACGTCGCAAGTCCCAGGGCTGAGAATGCGAAACCATATAGGAGCGCGTTGTCTCGAAAAGCTCGGGTGAATGAAGCCAATGGATTGGTGTAGGGAAACCAGTTGGGTGTTCGAATCAAGCGCAGCAATCTGATGGCACGTAACCCTCTCAGGGCAGGCAGAAGAGACAACACCGTGAAGAGATCGACCAGATTGATCGGCTCTAAGGCGTAGCGAACCCGTCCCCGTACCTGCATCCACTTCCGGCGTGAGCCGGTCAGTTTGAAAAAACTGATCTCTTGCG
Organism: uncultured Bradymonadales bacterium; assembly: GCA_964503485.1. GTDB lineage: Bacteria > Myxococcota_A > Bradymonadia > JAFGEP01 > JAFGEP01 > CAZDBH01. The sequence goes on along the minus strand of CAZDBH010000008.1, from coordinate 22,926 downwards.
GCGTAAATGTGGCGATTCGCAATACGATCTCGACGGCGAAGGCTAACAGGACGACGCGGTCGATCCACAATAGCCAGTGGTACTTCTCGTGGTTGACATCGAGAGCGGCGTCCAAAAACAAGAACGCGCACGAGATCACGATCAGGCACCATATGACGCCTTCTGTCACTCGGAAGGAGCTACTGGAACGGTCGTGAAACGCGGTTCGAATGTACTGGAATGCGCCCATTGTGCAGAGTTTCCACTGGCGGGAGCGGACTGTAAAGAAAGGTGTGCCGTGAACTGGTTCCCGATGGCGCAAACTGGACACACTGGTTATATTGGCCGCGCGATTTACAGACTGACTATCAACCTTGAGGCCACAAATGCCTGCGGAAAAGAACAGCTGGGTACTGCACGACGAACTCGAAATCGATGCGCTCTTTGATCATGCGCCCACGGCGACAGCCACTGAAGACAAACCGCAGGACGAACCCGGCGATGACGACGCAGCCAAAGACCGACTGAGGGCCGAGCTGAATCGGTGCGCCGAAGGATTCTGGCGGCGCTACAAGAACAGGATGGGTAGCCAGCTCTTCGACCTGACTAGCAAGGACGAGCCAAAAGTCGGGGACTACTTCATTCTCTCGGCCACCCTCCCGACCGACAATAAAGACTGGTCAATTGAGCTGCCCAATGGGCCACTCGTCGTACGACGCGACTCCTCCCTGCTCGGCATGCTGAAGCACGTCGCGACCATCAAATCGAGCTGGGGTTTCGAGGAAAGTGAGGAGGCTGAGATTGCTGTCGTGATCCAGGATGAGAAAAAACCGGTCCTACAGCTTCGGGCTGTGTGCCTTCCTGGGCAGTTCGTCGTCTTTCATCTGCCCCCGTCCACCAGCTACGCGCCGGGTCTCGATGCCGCTGAGGCTCGGTTGGCCGAGTTTCGGGAAGCGGGGGTTGTGGTCACCGTGGCCAATGCTGAGGATCTCCTGCCGCTCTTGCTCGAGGCCATTGGTGCCAACGACCAAGAGGCCTTTTCACGACTCTGGGTACCGGGCGAACATCACGCGGTGCAGCGCAGGCGCTTCAACCAGTTCGCGAAAATCTACGAGGCGTGTGGTGGGAACTTCGCCTTCGACGCCTTCGACGCACGCTGCAATCCCGACAACTACCCCGACTGCGGGAACGTGCGAATGTACGTCAAACGGCAATACACAGACGGTAAAGTGGGCCGAAGTCCCCTCGTTCTCATTCAACACGAAGGCAACTGGCGTGTGAGCAGAGGGATTATCTAGGTCTTCGGGGATCGGGGATCGCAAACCACCCATGGAGGAAGGGGCTTTCAGGTTGAAGCAGCCTCCATTTTCGTGTAAAACTACATGTAGGTGGCATCACAACTCGAATGGTTTAGTGGTTACAAATGTCTTTGTTTAAAAAACTCTCCTTCCTCTGTTGCCTCTTCCTAGCAGGTTGTTCAGTCGGGATCGGTGGTGGAACGTTCAATTCCCCCGATGAAGCTTCGCGTACGCCGTGGAGCATCGTTCCGATCGATCGAACTCCCGTCTGGAGCGGTTCAACCGTGATTCCCTTGGTCGATGAGGCACCCGCGCCGAGATCGTTTACCGATCGAATCGGGATCATTCCCATCGACGAACTTCACTTCAGCGGAAGGGACACGGGAATTCAGCCCATCGATCTCTGGAGAGCCCGACAAGACGAGACTATCAACCCAATTGATCAGCGCCGTGCGCCGTCGCGGGACTACGCGATCGCCCCAATTGACTCAGTATCTTACGCTCCGAACAACGGACGAATCGTACCCATCGATGCTCGTGCCGCCTCAGAACGCGCACTGGCTACGATTGTTCCGATCGAGCGTGCCCCAGCCCATCGCACAGGCCTGGCAATCTATCCGATTGATTCGGCAAACTACGCCAGTAGTCGGCCCATTCTGCCAATCGACAGTCGTGCACAACGGTCTGGTGTCATTTCACCCATCGACCCACCCTCGGGCCGGTATCAAATTGAAGCGTTCACCGACAGCCCCAGCCGAAGCGGATTCGAGCCGCTCTAGAGCCTGAGCTCGACCCGATCCCCGATCCCTGAGCGAGCTACATCCCGATCTGAACAGAGTCGAGGAAAGTGAGAATCCCTTTGAGGATGAAATAGGCCGCAACCATCGGTCCGATTATTAGGGCCCAATAGAAGAGCCAAACCCCGGTCTTCTGAAGCTCCTCTGTGATGTCTTGGGGGACCCAGTGTCTCTCGACCCTGCGGATTGAAAGTTCGGCCCGAGGGCGGATTTTCTTCGGCTTAGCGAAAGTTGGAACTGGGGCCAATACCGGCTCGTCGGGCTCGACGTCCAGAGGAAGCCCCTTCAAACTGCGCAGAGTCGTCGAGATAAACCGCCTCAAGGCCAACCGATCTTCGCTGTAGAGCCCTTCGAACTTCACGCCAACGCCGGGAAGCTGAGATTTTCCGAGTTTGGCTGCCCGAACCACGGTCCCCAGCATACGTAGGGTGCCCTGGGCGCCCAGATGCAAGGTCATGAACATTCTGCGACCGATGGCCGCGGCCTTGCCTGTGCAGAGGAAGAGGCCTGTCTCGGACAGATCGTACGTCAGATCGCATCCAATTTGGTTGCCCACTCGATACTCGAGCATCACGGGGGTCACTACGCGTTCGTTTGCTCTCCGATCAGTGAGCGGGATCGCATACGCCATTTCTTCCTCCAGCAGTACGTGTCGCACAAGGTAAAGATTAGACCTACCTGTAGGGTTTTAACCTACACCGGAGCACATCGGAAATTTTCGGCGTTTGTTGGGTAAAAAGAGATGGCTGATCGCCTGTGCGCGGCTACTCCAAACGGGGTCTTGAGTTCCAGGTGTCGACTTGAGGGGCCGACTGCTGGTCAGAAGTAGGCCGAGACGAAGAGATAGTAGAGGTCAGGATAGGTGCCGAATTCGCTATTGAGGACTGGTGGAAGAGCAATGGTTGGGGCTTCACCGAATGTGACATAACTCCCCAACGAGATGTCGACGTCGCTGGCAACGCTGTAGTTCGCGGCGAACGTCAGAATGACGCTTGGGTCGGTCAGATTCGTGATGGCGCTGGTCGTCAGTGTAATGAGTTCCCAAGGGGTGTAGGACAGTGCTGCGCCTGCGTAGTGTTGTCCGAGGAGATAGGTCTGGCCCTGGGTAATCGTCTCACTCTCGAAGTGGGCGATGTAGTCGTCGGTATCGTCGACTCCCGAACCATTGAAGTGATACTCGACGGTGAGGAACACATCAGAAGAGAAGAAGTCGAAGCCGATTGTGGCCCGCGGCAATTCCAGCTCGCTGTCACCCGTGTCGTAGGGCAGGATTCCTTCGAGCCGAAGCGTGAATGAGCCGACTTCAGTCGTGAGGCCTGAGGCCAGGATAACCTCATCGAAGGTCTTTGCGGCCGCAACATATACGTCGTAGGCGCCGAGCCACAGGTTCGCCCGAACGCCGCCCGAGAGGTCCTCGAGGGATCCGCGATCAGCCAACACGAAGTCTAGCTCGACTGAATCCCAGGGCAGTGTGATTACGCGAATGGCGTCGATGCCCGGCTTCTGCGAGGTGTCGAGATCGAACGGCGAGAACTGAGCCCAGACATCGGATACGCCAAACAGAGTGGCGCTACCCCACGTGATCGCCTGGCGGCCCACGACGATGTCGGCCGGTTCGGTGAAGATCCTGACGGCGAAGCGATCGAGGTCGTGCGAGAACAGGAGCCCGTTCTCCTCGACGATATTGCTCGTCAGATCGAGAGTTCGTTCGGGTGGGGCAGTGGCTCCGATTCCCAAACTGGTATTGGCGAGGCTAGTTGAGTTCGAGCTGATGCTGAGTAGAAAGCGGTCGTGAACCTCGAGGGTCAACCAGTCCCATGCATCGAGGTGCCAGGCGAGCCGCAACACAGACGTACTCATTCCAGTATCTTCTGGGATGAGACCGAGTGTGTCGTAGGTCACCCGCTGGACACCCGCCAGCGACCGGACGTAGCCAGAGACATCGAGCCGAGCGTCCTCGGTTTCAAAGAGCGGCGTCGCCGCATGAGTCACAGGTGGGGCGGCAACAATGGAGGCGGCTAGAATCATTAGCTGTAGTGTGCGGCGCATGAATCACCTCCGCTACGCGGCCTGCTCGGAGCCTGAGTTCGATCGGGTCGTGTCGGACTCGATACGACCACTCTCCATTTCGATGACGCGCCGAACTCTCTCGATCACGATGTGGTCGTGGCTCGAAAAGAGGAACGTGACACCCTGCTCCTGATTGAGTTCCAACATGAGATCGAGCAACCCGGCCGAGGTTTTTGCGTCCAAGTTGGCGGTTGGTTCGTCAGCCAGCACGATAGACGGTTTTCCGGCCAGCGCCCTGACGACGGCGACCCGCTGTTGTTGGCCGCCGCTGAGTTCGTGCGGCTTGCGCTTGGCTTCGTCGAGCAAACCAACCCGTTCGAGGAGAGGCATGACCAACTTCTGCCGCTCGGCCTTCGGCACGCCCTGCAACATCAGTACGAACTCAGCGTTTTCATAGGCCGTGAGCACAGGCACTAGGTTGTAGGCCTGGAACACGAAACCGATGTTGTCGAGCCTGTACTCGGCTGCCGCTCCGCGCGACAAACCGGTCACCTCAGTACCTGAGATTGTGACGGACCCAGCAGTAGGCTTGTCGAGACAGCCGATCATATTGAGAAGAGTCGTCTTTCCCGAACCGGATGCGCCGGCCAAGACCGAAAACTCGCCGGACTGAATCTCGAGGTCGACTCCACGCAGGGCGCGTACATCGACCTTTCCCTGTTGGTAGGTTTTGGTCACACCGCTGCATCGTATCAATAGGTCATTTTCGTTGGTGCTCATTCGTAAGTCCTCATTGCAGTTGCGGGCTCGACCCGCGTTGCTCTCCAAGCTGGGTAGAGGCTGCTGCTCACCACGGTAAAGAAGACGGCCACTGTGGCCCATATCCACTTAGCCGGGTCAATCTCGCTTCTCAAAATCGTGTCGGTCATCGCGACGCCAGAGATTTCGAGCTCACCGCCGTACATTTGGGTGAGATCGAGTCCATAGGTGACGAAGTACCAATGGAGCCCTAGCCCCATGGCGAGCCCGACCCCCATCGAGACCAGCGCCAAAACGATGGTCTCGACGAGCAGCATGCGCCCTACCCTGGCGGGTGCGAGTCCGAGGGCTCCTAAGAGTCCCAGTTCCCGAATTCTCTCCATGACCACCATCAAGAAGCTGTTGGCAATGCCGAACGCCACGACGATGAGCATGATAATCGCGAAGATGTAGTTGAATTTGTCGTCAATCTCGATGTAGCCCACCATTTCTGGCATCGCTTCACCCCAAGTAAGCAACTCGACACCACCGAGATAGGCGTTGGCCTCATCGCCTGCTCGCGGTTCGGGTGGCTCCAACCCCAGCTCTGAGAATAGGACCGACTTGATTTCGTCGCGCACCTGTTCTCCCACTGCGTTCCCCGACACCAAGACGCCCACCTGTGTGATGCGGTCGCCGAGTTCCATCGCCTGTTGAAGAGCCGGAACAGTGGTATAGGCGACCATATCGTCGAATGTGTCGGATCCGGTGTGGGCGATGTCGGTGAGATAGAAGTTCTGGTAGCGCACTTCGCCGTTGGGGGCAGAAGCTCTGAGTCGAACCGCTTCGCCCAACTCGAGGTTGAGGTCGTCTACCAACCCACTACCCAACACGATTGGGAACTCGATCTCCTCGTCGCTCTCGAAGAAACCCCCTTCGGTCAGGTGGGGCGTGATGTCGATGAGATCGGTTTCGAGCTCGGGATTCATGCCAGTAAGGCGAACGGCAACACTTCCGCGAGCCGTCTCGAGCAGACCATTGACCAAAACCCGCGGAATCACGGCGCTCACCTGATCGACCGAAGCAATCGCCTCCAGTACTTCTGAGGTGTTTTCGATGAGGCGGTCGTTGCTCTGGGAATCCCAGAACCCATCGGCGTGCACCAGAATATCGCCACCAGCTGTCTTGGCCGCTGCTCGCTCCATCTGGTTGTGCATCTCGGTGCCCATACCCAAGGAGATCAGGAACATGGCGTAGGTCAGCGCGATGGCGGTGGACACAATTAATGTCCTGGTCCGGTTGCGCCACAAGTTTCTCCATGCAAGTCGCCACATATCAAGTCCTCCCTGAGATTGCTTGAGGGGCGTTTAGCCTGGACGATTTGAATGCTGGCCAGAGGCCGCAGAAGACTGAGACCACGGTGACCGCCGCCAGGGGTTGCCAGACCGATTCGGGCGTGACCACACAGTAGATTTTCTCGGAGAATGAGATCCCCATCATCGAGAAGCTGTCCTGCTCCGAGAGCGATCCCAAGTCGAAGCCGTGAACGGCTTGATAGGCGCTCAGAATTACACCCAGACCCGCGCCGATAACGGCACCAATCATGCTCATGAGCACGGTTTCGGCCATAATCATTCGGCCCAGCTGTCTGGGCTTGAGGCCGATCGCCATGAGCACGCCAAACTCTCGTCGACGCTCCAGAGCGCTCATGCGCTGGGTATTGACGATTCCGAGGGCGACGACGAAGTAGACCATGAAGAACATCACCCAAATCGAGCGGTCGTTGAGCTCGAGCATTTGGGCGAGTTCTGGGGTTATCTCCTGCCAGGACCGGACCAACAAAGCGTCGTCCTCTTCGACATCCTGGTTTATGAGGTCGCTGACAGCGCTGCCGATTTCGGACGCATGCGTGTAGTCGTCGACACTCACCGCGATTTCATGGATGCGGCCGTCGAGCGCTGCCCAAGACTGGGCATTCTGAAGGTTCATGTAGACACCCATGCGATCGACCTGGGTGGCGCCGGTCCGGATGATACCGACAATGACCACGAGGTCGTCTGGGAACGAACCGTTGGCGGCGGATATGAAGAGAGCCAGTTCATCGCCCACGGAGACTTGTAGTTGCCGGGCGAGTTTCTCGCCCAATACCAGCTCAACCGCCTCGCCGTACGGGACCGGTTCCTGGCTCAACCAACGCCCTTCGACAATTGCGTCATCCAAGAGTGTAGCCGCAGCCTCCCGGTCCGGGTCCACTCCAGTCACTCGGGCCGGTTGCGATGAGCGCTCGTTGCCGAGAAGGCCAAACGTGTGCACGCGGGGCGCTGCCCCAACCACCGAGGTCACGCCCTCGATCAGCTCGAGTTGCTCTTCGCTGTGGGTGAACGTCTCGTAAATCGAGACTTCCTCGACATAGTCGGGATCGGCGATGTTGACCTGCCCCAACTGGACCGAGGTCGCGCCCTGAATCATCTGTTCGGTCATGCCTTCAATCAGGCACACCATCCACGTCAGGAGGGCAGTTGCGACCGCGATACCGCCCAGAGTGAGAACAGTTCGCCAGCGATTGCGCGCCAGACTGCGTACTGCTAAACGGCCGATCATCGTCGCTGTGCTGCGCGACGCAGCCCCCTCTGAGTGAAGAGACCATCATCGACGGGAACGTCCAACTCGAGAGACGAGTACTGGATGAACCTCCCCTCCCCGGGTTTGTCGTGTGGAATGACATCCATCCGCCACGGGACCGGGGTGCCATTGATTTCCCGCACGTCCGAGAAAATGAACGACCGAAGCAACTCGCCATCGTCGTAGTATTCGGCGCGCACCGGAGTCAGCGCTTCGTAGTCCATATAGAAAATCACCTGCGAGTAGACGATGGGTACTTCGGGATGGGGTGTCATATCCGCCTTGAGCATCAACCGACCGTCTTCCTCCTCCCAACTCATGACCGTGTCGAAATCATCGTCATAGCCCGAATCGCGCATCAGGTCATCGTTTGTGAAGTGACTGCCCATCCAGCTGTCGGATAGAAGGCCGGTCGGAATTCGCATTAACCGATCGGCTCGCGGGGCGTAGTTCCAAAGCCCCTCTTCGGTTCGCAAGGTCGCGGTGCCCGCCTCTCGCGCCGGCGATCGGATAATCATCACCGAGAGTTCTTCTCCCCGGCTCCACCCCTCGATTTCGAGGGTACGAGACCAGTGCTCGGTGGTAATGCTCATCGACAGTTCCATGTGCGACGACTCGGCCCGCCACAGGTTGTCGAGGCGTGCCATCACCTCATCGACATCGGGCAAGGGCGGTGTCTCGTCTTGCCCCTCGACGACTGGCTGGCCGTCCTCCGCGGACTGCCCATCCTCGACCGGTGCCAGCACCCCGTCCACCACGGCGGGAGCAGTCGGCTCCTCTGGAACAGGCTCGCTCTCCTGGGCGCCTAAGGTGGTTGCCGCCCCAACAATGAAGCAAAAGGACAGAATCTGCGGTTTGAAAAATCGTGACATTGCTATTCTCCTCGACTGCCGAGCACTTCCCGGTACAGTCGTTCGAGGGTCTCCATAATTTCTTCGGGATTGCTGAAATCAAGTGTCTCCCAGCGCTCGAGCAGCCACACATCATTGGCCTGCCCCATCGCCATCGTCAGGTGCACTAAAAGATCGAGAGGTAGGTCGGTTCTGATCGCGCCGAACTGCTGGCCTCGTTCCAGGAGCGAGCTTATGAAGCCCCTTGCAGTCACCCAGGCCTCCTGGACAATCGCTCCGGTGTCGGCTCCCATCCAGGCTCGGTAGATCGACTTGACCAGATCCATCATCACTGGCTCGGCCATCGCGTAGTCCATACAGGCCCGATTCAACCGCGAGAACTCACCCCAGAAATCGTCGTTGGGAATGTCGCCGAGGGCCATGCCTCCCACCGAATTGGCAAAACTGGTGAAGGCGTGGCGTAGGACGGTGCCAAAGAGGTCAGCTTTGTCGTCGAAGTAGTAATACATCGCGCCTTTCGAGACGCCTGATCGTTCGATGATCTGATTGTAGGAAGCCCCTTCGAATCCGTGTTGGGCAAATTCGGCCGTAGCTGCCTCGAGAATGGCCAACCTGGTGTCAGCATCGAGTTTGTCGAATCGAGGTCTCGGGCACATCGGCAGCTCCAAACCAACTGGTCGAACCGAGCGGTTCGACTATCTGGTCCAACTAAGTGGTTCGACCAGCTGGTCTAAAACTAAACAACCCGCTTTCAACTGTCAAGAGAAGATGTCCAAAAGGACCGCAAAACAGGCGCATGCTAGCCTGCGGTCAGCTGGACTCCACCCGTGTCTGTCACCAATACGGTGTCTTCGAAGCGAACTCCCATCCCTCTGAGCGCTTCGGGTGCGCGGGCATCGTCGGCTGCGACATAGATCCCGGGTTCTACGGCCAGACACATGCCCTCCTCCAACTCCCTGGAAAATCCACCACACTCTTGGGCGCCAAACTCGTGGACGTCGAGCCCAATCCAGTGACAGATCGAGTGAGGCATCCAATGTGCCAGATCCCCCTCGAGCCCGAGGTCGTGGATGGCGTCATTCAACACCCCAGTCACAGCAGACTCGACGTCGGCTAGGGTTGTCCCTGGCCTTATCGACCCTGTCGCCTCGTCGAGTGCCTTCTTGACCCATCCGATAAGGGAGGCCTGCTCGCTCGTCGGAGCCCCACTCCCCGAAAAGGTACGAGTCGTGTCGACGGCGTACCCTTCGATCTCTACGCCCAGATCCACCAGGACGAGATCGCCTTCAGCAATCCGTTTCGCGCTCGGCCGAGCATGCAGTACGCTCGCCTCGTCTCCAATCGCAACGATGGTTGGGAACGCGAGAATCCCGCCCTGCTGCCGAACCCGCGCCTCCAACTGGTCGGCCAACTCTGCCCCTGAAAGCCCAACCGCGCCCGTGGCGGCCAGGCTGCCGAGGACGTCGGCCGCGATCGCACCGGCCTTGATGACGTTCTTCTGTTCAGCGGCGTCTTTGATCAGTCGCAGCTCCGCGATAATCGGTTTCGGGTCGATAATACTGAGGAAGCCCCGGCCGGACTTGCGCAGCCTGCGCTCGTTCTGCCTCAGAACTCGCAGCACAAGGTCGTCCATATGCCGGTCTCTACCCAACCGGTATGCAATGCTGTCCGCTCCTTCGATCGCCTCGAGGAGGTCTGCCTCGAATCCGCTCCGATCGCGTGTGTCAGAGAGCCCGAGGCGCTGGGTCAGCGAATCGAAAGACTCCTGAGGCCCTTCCCAGCGAGCGTGATGGGCCGTTCGTTCGCTCACGTACAGCACGGCGTGTGCGGTGCCTTCTTCACATTGGAGCAACAGGGTCGCTGGCTCGTCGACTGTGGCGACATAGAGCAAATCACTGTCTTGTCGATATGCGTGAAACACGTCGCCGTTTCTCAAGGCGGCTTGCGCCCCCGGAATGACGAACACGGTATTCGGATTCTCACATGCCAGTCGCTCTCTCCGTTCTACTAGTCGGTCCGTTGCATTCATTGGGTCCTCCTTTTTTTGCAGCGAGACGCCCAAAGGATACAGGCCAGGACCCATGGATCAATTGAAACCATAAAAGTACCGTGTTAAGGTACTTTACTGGCTAGGGAGCACCATGAACAACGGCCGAGTTTTTCAGATGTTGAGGCAGGGACTCCGGTCCAAGCGGATTACCTATGCTGGATTAGGCGAGGCGATTGGACTGTCCGAATCGGGCGTCAAGAAGGTCTTCGCGAACGAGAACTGCTCGCTGACGCGGCTTCGCGAAATCGCTGACGTCGCAGAGATTCCACTCGCAGAGCTCTTTTCGATTGCCGAGGAGCGGCCGGCCGAACGGGTCATGCTCACACTCGAACAGCAACAGTGGCTTCTCGACAACCTCGACTGCTTCGCCTTCTACTGGAAGCTTGCAATCGAAGGGTTGAGCGTACCTCGAATCAAGGACCTATTTGGCCTGCCCGATGAACGGGCTCGTTCGTTTGTGTCGTCGCTCGACGACCTCGGCCTCATCGTCCTGGAACCCTTCGATCGAATTCGGGTTCCCCACAGCAGGTTCATTCGGTGGGAAGAGGACGGACCACTGATGAGATTCCTCAATCGGACCTGGTCGGAGAAGCTAATCAGTGACTGCTTGGGTAATCTCGATCGACGGGACGTGGTGTTTCGGCTGCATGAATTGAGACTGACGGATAGTACCGCGAGAGAACTGCGCGACTCGCTCCAGTCCCTCTGCGACGACTTCGTCCGCAGAGCACGCTATGAGGAAGTGACACACGGTAGGGGTATGTTGGAGACACAACGCCTGACCGTCGCAAGTTCGACTGGCGGGTTCGTGGAACAGATCTGACCGGCTTAGTCCCCGACTAGGGACAACGATCGTCGTCCTGCGAACAGGGCACTTCAATATGGATATGTTCGAGCTTGTATCGCAGGCGAATGTCGTTTGCCGATCGATCGAGTTGCTGACCCAGGTTTGCGCGGAGTTCTGCCAACCGCTCGGGCTCGGCGTCTACCAGGTTGTTTTGCTCGAGGGGATCATTTGCGAGGTCGAAGAGAAACTCCGCACCCGTGAGCAGGTCGAGTAGATACTTCCAGTCGTCCACGATGGCTCCGCGCATACTCAAGTCACCAAATTGATTCACGAGGAATATGGGGCGGTCTTCAGTTTCGAGGCCCGACCAAACCGGCTCGAGGCTCAAACCGTCGGACGGAGCCTGAAGCCCGGCAGCCAGTGACAGTATCGTTGGATAGATGTCGACCAGCCGCACCCGAGGCGAAAAGGTGCCCACCTCTACTCCGGGACCAGCGACGAGCAACGGTACCCTCAGGAGGACCTCGTCCATCCACCAGCCGTGCCCTACTCGTCCATCGCCCCCGGTCAACTCACCGTGATCGCCAGCAATGACGACGTATCCCTCTCTGAAAAAGCCATCGGCCTGCAGGCCGTCAAGGAACCTCGTCACCTCTCGGTCAGTAACCCAGATTTCCCTCAGGTAGTCGCTGTGTTCGCTGTCCCCTGTAATCGGCGTATCTGGATGATTCAGGTAGGCGGTGTGTGGGTCGAAATAATGAACCCACATAAAGAGGTCGTGGCCGGAGCGCTGCAGGCCGTCGTAATGTTGAAGTGCGATATCGGTGGTCGTCTCGGATGTGGTGGCATGGAACCCTCGGTTTAATTCGGCGAGCCGGTCATCGACTCGATCGAATCCCACCAATACGTCGGAGGTAAGTCCCCATACCTGGCTAATCGCTAGCGAGAAGTAGCCTGACGCCGAGAGCAATGCTGCGAGAGAAGGCTCCTGGCCGTAGGCTTGGATCCCATTCGTGTAGTCCATCGGCAGATGGCCTGTCATTAGCGAGCGCAGCGCATGGTTGGTGTACGGGGCGTGTGTGTAGGCGTTAGTGAAGAGCGCGCCGTTGTTTTCGATAAAGTGCTCGAGTTCTGGCATCCGAACCACATCATTGGGGCGGTCCGGGCCAATCACGTCGAATCGAAACGCATCGATAGTGATGAGAATCACCGGGCGATTGCCAGAGCCCGTCACACGAGTCCTCTGCGGCAATGTGTAGTCTTCTAGGTCACCACCCAGGCAATTGTCGTCTAGGCCGTTGCCCACGATCTCGGGAGCCTGAGGGTGGACATTGGGGTCGTTGTCGTTGCAATCGAGGCCACCGAAGGCTGCCGGAAAACCGTCCCCGTCGAGATCGAAAAGGCCCAGGATAGGTAGGAACAGCGTGGTTGAACTCGGATAGTCTGCTACAAACTGTGCCCTAGCCGACCCATCTCTGCCGTAGCCTGTGAGCAACACAATGGTGGTCAGTAGAGACAGCCCAACCAGCAAGCGAGACGACCAAATCCATAGCTGTCGGTTGCTGGGCTGGCCGAGTTGAATCAGCCCCACCAACAGTAGAACCAGTGTGGCGAGGTCGACCATCGGCAGGTAACCGTGCAACGCCGCCTTCAGGTGGCTGTCGGCGAGAAACCGCATCGCGACTAACATTGTGGCGAAGAGCCACAACGGAAACGGCCGCCACCTTCCCCTGGCCAGCCTGAACACAGCCAGTGAGGCAACCAACCCCAAAGCAGCCGCACAGGCATAGCTCCCGATTCGAACCAAGTGTTCGCGCAGGTCCCAAGTTGCGGGGAGCACCGCGTCGACGGCTGGCTCGAGTACAAGTGCCAAGATTGGTATCGAGACAACACCGACCAACGCGGGCGGCAACAGAGACTTCAGATGAAGGCCACCAGGAAAGGCTTCGGTCCGAGGACGGATTGGCAAAACAACGGACAACACGCTCACACCCGCCACCGCAAACCATGTGTACAAGGACAGTACGCCAGCCATAAATAGGACCGCTACGGAACAGCCGGAGTCGGATCTAACGAACATCAAGAGCGCGCTGAGGAGCCAGGCAACCGCTGCGCCTACCGACAGACGACGAGCCCGGTGGGCAATGCGACCGACGGGCCCAGGCAGCTGGGCGTCTGCAGCCGAATTCTCGTCAGCGACGCCCCGCAAGCCACTGGTGGGTGTTTGTTCGTTTGGACTGGGCATACAGTTGTCATACCTACGGCAAACCAATGGCCAGGAACAGCGTTTTTGGTCTTGAGTTGGCAGTCGGGGAGCAGTGCCGCGCCTAGCGGCAGCGGTTGTCGTCTCCCGAACAGGAGAAGCGGACGTGAATGTGGTCCGCGTGGTTCGGCTCGTGGCGAATAATGCCGCGGGCGCTTCGACTCCCGTGGGGGTATTGGAACCACTCGTTGAGTTGCCGCTCTGTGGCGCCACGCGAGACGACGTGCTCGTAGAGTGGCTCCTGCAGGTCATAGTCGAGGAAGACGTACTCAATCTGATCGTTCCGAATCCAGTATCGAATCAGCGCCCACTGCTTCTCGACATCGAGGCGTGAGGGGCGGACATCACTGAACGGACAGACACCGCCGCTACAGCGAGTCTGATAGAGGCTGATGTCGGCGTCTCGGCCGCTCTGATGGCTGTGGTGGCCGTTCATCCTACCACCGTCTTCGTACGAGAGGTCGTGCATCCGCAGACGGTATGCATCTGGGTACTCTTCGCGCATGTAGTCGAAAGCCTCGATAATGTACGAAACGGTCTCGTTCGTACCCCAGGATCGGTTTGCGTTCCTGAGTCGATAACCCCGATGGGGTGGTAACTGCTCCGCGTTTACGAGTCGGCCGCCGTTGGCTCGTCCAACCGACTCCGAGCGGGCCTCTGGCCCCTCGATCAGCAACACGATTTCCTGCCCGATTCGAACCCTGTCGACGTCGACGTCTGGGTTCCAAGAGGCGATATCCGCCACCGTCACGTCGTAGCGACGGGCAACACGGGCGATGAAGTCGCCCGCCTGTATTTCGTAGTTCAGACGTCGAGTTTGGCGACCGGAGCCGCGTACGCGCAGCTCGAGGCCGACCCGAATGCGATCGGGTTGTAGCCCCCGGTTCCAACTAACAATGTCTTCAACGGATACATCGAACCGTCGCGCTATGGCGCCGAGCCGGTCACCGGATTCGACTGTATAGGTCGTCCAGCCGCCTGAAGAAGAGCTGGCTGGGGCGCTGTCTGGAAAAATCGTGAGGTCCTGACCAATTCGAATCATGTCACCGTCGAGATCGTTCCACTCGCGGATTTGCTCTACCGTGACGTTGAACTGGCGGGCGAGAGCACCCAGCCGATCACCACTCTGCACCGTATAAGTCGTCCGGTCGGCCTGCGCCAAGACGGGAAGGCAGAGGACAAAAAAGGTGATGAGGATCGATAGGCGTTTCGGAAGGCTCGATACTTCGTACATTTCGACTCCGGACGCGGGCATAGGCTCACAGCCCCAAACCTAGAGCTGTTTATCAGCCCCCGCCGGACGTGTCAAATTTGAAGGAGAGTCACCGTCAACGGCGGGGGCTGTACTGCGGTGGTCCTACAACCACTCCGAACCACCGCTAGGGCGCGACACTGAGATTGAGCCAACCGTAGATAGAGGTCGCTTCGTCGACGGCATCGGAGATTTCCGAGTCGAGCAGCGTCGAGAAGTTTGCACCGGCCGAGATGGCAAAGGGACCGATGACGTCGAAGTTGAGACCAACACCCACCCCGAGGTCGTTGAGGCCGGTCTTGTCTACACCGAAATAGCCCATGTTGTAGTCGCTGGTCGCGAAACCGAGAGACACACCAGCATCAAGGCTCATCCAGTCCATGAGACCCACGCCGTAGCCGGCGCCGAGGTTGGCGTAGAGTCCGCTCAGGCCGTAGTCGTAGGCCAATGTCAGGCTTGGGCTAACCAGGAAGTCCAAGGCTGTCGCAAGGTAGAACTCACCGGTGCTGCCGCCAGCGGAATTGGGGAACAGGTACTCGACGTGTCCGACATCGATCGAGACCGGACCGAACTCGCGTGCGTATGACAGTGTGAGGTCGACCTCACTGAATTCACCGGCGATGCCGCCATCGGTGAGATCAAAGTTGGTCCAAGTGTTGAGCGAGAAGTGCCAGATACTCGTCGTGACCGAGCCCTGTAGAACGGGCTCTTCGTTGACGATCTGGCCTCGCCATGTGTAGTTGCTGGCGAAGGTCAGGTCGACTGAACCGCTACCCTCGACTCCACCGCCATCATCTTCTTCCGCTGCCGGTTCTTCGTCCTGTGCCCAGGCTGGTCCGCCCAACACCATGATTGCTGCCGCTAAAACCAATGTGAGCCATGTGAATCTGTGTCGCATCTTACGCTCTCCTCCGTGATACGTTCTGGTGCCTGTGGCACCGATATTTGAGTCAATTTGCCGCACTCGGGGGAGGCCTCTTCCCCTCCGGGAAGGCCTCCACTCTTCACTCACAGGTGAAACACCGAGTCCGGTCGCGGCTCCCAAGCCGCTCGATTGGCCGAATCCGCCGTCGCTTTGAACGACGGATTCGGCACTAGGCTAACCAATCGCTTCGGAACCGGTCTCGCCGGTTCGAATTCGGATGCACTCGCCAAGGTCGAGTACGAAGATCTTACCGTCTCCAATCTTGCCGGTTCGGGCACCGCTGACGATGGCGTCAATTGTGGCCTGGAGAAAGTCCGCGTTGACGCCGATCTCGATGCGAACCTTCTTGAGGAGGTTCACTTCGACTGGCGCGCCGCGATAGGTCTCGGTGTAGCCCTTCTGCTGGCCGCAGCCGAGGGCGTTGGTTACGCTCATCTTATAGATATCAGCTTCGTATAGGGCCCGCTTCACGGCGGGCAGCCTCTCGGGCTGAATGTATGCAATTACGAGTTTCATCGCATTACCTCCTTCTTAATGGGTCACAAAGGTCTGGAATCCAGCGTAGGCTTCCATTCCATGCTCGCCGAGGTCGAGTCCCTTCAGTTCTTCATCCTCGCTGACTCTGAGACCAATTGTGGCCTTCAAAATCATGAAGAGTATGAATGCGAACGGGAAGCAGAAGGCGCCAGCCGCGGCCACACCGATGAACTGCACCGCGAGGCTGCCTCCACCGAAGATACCAACTGCCAACGTGCCCCAGATTCCACAGACGAGGTGAACTGAGATAGCACCAACGGGATCGTCAATCTTGACTCTGTCGATTCCGATAACAGCGAAGACTACGAGTACGCCCGCAATCAAGCCAACAACCACCGACATAGCCGGCGAGATGACGTCGGCACCAGCCGTGATACCCACGAGGCCAGCCAAGGCGCCATTCAAGACCATTGTTAGGTCAGGCTTCTTCTGAACCAACCAGGTGGTACTCATCGCACCGACTACGCCAGCGCAGGCCGCCAACATCGTGGTAACGAAGACCAGCGACACCAGGTCAGGATCGGCCGAAAGCACCGACCCGCCGTTGAAACCGAACCATCCAAGCCACAGCAGGAAGACACCGATTGTAGCCAGCGGCAGGTTGTGACCCATGATCGGATTCACATGGCTGTTCACGAATTTGCCGAGGCGCGGGCCGAGTACGATGGCGCCAGCGAGGGCACCCCAGCCACCTACCGAGTGAACGAGCGTCGAGCCAGCGAAGTCACCAAAGCCCTTCTCGGCCAGCCATCCACCGCCCCAGTGCCACATTCCGACGATCGGATAGGCCACCGCAACAAAGATGGTCGAGAAGATGAGGAAACTACCGAGTTTGATCCGACCTGCCACCGCGCCAGAGACAATTGTTGCTGCCGTGGCTGCGAACATCGCTTGGAAAATGAAGTCGGAGTAATACGTGTAGTCGCCGTAGGCCATTGATTGGCCGCCGTCGCCAGGATCAATCCAGAAGCCGGCAAAGCCGAAAAAGCCTCCCGCATAGTCCGCTCCCGGGTACATCAAATTGAAACCGATGAATGCATAAGTGAGCGTACCAATCGCAACAATGCACACGTTCTTGAACAGAATGTTCACCGTGTTCTTGCTACGGGTTAGGCCGGCTTCGAGGGTCGCAAAACCCAGGTGCATAATGAAGACTAGGAAGGCCGAGATGAGCAGCCACAGGTTGTCCACCATGAACTTGGCATAGGCCGCGGTGATCGCGACCTCTTCCTCGGCTTCTTCCTCTGCCGCGGCTTCTTCCTCTCCAGCCGCCTCATCAGCGACTGCCGCTTCTTCGGGCTCGGCGGTTTCGGGCTCGGCTGCTGGCTCAGGTGCAGGCGGCTCAACGGCCACAGGCTCAGCGACAACCGGCTCAGGTGCCGGCGGCTCAGCTGCGACTTCCTCAGTTGGGGTAGTTGGTTCTTCCGGTGCCTGAGCCATGGCGACCGGTCCGCTCAACAGCAGAACCATCACAGAGGCCGCAAGCCATGGAAACTTGGGTACTCTCATTATGCGCTCCTTTCGCAATCGTTTCGAATTGTTCGGTCCCCCGAACGTGCCCCGCCTTGCGCGGGACGACTCTCCTTCGTGACCGCAACAGCAGTCGGTGCGGCCTAGAGCAATGGTCGTGCCACAACACTGCAAGCACATATAAAACATGGGGAATACGGGATTTCGGCCAATATTTTGCTGGATTTGCAGCAGCCCGTCGGGAGGATTTCCGACAAATTTGTCTACGAAGAACCCGCTTTAGACATTTTTGTCGAAACTGCTTGGAGGTGAGTGCCGCACTGCGTCAATAATTAACAGGGAACATTCCCTATTAAAATAGAAAACTTACGACACTGCCAGAAGAATTCGCTGACGGAATAAGATCTTCGAGGGGTCGGTCGGGACTCGCTGAAAGCGGAATAGCCAAATCGCGTTTAAACACTTAATATGCAACCGGTTTTTGTTCGACAATTTTGTCGAAAACAGCTTTCCGACCCTGTCCCTCGAGGCTCGGGTGTCAAGCACCTTCAGGAAGATGGGTCGCTTACCGCGGTAGCCTCTTCAATCTTCAGAGAAAAACGGTGGCGATTCGCTTCAAAGGAATCGACCGAGGTCCGGTCTTGGGTTGCAAGTTCAGCCAGGATTCGCCCAATGAGGGGCGCAAACTTGAAAGCGTGGCCAGAACCTCCGCCTCCGATGACAATTCTGGGATCGGACTTGAGGCGGTCCAGGACAAAGTCCTCGCGGTCGGTCATCGAAAACAGACAGGTCTGCGAGGACGGAGACGTGTTCGGCAGGCCGTTGAAACGACTCTGAACGAAGGCGCGGACACGCTCTACCTCGGCGAGGGCGGGTCCCTTGTTCCGGTCGAGCCTGTCGCGTCCGCGAACGAGATAACGAGCGACTTTGATCCCCTCGCCGGCGTAATCTGGCAGGCCGTAGAACATGTCGTCATCGTCAACACCGAGGTACATCCACACCGGGAAGTCGCTGGGGCCAAAAGCCGCTCCCGACGGTGCTTGAAAGTAGCAGACCGTCTGGCGGACCGGGCGAACCCGCCGCGAGAGGGCCGGCACCAGTTCGCCGATCCAACTTCCAGTCGTGACTACGACTTTGTCGGCCGTGAACGAACCGACCGACGTCTCGATTTCTACTGCATTCTGTGCCGGGTGAATGCCTTCGACACGGGTCCCTTCGTGGATGCTGACGCCTCGCTTCTCGGCGATTGTCATCAGGGCTTTCATCGTAGCAGCCGCTCGAATCAGACCAGCGGTGTTATCCAAGAGGAGGATATCTGAGTCGCGCCAGCTGAAACTCGGAAACATCGAGCGTCCCGAGGAGGCAGGCAATCGCTCTACGTCGACGTCGGCCATTGCTACCGCAGAGGAATAGTCGTCGATCAGCCCACCCTCGGGCCCGAAGAAACAGCCGGGTATGTCGACTTTGAGCTGCTCACCCGCGTCGGCCTCGAGCCTGGGCCACTCCTCGCCGTGGGCAATCTGCATCAAGTTGACATAGATCGGGGCGGGATAGACGCTCCGGGTGATTCGGGTGGCTCCGTGCGAGCTACCTCGCTCGTGTCGAAGCCTAAACTGCTCGAATACAGCCACATTCTGGTTGGAACTGCGGCTGAGGTGGTAGGCAGTCGCGAGGCCGAGCACACCGCCTCCAACAACCGCTACATCGAGGTGTCGCGTCATCCAATCACCGAGAGTATCCCCGCACACGAGAGATGATTTCGTTCATGATTTCGCTCGTTCCGCCGCCAATCGGCAGTAGCCGGACATCGCGATACAACCGTTCTACTACAGTCTCGCGCATGTAGCCCATGCCTCCGAAAATCTGCACGGCCTCGTCGACAACTTCCTTGGCAACGTCGGCCGAGAAGTTCTTGGCTTCGCTGACGGCCTCGATCACATTCTCGCCCCGATTGATGGCGTCCGCAACTTGGTAGTTGAAGCAGCGCGCGGCGCGAGTAATCGTGGCCATTCGAGCGAGCTTGTGGCGAATCACCTGAAATCCGAGGATCGGTCGACCGAATGCAGCCCGTTCCTTGGCGTATCTCTCTGCTTCGCCGAGGGCGATTTGGGCGCTCGCGTGCCCATAGACTGCGAGGGATAGCCGCTCCATCTGAAAGTTCTGCATGACGGCCAAAAAGCCGCTGCCTTCGGGTCCAATCCGGTTTGCGACCGGCACTCTCGTGTCTGAGAAGGCCAACTCGGCCGTGTCACTGGCTCGCCACCCGGTCTTCTTCAGTGATTTCGAGACCTCCCAGTCGCTTGTCTCTCGTTCGAGGGCGAAGAAGGTCAGGCCACCGTGTGGATCATCGCCCGTTCGAGCCAACACCATGACGAGGTCGGCGCGGGCGCCGCTCGTAATGAACATCTTGGATCCGTTGAGCACGTAGTGGTCACCGTCGCGTACGGCGCGGGTTCGGATTCCAGCCACGTCGGAGCCTGCGCCCGGTTCGGTGATTCCCAGCGCAGCGATCCGCTCGCCCGTCAGGACCGGCGGAATCAGCCGCATTTTCTGCTCCTCAGTGCCCAAATTGAGGATGGGAGGCACGGCGATTCCAAGTGAACCGAGTCCGATGGTGGTGCCGGTGGACCCGCCGTAGAGCATGGCCTCGATGTTGACCACCATGTGGAAGACGTCGCCTCCGCTGCCGCCGTACGCTTCGGGATACAACGCACCTAGGAGGCCCGCCTCGCCCGCCTTGTTGTAGAGCTCTCTGGGGAAGAGTTCCGCCTCTTCCCATTCGTAGGCATGGGGAGCAATCTCCCGCTCGGCGAACCGTTTGCACGTATCGTAGAAGGCGATATGCGACTCGTCTAGGTAACCACGAACTAGAGGATCAATCATGGGACGACCTATTGTATCAATTGGGCTAGCAGCCAGGTTTAGTGTGAAACGGGGCTTACCGCAACATCTATAGAAGAGGGTTCCGCCCTGTTCTCTTCGCCCTTGTTAGCGAGTCCCGCATGGGAATTCGGCTATTCGGACCCGATGACATCCGCTGGTCGAAAACAGATCTCGAGCGCGGACGGGCCTGCAGGGGCTGTGTGTTCTGTTGGAGCCGAGTGGAGCGCGATTTCGAAGCAGGCCAGATCATCGGTCTGCCGAGGAGATTGCGAAAATGAGTGGTAGGCCCGTACCGATCCGGCCTCGCTTCCGTCGGGCCACCAAATCGCTGTTCCCTCTTCCACCGCGAACGCACCCGCACCTGCACCGCCACCAGTTCCCACCCCCCATATACCGGCGCTCGACACTGCCTCCGGATCGGTCGCGATGACCAAGACGGAGCACTGGTCATTGATTGTGACTAGCGTAAGGCCATCGCGCTCGTCGAGGCCTTTCACCAACAGCTGCTCAACGGGTGCCGGCCTAGCTGTCACCTCGTAGGGGCCCAAATGCAGCGGCGTGCCCCAGGTGATCTCGAGCCACTCCTCGGGGTCATCCGGCATCGCGATGTCACCTCCCGTAACCGGGAACACAGTTCCAACGTTCGGGACCGTGTCGGCGTTGAAGTGAAACTTGGGCGTATTGACCAGGTAGCTGCTTGCCTCGGTCGCCCGAACGAGCGCTACCCCGCTACGCAACCGAAACCCAGTACCGTCGGCGAGGGTAACGTCCACTGGTTGGGTGGTCGCCAGGCCCTGATCGGTTGGATCGACGAAGAGCCGGAGGGCGAAATCCCGCAGCTCGACGGGGGAGTCTGCGCATACATAACCCTCGGGTTCGTCAGGAACCGTCACGAGCTCGACCCGGTCACCATCGACTCCGCGATAGCCGAACAGACTCAATTCTCCGGCTCGAGTCGACCGTTGTTCGTCTGACCAACCGGTGCGGCGAAAGATCGGTTCCGTGCTCGTCGGCGTCTGGTAGAGGGGGGCGTTGTCCCAGACCAGAGTGTACTCCTCGGCTGGTTCTGCGGGGCTATCCTCTTGGACGTGTCCACTCTGAGGTGAGGTCTGGGTCGTGCCGGGCGGACAGCCCGTTTGGTTGGCGACGACCGAGTGCGGCACCGAAAAGACCTCTCCCCCAACCAGCACGAGTTCGACGGTGGCCTGGCCGGGTGAGATTGCTCTGACCGAATAGGTTCCCAACCCGGTCGAGACCACGTCGAGTACGCTCGGATCGGAGCTGTGTGCGCTGGCGATATCGACCTCTCCCTCGGTCCCCTCGTGGAACGCCTGGGCTCCCAGTTCGGCCCACACACCTTCCGCTACCCACGAACAGCCCGCAGGAATCTCAGGCGGGTCGTGCATGAGCAGCTGATTCGAGGGACCGCAGGCGATTGAGAGTGTTACCACCAACGATAGCCCCACGCTCGAGAACTTGGTCCAGACTTCAGATTTCATTCACTCTCTCGGTTGGCCGTTTTTTAAAATTTACAGCATCTACTTAGCTGAAACAGCGATGTCGGGCTAGCTATTTCAACCGTGTCACGAATACCTCTCAGACTGAAGAGCGTTCTTTTCACATGGCACTAACTCCCCTATTTTCCGCCTCATGAATAGATACGTCGCTTTTCTTCGCGGAATGAACGTGGGTCGCCGCCGAATCAAGAACCCCGAGCTGTGCAAGTGCTTCACTGACATGGGATTCGAGTCGGTAGCGGCTTTTCTCGCCAGCGGAAACGTGGTTTTCGACAGTGCGCCGCACGACAAGGGTTCACTGGCAAAACAAATCGAAACTGGACTGGAGGATGCGCTTCAGTACGACGTGCCCACCTTTCTTCGGGGCGCCGATGAGGTGAGAGCCATCGCCGACCATCAAGCCTTCACCGCTGAAGAGCAGGCGCAATCGACGGGAAAACCCCAAGTTTGTCTGCTGCAGAGCGAGGCGTCACCGGAAGGGGCGGCTGCCGTGGCGGAGCTGAGCACCGATCTGGACCGCCTCGTTTTATGGGGCCAAACATTGTTCTGGCTTCCGAATGGCGGCATCTCCCAATCAGAACTCAATATGAAAGAACTGACCAAGGCCGTCGGACCCATGACGATTCGAACGCTGAACACGATGGTCCGGCTCACGGCTAAGTTTCTGTAGCCGTCACGCTTCCCCAACGACCGTGATATGCACGGTTCGCTGGCGGCGGCGGTTGTCAAAGTTGATCAAGATGGGCTGTTGCCATGTCGAGAAGGCGGCTCGACCATCGATAATAGGCACCGAGAGGGAGGGACCCAGAAGGGCCGCCCGGAGGTGCGAGAATCCGTTGCCATCACCCCAGCGGCGGTTGTGCTCATAGTTGTCGTGGGCGGGAGCAATCCGATCTAGGAGCCTGTCGCGCATAGCGCTCCAGGCTCCGCCATTGGCTTTTAGCGAT
>CAZDBH010000007.1:0-56308 GCA_964503485.1 uncultured Bradymonadales bacterium | reverse complement strand
ATCACTTCGGCCGATACGTCTTCCCACCGCTCCCGAACCTGCTGTTCACCCGCGACATCGCTGCGGTGGTGGGCGATGCAGTGATCCTCTGCAGCGCCATGAAGACCACGCGCCGTCGTGAGTTCTTGTTGGGCTGGTTAGTTTTCAACTGCCACCCAATGTTCGTCTCAATGAGAGAGGCTGGTAAGTTTCGAATGGTCGATGTGCTCAGCCTCGGCCTGGATGATTCGGCGGGCACGATCGCGATCGAGGGTGGCGACATCATCCACCTCGGCAACCGGTCACTGATTATCGGGGCGGGTGAAAGGACCACCGTCGAGGGCGCCATAGAGGCGGCGCGCCTGCTGTGGAGTCTGCCCGACCCACCCGTTGATCGGATTATCGTCGTCAAGCTCGTGCACACCCGCTCTGCGATGCACTTGGACACCATCTTCACCTTCGCCGACCAGAATGGCCCCGACTTCGAGGCGATGGTCTTTGGACCCTTCATCGAAGAAGGGGCCTACGGTCAACTGACCTACTACTCGCTGAGTCCCGACGACTTTGACGACGATCAATGCCGGACCGTGGATGATCTCGAGGCGAAGAGGACCTCGTCCATTAGTCAGCTCTTGAAAGATGAACTGGGCATGACCATGTCCCCGATCTTCTGCGGTGGTCCGACACCACCGCTCTCGCCAGAGCCTTCGCAGTGGGTCGATCCCGAAGCGGTGTTTGTCGGCCAGGCCCCCAACGCCCTCAGCTCCAAACGCGAGCAGTGGACCGATGGGGCCAACCTGTTCGCACTGGCACCCGGTGTGGTCGTGACCTACCAACGCAATCGAAGAAGTCTCGATGAGCTTGCGGCTCACGGTTTCGAAATCGTCGACGTCGATCGATTCTGCGCAAACAGTCGACTGTATCTGAGGCAGGGGCTAGACCACAAACATCGAGTGGCAATCCCGCTGGGCGGTTCCGAACTCTCGAGGGGGCGAGGCGGGGCGCGCTGCATGACAATGCCCCTGCTCCGCGGCTAGTCGTTCAGTCGCAGCCGGTCGGTTCCATTCCCTCAATCCACAGCCGCACGAGCTCGAGAGCGGTCGGATCCAAGAGCTGGCCCGGAAGCTCGGGCATTTTGATATCGGGGTCGGTCGATTCGACTCGGTACATCATCACCGACTCGTCGGGCTCGCCAGGCACCACATCGTACAGCCGACCGCCCGTCCCGGCACCACCGGCGAACGGAAGCCTACAAACGCCGAGCGAGGTGGGATCCGTAATGTGCCAGTTTAGGAGCAGGCCGGACTGACCAGCCGCGCCCCCGTCTTGATGACAGTGGGAACAATTTGAGTCCATATAGGCTCGTACGCGCTCTTCAACCGACGCGCTTTCATCGTCCGTCGCCGGAAACGCCGGAAGGTCCTCCGCAACAACCGCTTCGTCGAGGAGTCCAAGGTCGGCCCAATAGTCGATCTGGTTCTCGATCGTTTCGCCGTCGCTACCCGCCGTATTCAGCTGTCTCGTGTGGGGTCCCAGAAGCCCGGCCACCCCCGGCTCTCCGTGGCAGCGGTGACATTGGTTCGTATTGGGTACTCGATAGGCGAGGTCTTGTTCGGCGCCTTCTGAGTCAATCCAACTGGTGTCGACCGTCGCGCCGATGACCTCACGATAGGCTTCGGTCTGCTCGTCGTTCCATATGTACGTGTGGGGTGTCCATCCACTTTCCTCGTGGATCAGCAGCCGTGTCTCGATCAATCGGATGTTCTCGGTCGCGTCGCGTAGGTCCGCCGCATAGCCGAAGGTCTTGATGAGGATCGCGCCGATGGGGAACTCCCAACTTTCATCTTCGGAGAACCCGATTTGCGTTCCTTCCGGCAAGTAGAAGAAACGCCCCTTGCCAGCGTAATCTGTGAAGAGTGGAACAGCGACTTCGTACGGATAGACACCGTCCGCCGGAATTTGAGAGGCCCCGTTTCCCTCGAAGAGGCCATACTCAGATAGCGTGTCGTATGGAAGTCCAGCCGTGTCCTCGGTGTCCTCGGATTCGTCGACCTCGGATTCGTTATCGCCACAGGCCGTCTGCCCCACGACAATCAGCGAAACAACGACAAAGAAGCCCCAAAGACGGGTCGGGTTGCGTTTTAGAAGTCTGGCCATCATTGCGTGCTACCTCACTATCCGAAAGCCGTCGAGAGGAACCGGAAGCCCACTGGGCACCGTCTCTGGACGAGCTGGATCGGCGCTTCGGTCCATCAGCGACTTGCTCAAGAATGCAACCAGATCCTCCAGTTCGACATCGTTCACAGAGCGCACTCCATGCTGCGAAACTTCATGCGAAACGGCCTCGTCGAGCTGCTCCACCGACCCATTGTGAAAGTAGGGGCCGGTCTCACGAAGATTGCGCAGGCTGGGGACGCGGAAATGCCCCTCGTCGTCTGGGTCAGAAGAGACCTCTGCTCGGCCCAGATCGGTCGCATCCGACAGGTCAGGAATCCCCGAAGAAGCGAATAAGTCGGCCTCGAACCTCGGGGGGGAGTGACAGCTATGGCAACCGAGCTCTCCGACCAGGTTCATGCCCCGGACTTCAGAAGCCGACATGGCGTTGTAGTCACCCGCGGCGTACTGATCGTAAGGTGCGTCGTTTGACAACAAGGTCCGCTCGAACGAGGCGATGGCCATCGCCATGGTTGCGACGGTCAGCGGCTCGGGCATCTCGGGGAAGGCGGCCTCGAAGAGCTCGACGTACTCTGGGATTTCCGCCAGCTCCGCGACGACTGTGGCCGGGTCCTTACCCATCTCGCCCGGGTCCAATAGGGGCGCCAGTGCTTGGTCTTCGAGGCTGGGTGACCGCCCATCCCAAAACAGGCTCTCACGAAACCCGACGTTCCAATGTGTTGGCGAGTTGCGGCGGGTGATGTTGGGTCCGGTCCGTCCAAGGCCGGCAGGACCAACTCCGTCGAGCCCAACCGAGAGCTCGAGTCCGTCTGATAGCCCCCAGTACTGGCTGTGACATGTGACGCACGCAACTTCGCTGTCGCGCGACAGAAGCGGATCGTGAAAGAGCAGGCTGCCCAGCTCAATTTTAGCCGGATTCTGAGCGTTGTCCGCCGGAATCAGCGGTTGGCCTAGGGGCACCAAGCTCCAGTGCGTGAATTCGGCGGTCCCTTCATTGGTCGCTTCCGAGCCACACGAGATAAGCAGGCACGCCGCTAGAGCGACAGCTCGACCGGATCTAGGGAGTCGTGTTCGCACAAGTGGTCACTCACATCGGTGTCTGGTTCCTCGAATCCGGACGGTCCGTTGACATTCAGAAACGTCGCGCTCTCCTCCCGAACGCACAGAGAGAGGGACCCGTCAGAATTGTCCTTGTCGGCGTCCACAAAGTCGTCCCAAACGACGTCAGCGAGTTCCGGAAACAACAGGGCCAGCGTGCCTGTGGGCGATCCGCCGTTGCCACTATAGGTATTGTCGTGGATCCAAATCGTCTCTGAGAACTTGTCGTGGTTGGGGTCCTCTGCCGAGTCTCCTCCGTTGAGAAGGGCGAAGGTATCCCAGCCGACTACGACGATGCCGCCGGCGTTGTTATCGGTGATCGCGTTACCGTGAAATTCGATCTCGTCAGCTGCCAGAACCAGTGCGCCAATTCCATTGGGCACGGCAGCAACAATGTTGCCCGCCAGCGCGAAGTTGGCGCGGTTGTTCTCCTCGATCGTGTTGTCGTAGACCCGGGTGGTACGTCCATCCATAACTGGCAGGTTCGGGAGGTTGAATACCAGGATGCCAGCGGTGTTGTCGTAGGTGTGGTTGCCGTAGACCTCAGCGTTGGTTGAGTTCTCGATCTCAATCCCGGCGACGTTGCCGTAGACGATGTTGTTTCGGACGATGATGTTGTCCGATTGCCCCACGTAGATACCTGCGTCAGAGGCGCCGGATACATCGCAATCTTCAACCAAGACGTTTGTGCATTGAACAGGATAGACCGCGTATGCACCGTTCTCCACCACGGAGCCGGCATCCCAACTCACGCTCAGATTTCGAAACACGACGTTAGTTGCGCCCTGGACAAGGACGCTGTCGCCAGGGGTGTTGAGGATCGTCAAATTCTCGACTGTGAAGTCGTCTCCGGTCACGCTGATTCCGCTGGCACCGCTCTCCTG
This sequence comes from uncultured Bradymonadales bacterium, assembly GCA_964503485.1. GTDB lineage: Bacteria > Myxococcota_A > Bradymonadia > JAFGEP01 > JAFGEP01 > CAZDBH01. Next base: position 52,172 of record CAZDBH010000007.1, on the reverse strand, counting down.
ATCTACGAAGTCCAGGGTCGGTCCACTTCCCAGGCCCCTGAGAGTGATGCCGCGAGTCGTAATCGACAACTCGTCTGTGAACGCATAGTCGCCTTCCTCGAAGCAGATGACGCTATTGGCCTCGGCCTCGATGAACGCACGCTGTACCGCGCTTTGGTCGTCGTCGCTTGCCGAGAGCGTGATCGCACAAGCCTGTGGTTCTGAACTGGTATCGGCGGTGTCAGCGGTTTCGTCATCACCGCACGCTGCGATGGCGAGCGCCGCCAGGCATAGAGATAGTCGTTTCATATTGTCCCTCATCAATCGCTGTTGCAGTTGTTGTCGCGCCGAAAGAGGTGATTGTAAAGAGCTTAGCTTTAGGAATGGCGGGGTCTAAACGTCCAACGCGTCGGCTTCAGTCGCATTTTCCATGATGAACCGAAACCGGATTGAGGCGTCTTTGCCCATCAGACCCCCGATGGTCTTTTCGGTTTCAATCTGTTCATCGGGGGGAATGACGACCCGAAGCAGGCGCCGCTTCTCGGGATCAAGAGTCGTTTCGAACAGGGTCTTGGGCATCATTTCCCCCAGACCCTTGAAGCGTTGAATGACCGGCTTGATTGTGCTTCGCTTTTTCTTCGCCTTAGCCACGATTCGGTCGCGCTCTCGATCATCGAGGGCCCAGTGGGTCTCTTTTCCGACATCCACTCGATATAGTGGCGGTTGGGCAAGGTAGACGTACCCGGCGTCGATCAACGGCTTCAGGTATCGATACAAGAAGGTCAGAAGGAGAGTCGAGATGTGGTGCCCATCGGAGTCCGCATCCATGAGGAGGACGATTCGTCCGTAGCGTACATTCTCTTCGTTGAAGTGTTTGCCGATTCCGCAGCCAAGAGCAGAGACGATGTCGTTCAGCTCCTTGTTCTTCAGGACTTTCTCGGTCGAGGCCTGCTCGCAATTTAGCACCTTGCCGCGCAGGGGAAGGATAGCCTGAGTCCGTCGATCGCGCGCTTGTTTAGCCGAGCCACCCGCGGAATCACCCTCTACAATGAACAGCTCCGTCTCGGCCGGATCGGTTGAAGAACAATCCGCCAGCTTCCCCGGGAGATTGAGCCGCTTGGACAGAGGGCGCTTTCTGCGTACGGCTTTGGCGGCGCTCCGCGACGCTGCACGCGCTCGCGACGCCTGTATGATTCGCATCGCGACTGCGTTACCGGTCGACTGATTCTGGTGCATGTAGCGCTCGATATTGGTGCGCACCATGCCGGAAAGCTGCGACCTCACCTCGGGGTTGTTCAGCCGGTTCTTGGTCTGCCCCTGAAACTGCGGGTCGTAGAGGAAGACATTCACTACGCCGACGAGTCCCTCACGGATGTCGCCCCGTTTTATCTCGACCCCACGCGGGATCGCGTCGTGAGCCTTCAAATAACCGAGAATTCCCTCAGCGACGCCATCCCGAAAACCCGCTTCGTGGGCACCACCGTCGCCGGTCGGTATGCCGTTCGCGAAGCTGCGGATGGTCTCATGGGTCTGCTCCGTCCAGCACAGAGCGACGTCGATTCGGGTCCCGTCGGCTTCGCCGTTTTCGGTCGAGAAGCGCAGCGCCTCGGGATGGACGGGGACATTACCCGAGCGTTGAACCAAGACGCCGAGATAGTCTGCGATGCCGCCCTCGTGCTTGTATTCGTAGCGCGTTTTGGTGGTTTCGTCTTTGAAGACCGTGCGCAACCCACTCTGAAGAAATGCTTTGATCTCCAGGCGTTCCCGAATCATCTCGGCATCGAAGACCACATTCTCGAAGATTTTATCGTCCGGTCTGAAGAAGATGCTGGTTCCGCGCCCCGTGGCGGGGCCGAGCTGCTTCAGTTCGGTAGTGGGTTTTCCGCGCCGGTAGCGCTGTTCATACTTGATGCCGTCGCGCTTGATCGTTGCGATCATCTGAACGGACAAGGCGTTTACAACCGAGCTTCCGACCCCGTGGAGTCCACCGGATTGCATGTAGTTACCTTGCTCGAACTTCCCGCCGGCGTGCAGAGTGGTGAGAATGACCTCGAGAGCGCTACGCCCTTCTTCGGCGTGGGTACCGACGGGAATGCCACGACCGTTGTCGGTGACAGTCATCGATTCGCCGTCCTCATGTAGAGTGACTTCGATGAAGCTGGCGAATCCGTTGATCGCCTCATCGACGGCGTTGTCTACAATCTCCCAGACAAGGTGATGTAGACCGATGTCGTCGGTGCTTCCGATATACATCGCAGGCCGTCGCCGGACTGGTTCGAGCCCTTTGAGGACCTTGATTTGTGATGCGTCGTAGCTCTGCGTCATGGTGTCGACTTTCGTCCCTGATTACGCCGACGGCTCACTCTTTTTCAAAGAGGTGTCCCTGGTCTTTGTCAGTTTCTCCAGTTTGCTCTGAGTCCTCGGACCTGTCTACATCCAGTAGCTCGCTTCCCTCGCCCGCGTTCTCCTCGGCCTCTTCGGCCTTTCGAAGGGCCTCCAGAGCGACGAGCTCTTCCTCAGTCGGAGGCGTAAGCTCTAAGACCTCGATTTCTTCCGCCTTGGGTAGCTCGATGATCTGCGGTTTCGTGAGCGCTTTGGCAAAATAGCCAACTCGGATGAGTTCCCTGCCTTTGCCACCACGCCGAGTGATCCGGTACTTGTTCGGCCTCAGAACCTCTTCGCGGCCTCGACTGGTTTCGACGTGCAGCCCATCCATCTTGTCTTTCGTCAGACAGAATCCGAGCACGAAATCGTTCCGCTTCAGCTTGATGGCCATTACGCCTTTGCCAGCACCGGACAACACTTTGATTTCGCCGACATCGAACAGCAGATAGTGGCCGTTGCGCGACGCCAACGAGACGGTTTCTGTATTGTCACTCATGACCACGCCGACCACGCCATCGATCGCCATCTTGCGGTCCAGTCGCATGAAGATTCGACCGTTGCGGTTGGATGCTTCGCGATAGGATTCGAGTGAGAACCGAAGGCACTTACCACCCTTCGAAAAGGCGACCCCGTAGGGACCAGGTGGAAGTTCTCGAACGGTCTCCCCTTCGCCCGATTCGCTGCCGGCCTCGGCAGTTGGATCGGCAGCCGCTTCAGCCTCACCTCCGTCAGCTGGAGGCTCCTCGGGTTGGGCCGTCTGCTCTGAAACAGGTTCCGCGGCGACGAGCGCTTCGACTTCCCCAGGCCCAAAGGCCGGAACCGTAATCGGCGAGGGGGACAGGTCAATAAGGGAACCCTGAGTCGGGCCTTCGGGGACCTCCTCAGCTTCTTCGACCCGCTCGATATGCTCAGGAAGACAGCGCGGGTCGGTACAAATCGCTCCGACGATGTGTTCCCCGTCCGAGAAATCAAAGCGCGTCTGCACGGGTTCGCCATATCCCGTTGTCTGAGTAAGGTCGGCGATCCGAACGGTGTAGGCTTTGCCTCGATCGGTCAGAAGAATCAGCGACTCCAGTGTCGACGCCGGCATTAGCCAGCCCACCTGGTCGTCATCTTTTACCCGGATTGTCGAGACGTCCGAGTAGCTCTTTTGCCTCTTGATCCGTCCCTGGCGAGTCACGATCACAAAGGTCTCCTCGGCGACCAGATAGTGTTCGGCCGTGTACTCACGTTGCTCGACCGGTCCGACTACCTTCGTGCGGCGGTTGTCGCCATACGCATCGACGATGTTCTCGAGCTCCGACCTGACCAGGTCCTTGAGCAGCCGGTCAGAGGCTAGGGTCGTCCGAATATCAGCGGCCGCTTCCTGTTTTTCCGCAAGTTCAGCTCGAATCGCGTTGATCTCGAGCTTGGCCAGTCGATAGAGCTTCGTCTCGAGGATGGCCTCCGCCTGATCATGATCGAAATCGAAGCGTTCCATCAGCCGAGATCGAGCGTCCGCCTTTCCATCGCTCTCTCGGATCAGTTTGATGGCTTCATCCAACGCATTGAAGAGAATGGCAAAGGCCATCAGCAGGTGGATTCGTTTCTCGAGCTGGGCCAGATCGTACTCTAGACGCCGTCGGGTGACCTCGTACCTGAAGTCCAGGAACGCGACCAGAACCTCTTTGAGGCCCAGCCTCTGCGGCTGACAGACTTCGGGGTTATCGGTTGGGCAAAGCGCTGTGAGATTGACATTGAACCGGTTCTGAAGCGAGGTCCGCTTGTAGAGGTAGGCCATCGCGGCCTCGGGATCAGCGCTGCGCTTCATGTCCAGAACGATTCGGATTTCGTCCGTACTCTCGTCCCGAACGTCGACGATCTGGGGCAGCTTCCCGTCTCGAATGTGGTCGGCGATTTCGGCAACCAAATTCGACTTGTTGACCCCGTACGGGATCGACGTGATCACCACTCTGCGGGCCCGACCTTCAGATTCGAGCTGGTACTCTCCTCGAACTTCGACCGGCCCCCGGCCCGTCCGGTACATCTCGAGCATGTCTTCTGGGCTCGTCAATAACTCGCCACCGGTGGGGAAGTCAGGTCCGAGAACGTGCTCTTTTACGATCTGTTCCAGCGAGAGTTCGGGGTCGGTTATAAGCGCGATCAGAGAGCCCACCACCTCCCTGAGGTTGTGGGGTGGTATGTTCGTGGCCATGCCGACCGCGATGCCGGATGCGCCGTTGATCAGAAGGTTCGGGACCTGGGCAGGTAGCGTAATCGGTTCGAAGAGCGTGCCGTCGTAGTTGGCTCTGAAGTCGACGGTTTGTTTCTTTAGCTCGCTGAGCAGCTCACCGGCCAGATGGCGCAGCTTGGTCTCGGTATACCGCATTGCAGCCGCCCGATCGCCGTCGAGTGACCCGAAATTACCCTGGCCGTCCACCAACGGATAACGAAGGGAGAAATCCTGCGCCATTCGCACGAGTGCGTCGTAAATCGACTGATCACCGTGAGGGTGGTACTTCGCCATCACCTCGCCAACCACCGCTGCGCTCTTCTTGTGCTTGGAATCAGCCGTCAAATGCAGGTTGTGGTACATCGCGTAGAGGATGCGCCGCTGCACCGGCTTGAGCCCATCCCGGACATCGGGCAGAGCACGAGCCGTAATTACGCTCAAAGCGTAATTTAGATAGCGTTCACGTGTGGTTAGGTGGAGGTGAACGTCCTGTATCGTCTGTTGCATCGAGACCTACTTGCGAGGCAACTCGGCACCTCATGTGCCGCTATTTGAAGCAATGAACTCTCAGTACCCTGTCTAGCATGCTAGGGCGCAAGCTTCTATCCTGCACATCAGTTCAGCATTTGCAAGCTGTTCTACGCGGAAACCCGCGACATGAACCGGTCGCCCAGCCACGACGCGTCCCCGAATCGACCATTCTCGAGTTGCTGCCGGAAAGGCCGCATGCTATGCTGAGGCGTCCCCATCCCACGCGAACTCGAACCCTCAACCCGATCCGGCGGTACCGACTCGTCAAGGAGAATCACGTGAGGCATCTATTTATCGTTCCCATTGTGGCCGCGCTGGTCGCCTGTTCTTCGGAGTCCACGACAGAGAATTGTTCGGTCCGGGACAACGGGGACGGTACTTCCACCATTTCATGCCCCGACGGAACCACGAGCCCCGTGACCAATTCATCCCACGCAGACGCTCAAGACGACGCTGAAGAGATCGGCGACTCGCTGATAGACAACTCGCACGACAGCCGAGAGGAAACGGGTATGGACTTGGCGCCACATGATGAGGCGGCCCCCGAGGACGTACAGGAAGACCGCCGCCTGGACTCGGCGCCCGATGACGAAACGGCTCTCGAGGACGTAGGGGAGGACAGTCGGCTGGACGAGTCCGTAGACACCGAAACGGATGCAATCAGTGACGCGGCTGACGACTCACCGGACACAGCCGAAGTGGACAGCACTGACCTCGCCGACGTTGGCGACGAAGTCGATGATTCGATGGATACCACAGATGGCGATCTACTGGGGGTTTGCGAAACTCACGCAACGTTCTGCGTCCGTCTGACTTGGCCCACGGCTGCAGCCAACCCATCGCCGCACGACTCCGATCAAGACGTCGACCTCCACGTCGTGTCGGGACACACTGGATATGGTGGTCTCACCGACTGCCATTGGCTCTCTCCCAAGCCCGAATGGGGGGAGGTCGGCCCAACAAACGACGGGCAGTTTGTCGAAGTCGGTATTCGAGAAGAGGTCTGCTACACGGATGAACCGGCACCAGGGTTTTACACTGTGGCGGTCCTCCATTTGGAAGACCACGACTGGGGACCGACCTTCCCCCAGATCGCGGTCTTCCTGAATGGGAATGAGCGGGCAACGTTCCGATTCACACGGAGCGACTCTTCAGAAGGGCTCGAGGAAGGGAAGGCCTGGATGGTGGGGACGATCGATATCACCGACACAGACGATCCGAGCTTCGAAGCTACAGCCAACGACGATGATGCATATTTGCGGGACGGATTGCCTGACTAGAGCCCGACGACCTCCAGCTAGTCTAGAAGCATGGCAAGGGAGCCATGTTCCGCCCGTTCAGAATCGCCACCACCCGCGCGCGACTCGGTAGACCAAAGCAACGAGAACGGCTACATTGCGCCCCGACTGAAGGAGGTTCGCAGTGAGACTGCTCTCGACCCCAAGCGCAGCGCGCCAGTTGCTCTCGAAGGATGAATCCGACCAGCTTGATGTGTACCGCCTCTCTGAGGGCGAAATCGCTGACGCGTGCGCACGCCTCGGCGTCACGTCCGGCTTTCTGAGAGCCTTGGGAGCCGTAACCGAGGCCCTAACTGCTGTCTCGTCTGCATTCGTCGCCGAACATCCCCACCAGCCGGCCGAGCTCGAGTCGCGACTGACCGAGCAGCTCCCCAAGCGGTTGAGAGGTGCAAAGCCGATTGGCAGTTTCTTGCTGCATACGGCCCTACTGCACAATCCAGCGGGTGACCCGTGTAAGGTCCTTTGGCGCGACGAGGTCGCCCAACCCAAGATCGATGCGCTCAACGATGAGGTGCGGAGCGACCTCGAGGGCATGCACCTCGCAGCCAGGCCCAATCGACACATCATGGACCTGCTCGCGGAGCCGAGCCTCGCTGGGGACCTGCTGAGCCAAATCGAAGTGATCGTCTCGAACTGGGCGGACGTGCTTCCGCCCGACGTCCTCGACGAGGTGCTACGAGCTGGAGACTTCCTAAAAGAGGAGGTTCCTCGTCTGCCACCTGGTCCGCCGAGCGATGAACCCCAGGCCCCGGGACCGGTCTTCTACCCGGGCGACGAGGCCGCGTTTTCCAATGACCGGGACTGGATGCCCGAGGTTGTGATCGTAGCGAAGAATGCCCTGGTCTGGCTCGATCAGCTCACCAAGCACCACGGGCGCCCAATTCGTCGCCTCGACGAGATCCCAGACGAGGCGCTCGACCAGCTCGCACAATGGGGCTTCACAGGGCTCTGGTTGATCGGTGTGTGGGAGCGCTCGCAGGCCTCCCAGACCATCAAACGCCACATGGGCAATCCAGAAGCCGAGGCCTCCGCGTACAGCATCTACGAACACCAGATTGCCGAGCGGTTGGGGGGAGAACCGGCCCTCGAAAGACTGAAATGGCGAGCCGGGGAGCGCGGTATTCGGCTCGCAGCCGATATGGTCCCCAATCACACTGCCATCGACTCGTCATGGGTCATGGAACATCCAGATCGGTTCATCCAGTGCGCGGATCCACCCTTTCCCGGTTACTCCTTCAACGGTCCCAACCTCAGTTCGGATGAGTCTGTCGAGATTCAATTGGAGGACGGCTATTGGAATCACAGCGACGCTGCGGTGGTCTTCAAGAGACGCAACGCAGAAACCGGTGAAGTCCGCTACCTCTACCACGGAAACGACGGTACAAACATGCCGTGGAACGATACCGCCCAATTGAACTATCGTTCCCAACACGTAAGAGATGCTGTCGTCGAGACGATTCTAGAGATCGCGGCGCGCTTTCCCATCATTCGCTTTGATGCGGCTATGACGCTGACTCGGCAGCACTTCCAACGACTCTGGTTCCCGGCACCGGGTACCGGGGGGGATATTCCCTCACGAGCAGCCTATGGCGAGCCCCTCGAGTCGTTCGCCGAAAAGATGCCGATCGACTTCTGGCGAAGCGTGGTCGACGAGGTCGCGTCGAAGGCACCCGACACCTTGCTGCTCGCTGAGGCGTTTTGGCTCACGGAATCCTACTTTGTGCGAAAACTCGGCATGCACAGGGTCTACAACAGCGCCTTCATGAACATGTTGAAAGGCGAGAAAAACGTCGAGTACCAACGCTACATGGCGGAGATTCTCGCCTACGATCCCGAAGTGATGAGACGCTACGTCAACTTCATGAGCAATCCCGATGAAGACACGGCGATAGCGCAGTTCGGATCGGAAGATAAGTACTTCGCGGTGGCAACCATGATGGTCACCATGCCCGGCCTTCCAATGTTCGCACACGGGCAGGTCGAGGGGTTCACAGAGAAATACGGCATGGAGTACCCCAAAGCCTATATGGACGAGAAGCCAAATGCCCCGCTGATCGAACGGCACGAACGCGAAATCGAGCCGCTGCTGCGATCCCGAGATCTCTTTGCCGGGGTGCAACACTTCGCTCTCTACGCATCCGACGATTCAGCACCAGTTTTGGCCTACTCGAATCGCTGCGGAGATCAGCGTGTTCTGGTCCTGGTGAACAATCAACTCGACTCAATTCAGGGACGGCTCATCGAGACGATCCCCTGTGCGAATTTTCCCGAGAAGCGGACCCTTGGCCAAGCGTTGGATCTCGAACCCGCGCAAACCGTCAATTTCTCGGACAATCGAACCGGAATTTCCCGCGCGCTATCGCGGGAATTGCTAGACACAGAGGGGCTTTCATTCGCTTTGCGCGGATATGAAACCAGCGTCCTCGTTTCGTCGGGGTAGAGGTTTGTTGTGTCGGTTCAAATTGATAGAACTCAATGGACTAATTTCTCCAGTTATCTGAATGAGCGCTCATTCATTGGGCGCTTGAACTAAAAAACGGCCTCGTTCATTATGGCCAGCCTCTTAAGGTCGAGGGAAAACGAATGAATGAAATCAAAAAAGTCGTGGTGCTCGGAGCCAATGGCACAATGGGTGCCGGTGCTGCCGCACTATTCGCCGGTCGTGGATACGAAGTGGCAATGCTGGCCCGGACGATCGAGAAGGCTGAGCAAGGCCTCGCATCGGCAAAGTCCGCGGTCAGAGCAGAGGTGATAGGCGACCGAATTACCCTCGGTACCTATGAAGAGGACATGGCGACGTCGCTCCAAGACGCCGACCTGATTCTCGAAGCTGTCGCTGAACGTCTCGACATCAAACAACACTACTTCAAGCAGGTCGACGAACACCGAAAGAAGGGTTCGGTCGTGGCCACGGTTTCGAGCGGCCTGTCGATGGACGCGATGATCGAAGGCCGCAGTGACGACTTTGGACGCCATTTCATGGGGCTCCACCTGTTTAATCCGCCAAACGTGATCGTCGGCACTGAGATGATTCCGTCGTCGAAGACCGACAAAGAGCTGTTCAACTCGGTCAGGAAGTTCGCCGAGCGGCGTTTGGGCCGAGTGGTTATCGAGTGTCGCGACAAGCCAGCCTTTGCGGGCAATCTGGTGGGCTTCAAAGTCCTCAACGAGTGCACGCAGCTCGCCGCTGAGCACGGTGTCGCCAAGATCGACTACCTAATCGGGCCGTACACGGGTCGAGCCATGCCGCCCCTGGCGACGATCGATTTGGTGGGCTGGGATGTCCACAAGGCTATCGTCGACAACGTCTTCGAGAACACGAACGATGAGGCCCACGCATTTTTCGCAATGCCCGAGTACATGAATGAGTTGCTCAAGAAAGGACACCTCGGAAACAAGACACCGAGCACAGGTGGTTTCTACAGGACCATCAAGGACGCTAACGGCGAACGGGCAGCCGAGGTCCTCGATCCTTCGACTTGCACCTACAAACCGCTCGAAGCCGCTACACCCATTGCATTCGTCGAAGAGGTCAAAGCGCTTCATCGGCTTGGGAAATACGAAGACGCAGCGGCCTGTTTTCTGGCGGCTGAAGGAGCTGATGCCGACCTCGCTCGGCGAGTGGTTCTCGGGTACGTCAGCTACGCGTTGAACCGTGTGGGCGACGACCAGGTGGTCGCGAAGCCAATCGACGTCGATCTGATCATGGGATACGGATTCAACTGGGCTCCTGCCAGCGTTTTGGTGGACCTGTTTGGCCGCGACCGGACGATCGAAGCCCTAAATGCTCTCGATCTGTCGGTCCCAGCTTGTGTGACGAATCTCGGCCAAGGCGACAAGCTATTCGCCGATCGCCGAACCAACATCGGGCGCTACTTCATTAATCGCTGACGAGCCAAGACACGGGAAATACAAATGGCAAGCAAAGCTCCAGTTTATATACTCGGCGGATATCAGACCGACTTCGCACGGAATTGGCAGAAAGAGGGCAAGCACATCATGGCTCTCATGAGGGAAGCTGCTGTGGGTGCTCTTCAGGCCACTCGCGTCGCTCCTGAGGACATTGATGTCGCCCACGTTGGCAACTTCGCAGGCGAACTCTACTGCATGCAGGGCCATCTCGGCGCCTTCGTGGTCGACATCGACCCGGCGTTTAGGGGTCTCCCGACTTCCAGGCACGAGGCAGCATGCGCTTCCGGATCGATCGCAGCGCTCTGCGCAGCGGCCGAAATCGAAGCCGGACGCTACGACGTCGCCATGGTCTTGGGCGTCGAGCAGATGAAAACGGTTAACTCGAAGATCGGTGGTGACTATCTCGGTACGGCCGCTTGGTACGAGAGAGAAGCGAAAGGCGTAGACTTCCCCTTCCCGAAGCTCTTCGGCCGGCTCGGCGACGAGTACGAGCGTCGCTACGGCCTCAAGGACGAGCATCTGGCCGGGATTTCGGCGATCAATTACGAGAACGCCAAACTGAACCCGAGTGCACAAACACGCAATTGGTTCATGAGCTACGATCATGCTTGCTACAGCGGCAAGGACAATCCGAACATCGGCGGCAGAATCAAGCTGACCGACTGCTCTCAAGTGACCGACGGCGCGGCTTGTGTAATCCTAGCTTCTGAGGCCTTTGCGCAGAAGTACGCCGCTCGAACCGGCTCATCTGTGGACTCAATTCCTCAAGTTCTGGGCTGGGGTCACAAAACGGCGCCGATCATCTTCGACGAGAAGGTCGCTGAGAGCCGTGACCATGACTACGTGCTGCCCCATACTCGGCAAGCCATTCTCGACGCATTTAACCGGGCCGGCCTCGCGGGGGTCGAGTCGATCGACGCAATCGAGACTCATGACTGTTTTACGACCTCGGAATACATGGCGATCGACCACTTTGGACTCACGGCACCGGGCGAGAGCTGGAAGGCCGTCGAAGAGGGTGTGATCGCAATCGGCGGCAGTTGTCCAATCAATCCGAGTGGCGGTTTGATCGGCGCAGGCCATCCGGTCGGGGCCACTGGCACGCGCCAGCTCCTCGATGCATACCTCTTGACTACCGATCAAGCTGGGGACTACCAAGTTCCCGGCGCGCGCCGAGTGGCGACACTGAATATCGGTGGTTCGGGAACCACGAGTGTGGTGCACGTCGTAGGCTTTTCGTCCTGACCCTCTGTTTCCGATGGCCTTCCATGCGGCCGTCTAACAACACAATCTGGAGATCGAAATGAAGTACCAGGTGCTCTTTGTCCTATGTTTGGCCCTAGGAACGATGGTCGCGTGTAGCAGTGACAGTGACTCGAATGACGGCGATGCGGCAGTGAGTGATGCGGATGTCGTCGCAGAGGACATCACAGAGCTAGGCCGACAGGACGCAGATACGTCTACGACGGATGGGGCGGACACGGCCGAGTCGACGGATCCACTCGTGCGGGTTCCGCCAGAGGCCCTTCCGGCCGGAGCGCCCAACGCCGAGTGTCCACCCGAGTACCAGTCGAATGCCCCGCAGGAAGGCCAGAACGGTAACTTCGAAGCCGACAGCCAAGAACGCTCCTTCTTGCTCCACCTGCCCAGTGATGCGTTTACCGGACCGCGACCCCTGCTGGTGTCCTTCCACGGTACCGATGGCACCGGCCAAACCGCGTACGACGGTTACCAATTGCAAGACTTCGTGGGTGCCGGCTTCATCCAGCTGGGTCTAGACGGCAACGCCAACGGCGAGATCTGGCCGGTGTGGGACGGTTTGCGAGAATCAGGTGATGAGAACCTGCCAAATCCAGACCTCGCGTTCTTTGACAGCGCGATAGCCTGTTTGGCATCCCACTACGAAGTGGACGCAAACCGCATTTACATCGTTGGCCAGTCAGCTGGCGGGATCATGGTAAATCACGTTCTGCAGCGCCGTTCCGAGTTGTTGGCGGGTGGAATCGCCGCATCGGGCATGTTTGACCTGACCTCTCCGGACCCGGTCCCGGACTTGGGTCCAATGGCGGTGGTTGTGACCTGGGGTGGGGATAACGACGAATGGTCAGGTACGGCCAACGGTACCACCGAGGTGCCGGCGGTAAACTTCGTAGAACAGGCGGCGGTTGCCTCAGCGTTCTGGGAAGCCGAAGAAGGGATTCATCAGATTTACTGCGCCGGCCAAGACCTTGGGCACGTCTATCTGAGTGAGGTCAACGACCTGTTTATCGACTACTTCCTATCTCATCCCAAGGGCCTGTCTGACAATCCAAACTGGACGTTCGTCGAACCAGACGAGTCGACACAGGTCGTGTGCAGCGAAGACGTGGCCACATACGAGTCAGTGATCGTAGTCGAGTGCGAAGAAAGCGATACCGGCGGATGCACTGACCTCTGTCAGTTCGCCGGCGACTGCGTAGTTGAAAACGCGACCGTCGCCCCCGTGCTCGGGCCACAATTGACCACCATCGGCTTCTCGGGCGAGGACATGGCAGAATGCGGAGGCTGTGTGAGCGCCTGTGAAGATGACGTAACGGATGGTGGTGAGACCGATGAGGATGTCGCATCCTGTTTTGCGACCATCGCAGAAACGGCCACCTGCGGCCCTGGGGTTCCAGGTGCCATCCCGTTCATCAACGCAGTAAACAGCTGCTGCGAAGACGAGACTGATAGCCTACTGTGCACCCGAATTTGCACGACGATCCTCGCGAACGACGTGGCGATTAGCTTCTTCGACACGTGTCTCGCCTTCGAGTAGGCGCAGTTTCCCCACTTCCTACCGCCCCCGCTGCGCGACTCGTTATCACTGCGATCTATGCGCCACCCCCTGTTTACGATACGCTATTAACTGATCCGTGCCCTAAACTGCCACTGAGGCTGAGTTGAACTCCGCTACTGATACGATCGGCCGCTACCAGCTCGTCACCCGGCTCGCTGTCGGAGGAATGGCCGAGATATTCCTGGCGTGCGAACGCGGTCTTGCGGGTCTAGAGCGGCAGGTGGTGATCAAGCGGATCTTGCCCCACCTGGCCGAGCAGCAAAAGTTCCTCGACATGTTCCTGAGGGAGGCGCGCATCGTCGCCCGCCTGAACCACAGAAACGTCGTACAGATTCACGAATTGGGACACGACAACGGCCAGTATTTCTTGGTCATGGAGTATCTGGAAGGTCTCACCACTCGAGAGCTTTTTCTACTCGCAAGGGAAGCCGGGCTTCAGCTTCCCGTGAACGTCGTCGTCGAGGTGCTGCGCCAGGCATGCCGTGGATTGCACGCCATGCACGAAGCTAGGGACCTGGAAGGCCAACCTCTTGGTCTGGTCCACCGCGATGTGTCGCCTCAGAACGTAATGATTACGTTGGACGGCCACATCAAACTGGTCGACTTCGGAATCGCAAAAGCAACCGAAGGCCTCGACGCGACCTATACTGGAAGCCTCAAGGGCAAATTCTCGTATATGTCGCCCGAACAGTGTCTCAACGAGCCACTGGACCGGCGTTCGGACATCTTCACGTTAGGTATCTTGCTGTGGGAATTGGCGACCACCCAACGCCTCTTCAAACGCAAGAGCGAGATGGAGATGCTCACGGCGGTCACCGAGGGTCAAGTTCCGCTACCCTCCTCGATACGGCCAGATTTTCCATCCAAACTCGAGCCGGTTCTCCTCAAGGCCCTCGAGCGAGACCGTGAGGCTCGGTTCCAGACCGCGGATGAGATGCGTCTCGCCCTCAACGATGTGGCCAACGAACTCAACCTCGGTCTCGGCCACGACCATGTAAGACGCTTTGTAGAGACGGTCGGCGGCGGGGAGCTGCGCGACAGACTTGCAGCTCTAAACGCAGCAACTGAGCGAACCCTGCAATCGATCGACAGAGACATGGTCCAGGAGCGGCAGCCGTCGCCCTCGCCCTTACCGGTAGTCGACGACTCCGGGGACGTCCCGACCGTAGTAGCTTCACCGAAGGGATCTACCAAGCGCGTCTCGAGCAGGCCGGTCCCCATTGCCAGCCCGCCGCCTCGCCAATGGGTGGCATGGTCAGTCGTCGCGCTGTTGGCCGTTGTGCTGGGTGTGACCCTTTCGCTGAGCTTGTTCCAGGAGCGATCAGACTCGACTCCAACACGTCCGGGATCGGACGTAGCGCTAGAAGACGCACGGCCCGTTTTCGATGGACCGCCCATCCGCTTTGGATGGCCGCCATATGTGGACCCCACACTGCTACTCGATGACGTCGCAGCTTTGCGAATCTACCTCGAGGATACACTCGAGCGGCCTGTCGAGTTCATCGTGACTGATACCTATGCGGAATGCGGGGAACGCCTCATTGCGGGTGACTTCGATTATGCAGCCCTTCCGCCGCTCCTCTATGTGAGGACTGTGGCCGCCGAGCCCGGTCTTCATCTACTCAGTGTGAAGGAGTTTGACGGGGCCGCTAGTTACGAAGGTTGGTTAATGGCCCGCCAAGGCTCTGGCATCCTGGAGCTCCCCGATCTGGAAGGCAGGCGATTCTGCCTGACAGACCCGAACTCAACGTCCGGATACTTCCTGCCCCGGGCCCACCTGCGCCGAAATGGTTACGACCCGGACCAGTTCATGGGCGAGGTGCACTGGAGCGGCCAACATCTTCAAGCCATCCGCGATCTTCTGGCAGACCGGTGCGATGCAGTCGCCACCTACAATGGTGCCGTCCTCGGATCACACGCCGAAGCGGATATCGGTCGACTGACTTTTATCGCTACGACCGGCACAATTCCTCAAGATGTCATCGTTGCCCGCGCAGATATCGAGCCCGAACGTCTCGAACACTTTGCACAGGCTCTACTCGACCTCGCTCCAGAGGAAGATCTCGGGATCCCACGAATCGGTACGATTCAGCGTATCACGGGATTCAAGCTCATTGACGATGAGGCATTCCAGCCGTTGCGACTCGAACTCGAACACGACGAAGGCCATCCCGACGAGAACGCCCAAGAAGAGCTCATTCCCGAATAGACTCGCCAATTGTTCAGGCAAAAGGCGAGGCGGAATCAAGGCTTAAACAACCGCTACAGAGGCACTTCCAACTTTTGACGCGATGCGTTAAACTCGTTGCCTCGCCCGAGAGGTCCTTACCACCCCTCCGAGGTGTCCAGAGACAAAAATGGGAGAACGCGTAACGCAATGACGGTCCGACCAGAAAAGTGGGGAATGTACGAGCCACAGACCGAGCACGATTCGTGCGGTATCGGTTTTGTGGTCCACATGAAAGGGGACCGGTCTCGGCAAATTGTCGAGAGCGGTCTCGAGATTCTCCACAGAATGACCCACCGCTCAGCTTGTGGTTGCGATCCAGAAACAGGTGATGGTGCTGGGATCCAAATCCAGATTCCCCATGGGTTCTTCGAGCTCGAAGCGAACCGATTGGGGTTCGAGCTGCCCCGTAGGCGACGCTACGGCGTCGGCCAGGTGTTTTTCCCAAACGACCCCAAGCTGGTCGCCGAGATTCAGGCGGTCTTCGAAGAGGCGATTCAGGAGCAAGGGCAGCGCCTCATCACATGGCGCGACGTTCCTGTCGATCCCAGCAAATGCGGGACGATCGCACGCCAATCGCTGCCAACCATCAAACAAGTGTTCATCGGTGCCCGCCGCGTCGTTCCCAGCGCGTTCGACCGGACGCTCTTCATCATCCGCCGTCTCACTGAGCTGCGCGTGGCGGAACGCGGACTCGACCCAGACGGTCGTTTTCACGTCGCGAGCCTGTCTTCTGAGACGATGGTGTACAAGGGCCTGCTGCTCCCGGAACAGCTGCCGACTTTCTACCAAGATCTCTCTAACAGCGAGCTGACCAGTGCTATGGCGTTGGTCCATTCTCGTTTCTCGACCAATACATTTCCTACCTGGGACCTGGCCCAACCATTTCGGTTCATGTGCCACAACGGCGAAATCAATACCGTTCAGGGCAACCGGAACTGGATGGCGGCCCGCACGAACCAGTTGCGATCGGGCCTCTTCGGGGGAAACATCGATCGGCTCTCGCCGATTATTGTTCCCGGAAAAAGCGACTCGGCTCAGTTCGACAACATGTTGGAGCTGCTCTATCTCGGTGGCCGAAGTTTACCCCATGCGATGATGCTGCTGATCCCAGAAGCCTGGGAGAACAACATGCTGATGGACGTCGAGCGCAGGGCATTCTACCGATATGCCTCGAGTTTGATGGAGCCATGGGACGGTCCCGCAGCGATTGCATTCACCGACGGCCATCTGATTGGCGCCACACTCGACAGGAACGGTCTGCGGCCCGCACGCTATCTGGTCACGGACGACGATATCGTGGTGCTCGCATCAGAGACAGGTGTGTACGACGTTCCCGCCTCCCGAATCAGAACGAAGGGCAGACTTCAGCCCGGCCGGATGTTCCTCGTCGATACCGACGAAGGCCGAATCATCGACGATGTGGAAGTAAAGCGCGAAATTGCTCGACGGCGCCGCTACGACCGTTGGTTGGCAAAGAACGTCTTCCGGCTCTCGGACCTGCCGAGCGTCGACGATCCAGTCCGGTTCGAGGATTCGGATCTCAACCAGCAGCAACGCGCTTTTGGCTACTCTGATGAAGACATTCGGGTCGTCATCGCCCCGATGGCCCAAATGGGCAGCGAACCGACTGGTTCGATGGGTAACGACACACCGTTGGCGGTCCTGAGCGAGCGCGATCCCAGCCTCTTCAACTACTTCCATCAGCTGTTTGCACAGGTCACCAACCCCCCGATTGATCCGATCAGAGAGTCGATGGTCATGACCCTCCACACCGCAATCGGCGGCGGGGGTAACACGTTCGAGGAAACGCCCGAGCAGTGTCACCGACTCGAAATGTCGGGACCGGTGCTGTCCAACGCCGAGTTGGCCAAACTCAAGCAGTTGAAGGAAGGTCTGTTCGATCCGATCACCCTCGAAATGCACTTCCCCGTAAGCGCGGGGCCCGAAGGGCTCGAGGGAGCGGTTGAAGCGCTGTGCGACGCAGCAGTTGAAGCCTTCGTCGAGGGCGGGAACATTCTCATTCTTACAGACCGCGGGGTGGGCCCTGATTCGTGCCCAATTCCCGCTCTCTTAGCGGTCAGCGCGGTTCACCAACGGCTCGTTCGCGAGGGGATTCGTCTCGAAGGTGGCCTGGTCGTCGAAACCGCCGAGGTCCGTGAGGTCCATCAGTTTGCTCTGCTGATCGGCTATGGCGCAGCGGCGATAAACCCCTATCTAGCACTCGATACCATCGCTTCGCTAGTCGAAGCAGGAGACATTGACGGGTCCGTTCAGGATGCCCAGAAGAATTTCGCCAAGGCGGTCAACAAAGGTCTGTTGAAGGTGATGTCCAAAATGGGCATCTCAACCCTTGCATCCTACCGTGGTGCACAGATTTTTGAGTGCATCGGGCTGAATCAAGATCTGATCCAAGAGCATTTCACTGGGACACCGTCTCGTTTAGAGGGAATCGGCCTGGTGGAACTCGGCCGAGAAGCGCTCAATCGGCACGAGCGCGGCTTCTCTGAAGACCTCGATCTCGTCGGCGACCTACTGCCCATTTCGGGTGAGTACCAATGGCGCCGCCGGGGTGAACGCCATAAGTGGAACCCGAGTACCATCGCGAAACTGCAAGCGAGCTGCCGACTCGGATCAAAGACGCTCTACAACGAGTACTCCGAGCTTGTCTCGAACGAAGATGACGGCCTAGTAACCATCCGCGGAATGCTCGAGTTCGACTACTCGAAAGCGACGCCGATTGCCCTCGAAGAGGTCGAACCCGTCTCTGAAATCGTCAAGCGGTTCTGTACGGGCGCCATGTCTTTCGGCTCGATTAGCGCCGAGGCTCATGCGACCTTGGCGATCGCGATGAACCGCCTGGGCGGCAAATCAAACACCGGTGAGGGAGGCGAAGAGGCCGAACGCTTCAAGCCGATGAAGAACGGCGACTCGAAACGCAGCGCCATCAAGCAGGTCGCATCGGGGCGCTTTGGGGTCACATGCGAGTACCTCGTCAACGCCGACGAGCTTCAGATCAAGATGGCACAGGGAGCCAAGCCCGGCGAGGGCGGCCAGCTACCGGGCCACAAGGTCAGCGAACGCATCGCTCGGGTCCGTTGTTCGACTCCAGGCGTGACGCTTATCTCTCCTCCTCCCCATCACGATATTTACTCAATCGAAGACTTGGCGCAGCTCATCTCTGACCTTTACACCGTGAACCCCGAAGCACGGGTTTCGGTGAAGCTCGTCAGCGAAGTGGGAGTGGGCACGATTGCGGCCGGTGTGGCCAAAGCGCGGGCTGGTGCTGTGATCATTGCGGGAGGCTCCGGTGGGACCGGAGCGTCGCCTATCTCGAGCATCAAGCACGCCGGCTTGCCTTGGGAACTCGGACTGCCAGAAACCCAACAGGTCTTGGTCCAAAACGACCTGCGCGATCGGATTCGAGTCCAGGTTGACGGTGGTTTTCGTACTGGGCGTGACGTTGTCCTCGGTGCCCTGTTGGGCGCCGATGAATTCGGTTTTGCGACGGCTGCACTCATCGTGGAAGGGTGCATTATGCTGCGCAAGTGCCACCTCAACACGTGCTCCGTCGGTATCGCGACACAAGACGAATCGCTCAGAAAGCGGTTCAAGGGTAATCCCGACCACGTGGTCAACTACTTCCTCTTCGTGGCGGAGGAGATTCGCGAATACATGGCTCGACTCGGGTTTCGCACCGTGGACGAAATGGTTGGCCACGTCGAATACGTCAAGACGAAGGAACAGTCCCACTGGAAGACCAACAAGCTAGACCTTTCGCCGATTTTGGCAAAACCTCGACCGGGTCCTTCAGGCGAAGTCTCCCTTCACTGCAAGGAAGGGCAGCGGCTTGATCTCTCGGACCACATCGACAACGAAATCCTGCGCCTTTCGAGAGACATCGTTGACGGCGGCTATGCGAAGGAAATCGGGCTTCAGATCGAAAACACCGATCGCGCTGTTGGCGCTATGCTCAGCGGCGCAATCGCCCGGCGCTTTGGTGCCCACGGTCTGGTAGATGACACGCTTCGAGTGCGATTCACCGGATCGGCCGGCCAGAGCTTTGGTGCTTTCCTGGCTAAGGGCATCACGTTCACCCTGCAGGGTGACGCGAACGACTACGTCGGCAAGGGACTGTGTGGTGGCCGTTTGGTCGTCGCACCAATGCAAGAGAGCCGGTTTGTCCCAGAGGACAATATTCTGATCGGTAACACCGTTCTGTACGGCGCGACCTCGGGCGAAGCCTTCTTTCGAGGAGTGGCCGGAGAGCGTTTTGCCGTGCGCAACAGCGGCGCAAGAGCTGTTGTCGAGGGCGTTGGAGACCACGGGTGCGAATACATGACCGGTGGCGTTGTCGTGGTCCTCGGCCCGACCGGCCGGAATTTTGCGGCCGGAATGAGCGGAGGGGTCGCGTTCGTCTTCGATCGCGACCGAGACTTCAGAAACAAATGCAATCTGGGGATGGTCGAACTGGAGTCCATGGCCACGGAATCCGACATGTGGATCGTCAGAAGGCTGATCCGAGATCACGTGCGTTACACAAACAGCACGCTCGGAATGCGGATCCTCGACAATTGGGACGCAATCAAAGCACGATTCGTCAAGATCATGCCAACGGACTACAAACGTGTCCTCGAGGAGCGGCGAAAACGGGGCGAGACGATCGAATTGTCTCCTGTGCCAGATGCGCCGTCTTCGCTTTTTCCGACCATTCAATAGGACCGCGACGCAATGGGAAAAGTCACAGGATTCAAAGAGTGGTCGCGGTCGGATCCCCGTAAGCGGCCCGTCGAAAAGAGACTCTCTGATTACAAAGAGTTCATCTTCGACCGAAAGGAGGAGACCGCAGCCCAGCAGGGGGGCCGGTGCATGGACTGCGGCGTGCCCTTCTGCCATCAGGGTTGCCCCCTCGGTAACCTCATCCCCGACTGGAACGACCTCGTCTACGCCAACAGATGGAAGGCGGCTATTCAGCGCCTCCATTCCACAAACAACTTTCCCGAATTCACAGGGCGACTATGTCCCGCGCCCTGCGAGGCAGCCTGTGTTCTGGCGATCAACGACGACCCGGTTACGATCGAGCAGATCGAAAAGGAAATCGTCGAGCGTGCCTTCGCCGAGGGCTGGATCGAGCCGAAACCACCCAAGAGGCGCACTGGCTCGTCGGTCGCGGTAGTCGGATCGGGACCAGCTGGACTGGCTGCGGCAGCTCAACTCAATAGCGCTGGGCACTCGGTCACCGTCTTCGAGAAAGCCGACAAGGTCGGCGGACTACTTCGCTACGGCATTCCCGACTTCAAATTGGAAAAGTGGGTGATCGACCGCCGAATCGATCTCATGAAAGCTGAAGGCGTTGTTTTCAAGACGGGTGTGGCCGTCGGAACCGATCCCACATGGCCCGAACTAAAAGAACAATACGACGCAGTCGTCATCTGTACCGGCGCCGAGAAGCCCAGGGACCTCCAGGTTCCGGGACGCGAGCTAGATGGCGTCCATTTCGCGATGTCCTTTCTTTCTCAGCAGAATCGCCGAGCCTCCGGCCTCGATATCGAAGGGGATGACATACTGGCCACTGATAAGTCGGTGGTCATCCTCGGCGGCGGGGACACGGGTTCAGACTGCCTCGGCACGTCTCACCGTCAGGGCGCCGCGAACGTGTGGCAGATCGAGCTCCTGCCCGAACCACCCGGCCAGCGACTACCCGAGAATCCGTGGCCTCAGTGGCCGATGGTCATGCGGACCTCGTCCAGCCAAAAAGAGGGTGGTGAGCGGGACTTTGCAGTCCTCACGAAATCCCTGTCGGGCAAAGATGGCAAAGTAGCGAAGCTTCACGCGGTACGGATTGAGTTCGAGACGCCGGAGGAGGGCGGGAGGCCTCAGATGGTCGAACTGCCCGACAGCGAGTTCACCTTGGACGTTGATTTGGTGCTGTTGGCTATGGGCTTTCTCGGACCGGTAACCCAGACACTCGTCGAGCAGCTCGGTATCGAGTTGACGGACCGCGGAAACCTAAAGGTTGACTCACTGTTCAGAACGAGCGTTGAGGGTGTTTATTCAGCCGGTGATGCAAGCCGAGGGCAGAGCCTGATCGTTTGGGCCATCGCCGATGGCAGAGAAGCCGCCAGGGCGGTAGACGCCGACCTTCGGAAATCCGACGCGCGCCTTCCTACGAAAGGCATCAGTCAGCCGTTTGGGGGACGCTAGTCTACAGTCGCTACTTGGCCGCAGTCATTCGTTCGCACATGTCCCACAGCGATTTCATTGCGGTCACGTCATAATGGGCCCGCCGTTTTGATTTTCGATTAGCCCAGAACTTACCGCTGACACCGTCCACTTCGGGACTTGCAGCCAACCACGTGGCCGTGTCGGCACCGTTCGATGCCGATTTCGCCAAGAATCGGAAATAGGTGTTCATCAGAAAGCCGAATATGCCCTTGTGATCTCGTCCCAGCTCGGTACCGACCCCACCGGGGTGCACCGCGTTGGCCGTCACGTCCGCTTCTTCC
This sequence comes from uncultured Bradymonadales bacterium, assembly GCA_964503485.1. Classification (GTDB taxonomy): domain Bacteria; phylum Myxococcota_A; class Bradymonadia; order JAFGEP01; family JAFGEP01; genus CAZDBH01. The sequence goes on along the minus strand of CAZDBH010000007.1, from coordinate 30,304 downwards.
ATCCGTTCGGCCAGAGTCCACGTGAGCATTCGATTGGCTTGTTTGCTTTGAGAATAGGCGCGACTGCCCTTGAAGGGTCTTGTCTCGAACTGAGGATCCGTGAGGTCGAGAGCGCCCGCAAATGCTGAGGCAATATTCACGACTCGCGCTGGTGCCGAGGCCTTGAGCAGTTCGAGTAGTTCGTTTGTGAGGAGAAAATAGCCGAGAACGTTGGTGGCCCAGGTCAATTCGACACCGTCGACGCTGAGTTGTCGTTCCGTTGGCCAGATGCCCGCGTTGTTGACCAAGATGTCGAGGCGATCGTGACGCTCCCCAATACCGGCCGCGAAATCTCGAATTGACTTCTGGCTCGAGAGGTCAACCAGCCCGACCTCGAACTGATCGCCCACATCTGATGCCAGCTCGTGCATGGCCCGGTCTGCCCGCTCCTGGTTGCGACAGGCCATGACCACTCTTGCGCCGAACCGACCGAGGTTGCGCGCTACTTCTTTGCCGATACCCGTGTTGGCACCCGTAACAATGGCGACCTTCCCAGCCAAGTCAGCGTCGATCGGTTTTGCCATTTCTCTCTATCTCCAGTCCAAGATCTCGAAGACAAGGAACGACACTCTATCTCGTGCACATCGAAGGTCGCAATCCCCACTCAGATCTGCTACGAGAATTCGTGCTAGACGATACAAGATTGCTAGGAGTGGATGGTAAAGCGCCCAAAACCGCCGCGATGGGAAGCGGACCTGGACAATCCGTTGCCCACGGTCACGCGTGGTGATCTCATCGGCGTGGCCTGGTATGACCCGGGCTCGTTTGCACTTTGGAGAAAGGCAGGCATTGAATTCGCTCCCGGTTGCCCGAAATGGGATGACTGGTTCAAGCGCTATCAGACCACCTTTCTCGGTGCGAGGGACCAGGGCTTCACCCCCTTGAAGATCGTGGTGAAGGCCCAGAGTTTGGCCGGCTGGCTCGACGACGAGGGTCGAGAGGACGATTTTGAGGCTCGATGCGCCTACGTCGAATGGTTGATGGCAAGGATGACGTGAAATGGGACTAACAAAGGAACAAGGTTGGCGCTTAGTCGCCGCGCTTGCTGTGATTCTGTGCGGTTGCGCGGACACGAGTGAAACTGACACCGACGCTGACGAGCGCCCCCAAACCAGCGAATGTCAGAGCGATAGAGAGTGCGGGATTGGCATCTCCTGCGTGGCGCGCCGTTGCGTTCGCGACCTCGAAGAGGACGACATGGACGTCGGCGTCGCCGACCGCTCCGACTCCGGTAGCACCGACGGAAGAACCGAAGAGTGCCTTCGGCCCAGTGATTGCGACGACGGCTACGTCTGCCTGAACAACCAATGCGTTTCGGATGACGACGCTAGTACGGCGGATGAGTCCACGGACGATCCCGTTCCGGATACGACTCGCGACGATCCTACAGAGTCAGATACGGACGTCTGTGAGGGAAGGGATAACGGCCAACTCGGTGACAGCTGCACCGGGAGGACCGACTGCTGCAACGGGCTGTGTCTCGGCAATACCGATGCCGGGCGAGGGATTTGCACCGAGCGCTGCGCAACATACGACGACTGCAACCCCGTTGGGCTGCCAGGAGATTTCCACTGTATGAACAGCGTCGACGGCCTCCTGTGTGTCGCCAGCGACTATGGTGATGCCTGCGAGAATGCGACCAACTGCGCCGGCGGTCGCTGTATCAAGGGGCGCGGCACAAGCAGTTGTACGTTCGAGTGCACGAGTGGAAGCCAGTGCCCAGCTGGAAGTGGTTGCGGCTCTGTAGCCATCATCTACAACGACGGGAGTTCCGAGTTCGTCGATGTATGTGCTCCAGTCGGAAACAACTGCACGGTTGATGACCTGGGATTCACCGATTGCCTCTCGGGAACGTGCATCACCGACGGTGCCGACGACCCAGATGGTTTCTGCTCTCTCTTCTGCAACCAAGCCGATTCAACCGCCTGCCCCTCTGGGTTTCGCTGCGCCGTGGTTGAAGAGGGTGTGCCCGCAGTCTGCGTTCCCTGAAGCCGCTCTCACGTCCTGAGCCACTCCCCGTACCCACCCGCCAACATATCGGTTGTCAGGAAACCCGAGTCCGCTCACACTGGGTGCATGCGGGCGCAACAAAAGCTGGTTACGAAGCTGAGACGGAAGGGCGGATTAGACGAACGCGTCCTACGGGCGCTGGCGACCGTCCCCAGGGAGCGTTTCATCGAGCCTAGGCTGAGCGCTCTCGCATATCGCGACCGCGCACTGCCAATTGGCTGTGATCAGACGATCAGTCAGCCATACATCGTCGCCTATATGAGTAGCCTGCTGCAGATCTCGCCCGGTGCGACAGTGCTCGAAATCGGTACGGGTTCTGGCTATCAAACCGCGGTTTTGGCGGAATTGGCAGACCGGGTATTCACCATCGAAGTCGTTGAGACCTTGGCGAATCAGGCCGCGGCGTTGCTCACCGATCTCGGGTACACCAATATTTGTTTCCGAACCGGAGACGGCTATGGGGGCTGGCCCGACGACGTGGCGTTCGATGCGATTATGGTCACCGCAGCGCCGGACCACATCCCGGAACCACTGGTAAACCAGCTAGCGATGGGCGGTCGCATGATCATCCCGGTCGGAGAATCGAGGCAGACCCTCAAACTCCTCGAGCGAGATTCAGAGGGCGTTGCAGTCCGCGACACACTGCCGGTACTCTTTGTCCCAATGACCGGCAGAGCGAGAAATCAAGGGTAGACAGATATGCGAAGGGTTGTCGTTTTGGGAGGGGGAACCGCTGGGTTCAGCGCAACCGATGTGCTCGCTCAATCTTTGGCAGCCCGATCGGGCGCAGAGCTCACGCTGATCAGCGACCAGCCCCACTACGTGGTGCGACCACTTCTGGCTGAGGTGGCCACCGGATGGACACCGCCGCAGTTTGCCCTGGTCGACCTGAGCGAGCTCCGATACCGCGGAAAGCTCCAGGTCGCGACCGAAACGATCACAGCGATTGACCTGGAGCGCGATGAGGTCAGAAGCGACCGAACCGTCTACCCATTCGACTACCTGATAATCGCTATTGGGCGATCAGACTACCCACCCGAAGACTGGAGTCACGACGAGCGCGTCTTCTCGCTGGCCAATGACATCGAATGCGCTCGGCTGCGCCATTCCCTGAAGCGCCTCCTGGAACGTGACGACGCCGCCGACCTTCACGTTGCTGTGGTCGGAGGCGGTGCGACGGGCGTCGATTTTGCCGCCACGTTGGCAGACAAGAACGACGTGGTGTGTCCCAATATTGTACTGTTCGAGCAGGGCGAACGCTTGCTATCCCGCTATCCGGAGGAGTTCTCCCGATACGCAGAACGAGAACTCGAGGACCTTGGTATCGAGGTCTGTACGGGTGAAGCCGCAGTCCTAAGCGGCGACACCCTGGGCACCAGCGAAACAACCCTGGAACCCGATATCATCGTGTGGGCTGGGGGTGGGGGTCCACCCGCCCTGCTTTCCTCGTTGGACACCGAACACTCAGATGGGAATCTGGTTGTTGACGAGTTTCTGCGCCTGAATAACAAGCCCTACGTCTTCGCGGCCGGATCCGCCGCGGCGCCACCTGGTCACGCAGCCGGATCGGGGATTGGTACCGCGGCCGAAATGGGGCGTACTGCCGCGCGCAACCTGCTTGCCGCAATGAGCGGACGCGCTCCCGAGCCAGTGAGTTTCGATGCCAGCTATCAGGCTGTCTCTGTTGGCCAGCGGCGTGCGATGGCGAATCCATTCGGGGTTAGTGTTTCGGGGCGCACAGCCTGGGGTCTTTACAGGATGTCCCTTGCGCGCGCCGTTCCCAACTTGGTGACCCGCCTAGAAATCGTTGGTTCATGGATGCAGCAGTGGGTCGCCGACGCGGTTCTCAAGGCTTCTAATCGCTAGTGGCAGGCCGCCGCGAACGGTCGCCGATTCGCAGCGCAGGTTCTGATTGTTCCCCTTTTCCATTTCCGACGAGTTTGATAACTACCGTGTTACTGAGCGCTGATCTGGAGTCCGAGTGCCCAAGCACCCGCAGTCGTTTTTCCTGCCGACCCTTGTGGCGTGCACACTCGTGTGCCTAAGCGCGTGCGGTTATCGAGCCACGGCGACAATCGGCCAGGACCTCGACGCCGCCGTTCATGTCCCAGCCTTCGATTCGGTCACCGCATTCCCCGAGTTAGACGTTTGGGCCGGCAACTACCTTAGTACTCGGTTGATATCTCAGGGACTCAGAATCACGTCTGAAGCAGACGCCGCGTCAATCAGTGTGACGGGCCAGCTGAGCGGACTTCACGAAGAGCCCGTCGGTTTGCGGGATGGCGCCACCCTGGCGATGGCGATTGTGACCGGGACAGCGCAGGTGAGAACCCGCGAAGGAATCGAGTGCAGAACAAGCTCTGCCCGCGGCGAGGCGCTCATGATTCTCAGCCACGACCGCCTCACCGAGGCCGAGCGAACTGGTGCATACGAAGAGGCGACCAGAAACGCGGTCGACCAGCTTCTCTTTGAATTGATTATGTGCGTCGAAGACCTAACGACCTCGAGCGAGCAGGATTAGCATGGCTTCAAACGCAGAGGGCCGAGATCTGTTCAGAACCCTGGCCGATGGAACACCACCATCGCCTGTCCTGATTCTGTACGGCGAAGAGAGCTTCCTGATCGACGAGGCAGTCCGGGCAATCGTCACGTCACTATTCCCTACCGGCCCGGATGATTTCTCACACCAAGTGTTCACCGGCGGTGAGGCGTCGGGCGACACAATTCGCCAGGCACTAGAGACGCTCTCACTTTTCGGCGGACGTCGACTCATCCACCTGCGCAATCTGACCCAAGTGGCAGCGGCAGACCTCGAAGCGCTCGAGTCGTATCTGGACCGCCCCGCCCCTGACACATTTCTGCTGATGACAGGCCGCGCCGTCGACCTGAGGAAGCGGTTCTTCAAGGCGGCGAAAAAGGCGAAATCAGCCCGCCTGGTGAGTTTCAAACCGCTCTATGACAACGAGTTGGCCGGTTGGGTTCAGCGCAGAGCCCGGGGTAAGAAACTGGTCGGGATCGATCGCTCGCTTGCACAGATGATCGCTGATTGGACTGGCCCAAGACTCTCGGACATGGACTCTGCCCTCGACAAGCTCTCGCTCTTCACTGCCGAGAAGGGCGGCAAAGTCGGAGAAGAAGAACTTCGTCACGTGCTCGACGACACCCGTTCCCGGTCGGTATTCGAGTTCACCGATCGTCTGGGGAAACGGGAACTCGAGGCCTGCATTGATACAATCGAGCGGATGCTCCAAGCTGGCGACAGTGCTGTCGGTATGGTCAGTATGGTGGCGCGACATTTCAGAATCGTTTGGAAAGTGAAAGAAGGCGCCAGTCGAGGCCTGCGCGGTCGCGATTTGGCAATGTCCGCAGGGTGCCCGCCTCCCTTTCTCGGGACCTACCAAGGTGATGCTCGGCGTTTCAGCGACGCGCGCCTGAAAAACTGCTTCAATGCCATCCACGAAGCCGAGCGATCACTCAAGTCCGTTCCGGTTCCAGACGGCCTCGTCCTCGCCAACATGGTGATGGCGATCTGCCTGGACGACACTTCAAAATCTGAGTCCGTCGACACTGCTAGGCGGTAACCCCATGGGATGGTAGACTTTCCACCGCAAAGTGCGGAGACGCTGTGTCCTTCGACCTCCACAAAGTACTGAAAGCGGGCGTGAAGATTGGCGCCAGTGATGTTCATCTCAAGGTTGGTGTACCACCGATGTTGAGGGTCGACGGGACTTTGCGACCGCTGAGAGACGCCAAACGTCTTCAGCCAGAAGCCCTATCCAAAGTCGCTACCAGTATCATGAGTGGCGGACAGAGAGAGCGTTTCAAGCGCAATTTGGATATTGATCTTGCCTACGGTGTACCCGCAGTCGGCCGTTTTCGCGTCAACATCTTTTTGCAACGCGGTTGTGTTGGCCTCGTCTTCAGGGTGATCCCGTACAAGATCCCGAACGTAAAATCGCTCTTGTTGCCAAAAGTGGTGACGAAGATCGCCGAAGAACGGCGCGGGTTGGTCTTAGTGACTGGCGCCACGGGTGCCGGTAAGTCCACCACCCTCGCCGCGATGATCGAGCACATCAACACGAACCGCACCGAACACATCGTGACGATCGAAGATCCGATCGAGTTTTTGATCCGGGACAAGCGGTCGATTATCTCCCAACGCGAGATCGGAAGTGATTCGAACTCGTTCTCACAGGCCCTGCGCGCGGCGATGAGACAGGATCCTGATGTCATCCTCGTGGGTGAAATGCGCGATCTCGAGACGATTCAGATTGCGATCAACGCGGCAGAGACCGGACACCTGGTTTTCAGTACGCTCCACACGAGCGACGCGGGGGAAACCGTCTCGCGAATCGTGAATGCCTTTCCGCCGCACCAGCAGTCTCAAGCCCGAGCTCAACTCAGCATGCTTCTCAAGGCCGTTGTTTCGCAACGGTTGGTTCCCCGCAAAGACGGGCAGGGACGTGTGCCGGCTGTAGAGATCATGATCTCGACCTCCAGGATTCGAGAGCTCATGCTCGACGAGACTCACACCAAAGAAATTCGCGACGCGATCGCTGAGGGTCAAGAGCCCTACCAGATGCAGACGTTCGATCAGTCTCTTCGCCAACTGCTGCAGCGGGACTTGATCTCCTACGAAGAGGCATTGCTACAGGCCACGAATCGGGATGACTTCGCCCTGCGAATGTCCGGGATCGAAGCAACTGCTCCCGACGATTGGTATACCTCTGGCTCGTCTGGTGAGGCGCCGACCACAGGCAAACCGGATAAGGGATTTGATATTGAGAGGTTTTGAAATGTCATTTCGTATCAGTGTAATAGCCAGAACGCTCGCCACTACCCTCGTGTTTTGCCTGTTTTTCGGCGGCTCAGCCATCGCCCAACAGCGGGTATTGGTTACTGATTTCACACACGACGACGGTAGCTTGAAGGACTCGATCGCCGAAGAGCTCGTCTTCAGAAACGGTTACGAGCTGGTAGAGACGGCTGACTTTCAAGACGAAGTGGACAGCTTTGGTATATCTCTCGACGAGTTCCTGGAAGATCCCGGCCTCGTTCAGGAGGTCTGCGATTCATTCGAAATCGAGGCGGTCGTCTATGGTCGGCTTGACCGGAGTCGACGAGCCCGGGAGCTCATCCTCACAGTTTATGAGGGCGCTACCGGACTGGACTTGGGTTCGGTTTCGGTGGAGTTGAGAAGCGGTCGCGCCGATTCGGAGTCTCTGGACTGGGGCCTAGCAGAAATCGAGAGCTATGTGTCGTGGGCCGCGCCGCTTGCTCCACAGGATCCTCCGCCTCGAGATCCACCGCCGCGGAGAAGAGCAGAACCAACCGCGCCCCTCAACCTCGTTTCAGAACCGGAAACTGAGTCCGCACAATGGCTTTGGGTCTCGGCAGGATTGGACGCGACCCAAAGAAGCTTCACTCTGATAGCCCCAGACCGCTCCGGGATTCAATACGAATCGGGCTTCAAACTCGGTGTTGAGGGTATCATCGAGGCGAGGCCGGTCGCAGCGTTCGCGCCCGGCGTGCTCGATGGCCTTGCACTTCGATTTCGAGTTGCGCGGTACTTCGTCGAGACGCTCTTGCTCATCGAGGACGAGTCGATTCTCAACATTCCGACTCGGCACAAGGAGTTCGGGGCCACTCTCCGCTACAACCACACCATGGGGAGCCTCACCGTCGTTGGCTGGGTCGGGTACGAGAAAGTCGCCTACCTGCTCGGTGCCAACGAGGTCTATGAAAGTTCCGAATACTCGGGAATTGCCATCGGAGCCGGAGCAAGTTACGAAATCATCGCGGGGCTTCTCTCGCTCGGGGCGACTGGAGAAGTCAGACCGTCTCCGTCCCTCGGAGAAGCCGAACGGCTGGCTTTCGGAGAAGGTGACGCATTGGGTTTCGGATTTGGGGGTGAGCTGGTATTGAGTCCGATAGATGCACTCGAGATCGCAGGCTTCTATAATTTCCGCCACTTCACCACGACGTTCACTGGTGGCGGGGAGAGCGAACTGGAAGGGGCGCTCGAGGCTTCGGACACCTATCAGCACTTTGGCGGGCGAGTAAGCTACGTCTACTGAGTCGCGTTGAGTTGGGGTAGATGGGGCAGAAGGCTACCAAAAAACCACGCACGAGCTACGAAGACATAGACACATTCGTAGCCGGCTACGGACCGTACTTCGAGAGCGATGGCCTCTTCATTCGAACGCGATCACCCAAAGAAGTGGGCACCCAGCTTCGGTTCGAACTCCAGCTGAAAACCGGCGAACCGGCCTTCCGAGGTGAGGGAACCGTTACCGAAGCCCGCTCGCAAATCACGAATGTCCCGGGGATGAGGGTTCTGGTCTCGAAGCTCGACCGCCGCAGCAAACAGCTGATGGATCAAATCCTGGCCACACGGCAGATTCGAACCACAAAGAGTACGCCTGCCGTCAAAGCGCCGCCGCCCGAGACCCCTGAAGAACCGAGAGCAGGCCACGACCATGCTCAAGCCCGAGTCATCACCCGGGTCGCCCCAGTTCCACCACCCAAGGAAGCGGGAACCCCTGAGAACCAGGATCAGCAAGAAACTCGGGTTTCGCCACCGCCACCCGTGCCGCCGCCCGCGGAAAACGATCGCGCACAGGCCGGGGCCCCGGACGGTCTTCCACAGGAGGCCCCGGAGACTCTCGAGGTCAGGCAAACCGACAGCTCTTTCGGTCTCACATCGCAGGACCTAGAAGAAATCGCCGATCGGGTAGAACACTCGCTGGATAGCGTTTTTTCGGGAGACTCGAGCCAACCTTCCGCGGGGCCATTCTCAGACATGTTCTCCGAAGAACAGGTCCTCGATGGACTCGGAGGACCATCTGCACCACCAGAAGAGGCGCCGTCGCCTCAGGCCTCACCGACCGCCGAGGCTCCAGGCAAGGTCGCCGAGGCACTATCAGGTGGTTCCGAGCAACAGGATGAAGGTGACCGATCAGCCTACGACGTGGGAACTGCCGAGGTCTATGTTCCGGAGCCGGTCAGCGGCGATCCAGACGCTTCCGGTGGGCTGGGTGAGCTGGTCGCAACGGCTGCGGAGGCCGATGTTCCACCGCCGCCGGCCATCAGACAACAGCAACAACTGGCTCGTGATCTCGAGAGCTTGAACTTCGACGAAAGCGATCCGCCTGAACACCACCCAGAAGAAGTAGAGGGCGCGGCGGTTGATGCGGAAGCCCCCGCCGAGAAGGCCTCCATCGAGCAGTTCGACGATCTAGATAAGGTAGACAAGGTAGAGATCGATATCTCGACCTTCGCCGACGACTCCAAGGTAATGGCGCAGCTTGCCCAACAACATCTCGAAATGCCGGATGTGGACGGGTTCTCTGACGCACCAATGGAGCTACCCGACCTCGACGAACTGCAGAACGGGCCTGCCGAGCTTCCCGACCTCGAGGCCCTATCGAGCTTGTCCGATCGCGACTTTGACACACAGACGCCTGGAGAGACCTTCGACCCCAGCGTCGGAGCGTCTCCAGCCGAGGCCGACCCACAACAAGCTGCTGAGCTCGCTGCTTTCGAAGCGGACATGGAGGAGCATCCGGACGAGTACCCCGAGAATCCGTCGGACATACCGCTTCACCCAGATGGTGAGATCGCTGGCTTCGAAGACGAAATGACGAGTCAGAGCTTCTACGAACCGCATGATGAGTGGCTCGGTGGTGCGCCTGATGCCAACGACTCGGGAACTGTGAGTTTCTCAGCACCGATCAACGAGGACGAGATTCAGCAGCTCAGTGTCGAGCTGCCCAGTGATCTGACCCCAATGAGCGGACACGCCGATGGCGGAAGTGCAGGGCTCGTGTCTGATACAGGCCTGGGTAACCTAAATCTTGCTCTGGCCTCGCACTATGATGACTCAGAAGAGTTGCCGCCGCTGGCCGGTGTCGAAGACATCGGAGTTGGCGATCCCCTACCGGCGCCGGTCGAGACCTTCGAGCGCGGACCGGATTCCGAAGTGCTCGATCTCAGAGACAGCCTGATAATCAAAGAGATCCAAACAGGCGAGGAGCCAGCGCTCAAGGTCAGTCACGGGATAATGGCTGAGAGCCTGCCCCCCCTTCAAACTGAGGCGGAAGGCAACTCGGTCGACTCGTTGATGTCTGATTTACTCAGCACCGATATACCCAGTTCTGGCGCAATCTCTGACAAACTTCCGCTGGAACAGCCAGCTGATGCCGGGTTTCCCCTCCCAATCGATGAGGAGGAAAGGGCGCCTTCGGCTCCAGGCAGAGCCGACCTTTTCGATCAGCTCGCGGCAGAGCCGGACCCGAAGGGGTTCGATCGAGATACTCCGGAGAGTAAGTCGGGCTTGCTGAAGAAGCTGTTTGGTCGCAAAAAGCGCTGATTCAGCAGACAGACCCGCCGATATCCCTACGAAACTGAGCACCCTCAAACTGGACTAGCTCCAACGCCTGGTATCCAGTGTTGATGGCGTCCTGGAGCGTCTTACCACGCGAGGTGACGGCTAACACCCGGCCTCCAGATGACAGGAGCGTGTCCCCCGCGGTCTTGGTGCCCGCCTGAAACACTTTCGCCGCGCCCTCGACCTGGGAGATACCAGTGATGGGCACTCCCGTCCGCGCTGATGTCGGATACCCCTCAGAAGCCATCACAATTGTCGCAGAAGGGGTGAATCGAAGGCTGTGCTGCTCAGACAGTGTGCCGGCGGCGACTGCGCAGAGCGTTGGCACCAGATCACTATCCAGCCCGAAAAGCACGGCCTGTGTCTCAGGATCCCCCGAACGAACGTTGAACTCGAGGACTTTTGGCCCATCGGCGGTGAGCATGATTCCGGCATATAAGAACCCCCGGTACTCGAGGCCCCGTTCTCGCATGACGTCCAGCATTGGCTGAATCACCATCTTCTGCACGGCGGTTTCGAGGCTGTCGGTCAGGTGGGGGGTCGGAGAAAAGGCACCCATGCCGCCCGTATTGGGTCCGGTGTCACCGTCGCCGAGTCGCTTGTGATCCTGGCTACTGGTCAGCGGTACGAACGAGTTTCCGTCGGTCAGAACGATGTAGCTGGCCTCGACACCTTCGAGACGCTCCTCCAGCACTACGGTCTGGCCCGCGCTTCCGAACTGCCGCTCGACCATGAATTGCTGGACCGTGTCCTTCGCCTCTTGATGAGTCGTGCAGACAGTGACCCCTTTCCCAGCCGCCAAACCGTCAGCTTTGACGACAGGGGGAACATCGAATTCGTCGATTCGCGCGAGCGCATCGTCCAGATTATCGACCCGAAAGTAACGGGCGGTGGGGACTCCAGCAGCCACCATCATCTCTTTGGCGAATGCCTTAGACCCTTCCAATTGGGCGGCTCCGGCCCCCGGTCCAACGACGGCAATACCCTTCCTCCTCAGTCGATCTGCTAGGCCATCGACTAGCGGTTGCTCAGGTCCCACTACTGTCAGGTTTGGCGCGAGCTCTTCGATCACGGCGCTCAGGGCCTCGGTGTCCTTGAGATCACAATTGTGATTCTCACACTTGGGTTCGGACGCGGTGCCAGGATTGCCCGGCAGGCATATCACCCGCGATACGAGCTCGCTCTGAGCGATCTTCCAAGCAAGTGCGTGTTCTCGTCCGCCACTTCCAATGATTGCAACCTTCATTGGTCCTCTCTTCAAGGTTTATCGGCTAGTGTTTGAAGTGCCGACGTCCCGTCAACACCATTGCGATACCATGTTCGTTGCACGCCTCGATTACCTCGGGGTCTCTGCGAGATCCTCCGGGCTGCACAATCGCCGACACGCCGCCTGCAGCCGCAACATCAATATTGTCACGAAAGGGAAAGAAGGCATCCGAGGCCAAAAGCAATCCGCGATTTGTGTCGCTCTCCGCTTTCTCGAGTGCAATCTTCACGGCATCGACCCGGCTCATCTGTCCGGCTCCGATTCCGTAGGTTCGGGACTCCCGACCTACCACAATCGCATTGGATTTTACGTGCTTGCAGACCTTCCAGAGGAATTCCAGACCCTGCAGCGTCGCTTTGTCGGGGCGGGCTTCGGTAGCCACGGTCCAGCTGGCGCAATCAGTGTCTGCGACCGGAGCATCAAGCGCCTGAGCGAGAACACCGAGCGCAGTCCATCGGAAGACGGTCGGCTGACGAGTTTGTACGGCTCTTGGGTCGAGTTCGAGGACGCGCAGGTTCTTCTTGGCTGCCAGAATATCGAGTGCAGCGGCCTCGAATGAGGGCGCGATAATCACTTCGAAGAAACGCTCCACAATTCGGGTGGCAGTATCTGCATCACAGGCCCGGTTCATCGCAACGATGCCACCGAATGCACTCTGGGGATCCCCGCGCAGAGCGTCTTCATATGCGTCGCCGATTGCTTTCGCCGATCGCCCAACGCCGCACGGGTTTGTGTGCTTCACGATGACCACTGCGGGTTGGTCGAACTCGGCGACAGTCGCGATCGCACCGTCCGAGTCTACCAGGTTGTTGTAGGACAGGGCTTTGCCCTGAAGGCATTTCCCGCCGCCGAGTTTGGGGACGAGATCGCTACCGTAGAGCATGGCGGACTGATGTGGGTTTTCACCGTAACGCAGCGCTTGCCCCTCTTCCATTGCGATGCACGAGCGGATGGGGAGTCCATCTGTTGGGGCCACTTCGTCTCTAAAATACCCACTGATGGCGGCGTCGTAGGACGCGGTGTGCTCGAATGCCTTGCGGGCTAGGTCCGCCCGACGGGCGGCGCTCACTAGTCCGCCACCGGCGCTGATTTCTTCCCCCACAGCGTCGTAATCCGCCGGATCGACGACGACGGTGACGTGCTTGAAGTTCTTGGCTGCTGCCCGCAACAAGGTTGGCCCACCGATGTCGATCTGTTCTACCGCTTCATCTACCGCCACACCGGCAGCGCTGATTGTCTCGCGAAACGGGTAGAGGTTCACGACCACGAGGTCGACTGGTGTGATATCGAGCTCTTGGAGCGTCTTGCGGTCTCCATCGTGGTCACGCCGAAAGAGGATTCCGCCGTGTACCCTGGGGTGCAGTGTCTTCACTCTGCCGCCGAAGATTTCTGGGAAGTCGGTTGCCGCGCCTACCGGGGTGACGGAAAGCCCCGCACCTGCAAGCACCTTGAGCGTACCGCCAGTCGAGACGAGCTCGTAGCCCTGTTCTGAGATGCACCGAGCAAAATCGACTAGACCTGTCTTGTCCGAGACACTGAGAATCGCGCGTTTCATAGTTTTTTCCGACGGGTTACTGACGGGGAGGTCTAGGAGCCCGGATCGAAGTCATGCTCGATGACAAGGTCATCCGGAATCTCAATGCCACCCTCGGGAATCTCTTCCCCGAGTTCGCTGTATACAGTGCGAAGCTTCTCGAGTCCAAGCACTTCGACCTGACGAATTCGCTCGCGGGTGAGATTGAGGATATCGCCGACCTCTTCGAGAGTCGTGCCCCCTCGGTCGGCCACGTCTAGGGCACAGGTTTCGGCCATTTCCCAGACCTCGAGATCGGGGAAGTTGAGCTTGATGGAGCCCGTCTCGGGATGAACGTCGAGGTAGAGGTGGAACTTGCATGAAACGAAAGCACAAGGACGGGGTCCAGTTTTGCATTGCACCCGCGAACTTGGACGCAACGATGCAAAATCCGCAAGCGTTTCATGCGCTTGCTGGATTTCGTCGCGGCTGAGCCTGCGAGTCGCAAGGGTTTTCGATCGTCGCGGCCCCTTCTTGGCTTGGCGACGCCTCGACCCGCCGGGTGTCCTTCCCTTCTTGGAAGTGGTCATGTTACCGAATTTTTCCCATGCGGATCCGTTTGTCAAGGCGCTGGGGCACCCAGCCCAAGCGGATCGAACAACCAGACAAGTACGAGCCCCAAAATCAGGGCTAAAACGATCACCACCACGAGCAGCCAGTACGGGAAACTGCGAGGCTGATCTAGTGGTGAACGTGTGATAACAGTTGCAGCACTATCGGCACCATACAGTTGTGTTCCCTTTTCGAAAGCAATTGGTCCGGCCTCTTGGTCTTTGCCTGATACGACGGACTGACGCTTGAAGGGTGTCTCTGTTCGCAACGGTGTTTCAGTCCGGAGCGGAGACTTTGGTATAGGCGGTGGCGGTGTGTTGGTGGCCGGCAGATGCACTGGAGCCGTCGGTGGTGGAGCAGCCATAGCGATATCGGCAGTCGCTGGCGGTTCCCCCACAGGCACCTGAATGGGATCCGTGACCCGTGTTTCGATATCAACCTGTGTGTCGTGCACCTGAACTTCGGTACCACCACGCAGCTCACGAGCCTCTCTGATAGGTGTTCCCGCTGGCGATTCGAACACCTCGGGGTCGGGCCAACTGGCCTCCTCCTGGCCGCTGTCCTGTCTGATACGTTGCGGGAACAGAGACTGAAGCCTCTCCTGCAGACTTATCTCGGCGGGTGCTTCAGCAAGCTCCCGATAAAGGCGCCCGAGCGCTTTCAAGAGACTGGCCGCGCTGTCGTATCGTCGCTCCCTCTTTCTGGCGAGCAAGGTCATGATGACCTTCTCTACCGACGCGGGAAGGTCTCGACGAGACGAGCGAGGCGAAGGAACGTCCGCGTTGATAACCTTGAGGAGGATCTCTCGTTCGGTCTCCCCGATGAACAGGCGCCGCATGGTAACGAGCTCGTAGAAGAGAGTACCGAGCGCGAACAGATCGGAACGGGGATCCAGGTCGTGGCCGGCCGCTTGCTCCGGGCTCATATAGGACGTCTTCCCCTTTACGATACCCTCTTGGGTGTGAGTCGCTCGGCTACTGGCTTTGGCAATCCCAAAGTCAGTGAGTTTCACGCTGCCCGAGAACGAGAGCATCACGTTGTGGGGAGAGACATCGCGGTGAATGATATTGAGCGGTTTGCCCTTGTGCCGGCGTCTGTGGGCGTAGTCGAGTGCTTTGGCGACTTCCTTCACGATGAACAGGCAGACAGGGACGTTGAGCGGCTGGCCGCGGAGACTCGCCGTCTCGAGCAAGGTGCGAAGATCGACCCCCTCCACGTACTCCATCGCGATGTAGTATTGGCCGTCGACTACGTCGAAGTCGAAGACCTGTACGATGTTCGGGTGATGTAAACGAGCAGCGATCCGGGCCTCGTCCACGAACATGCGGACGAAGTTCCGATCACCGTTGAAAGACGGCAGGATCCGTTTGATCACGACTTCTTTTACGAAACCGCTCGCACCGCCGGTCTGGGCACGAAAGACCTCAGCCATCCCACCGACGGCAAGAGGTTCCAACAGAAGATATCGACCAAATTGTTCAGACACGCTTGAAAAACCGTTTGGACACCCGGCTGTCCCCTTCGAGGCTAAGCCTTATTCTTCTACCGTGAACGTCAGATTGTGGCTCGAGAGCAGGGTCACGTCGTCGCCCAGTAGGTCCATTCGGACAGTATAGGTCCCTGGGTCGCCACATGGCTCGCCCGTGTCGAGATCCCCATCAAAGTCGTGGATATCACGATTCTCGACGATCAGCTCATAAATCACACGCGTTCTGGGCGTAGCATTCAGAATGCTCTCCTCGAATCCGTCTTCATCGCGATCTGCGAACTCCAATTGAGGGATGCACTCAGAGGGTTGGATAACCTCGGCGACCTCGACCGAATGAATGAAGCATCGCCCGTCGCTGGGGTTGGAGGGGGAGTCATGGAAGACTGGAGTGATTGTATAGGTTGCGAAGCGAGCGAGCGCCTGGATGCCGCGAATGACACCGTCGGTCAAGCCGGACCCGTCGCCGCCAATCCTGAAAGACAGCGTGCACATCCCGCCCCCGCCGGCAGGTGGCGCCTGCCCGGAGCCGTTCTCGCCAACGCAGCATTGGTCGGCTTGACAGCGGCCAGCGAGGCGCGGTTCGGAGTCGTCGAACGCGCACGGCGGTACGTTGGCCCCGGTGCGAAAGGCAATCCCGGGTGGGTTGAGTGGATCAGTGATGGGCTGCTCAGAAGGAGTGCGGGCAGCCAGGCCGATGACCCGCGCACCCAGCTTCTCGAGTTCATGAAAGGTGTCTTCGACGCCATGCGACTCAATTCTTGGGTCAGCAGTCGTATAGTCGGTGGGGTTGTGGCTGGCGGCGTCCGTGGCATGAACGATGATCGGCAGTGAATTCTCGCGGAAACCTGCGCCCCCGCGTGCACCGTGGCCCAGACCTGGATCATAACGCAGCTCCGCTGCGAATCTCGGAACACCTTCGGTTTCGAGGGAGCACGTCGCAGAGCAGCCGTCACCGGCCACACGGTTCCCGTCGTCGCACTCTTCGAACTCGTCGAGCACCGAGTCACCGCAGGAAGCGGTGCCACCGGCGAAGCAGTGGGACCGAATCCAGGCCCCGGGTCCTGTTCCGATCTCGGCTTCGCAGTCAAGAAAACAGGCGGGTGGATCGGGCCGCGGGACAGCGTCTGCCATCGGCAGAAGCTCGATGGCCGTCCCGGTTCCGGCGAACACATCCATGCCGACCTCGAGTTCTGAGCAGGTGTTTTCCGCCGGCAGCATCGGGGTGCCGCCGACCGTGACTTGTACGTAGTACCAACCACGGGAGGAGCCATAGAGTCCGCGAACCTTGAGGAAGAACGGGGACGAGCCCCTGAGCGTCAAGTTGAGACCTGGATCGAGTGAGTCGGAATCGTCGTTGAAAGCCAGAAGCAGACCGGTACTGTCATACAACTCCAGATACCCATCGATGGTCGATCCGATTCGGGACGCGTCGACATCAACTGACACGAAATCACCGGCTGAGCCCTCGAATTGATAGAAGTCGACGTCACCGGCTGGGTCGACCTCACCCATGAATCCGTTGCGGGTGGACGGGTCGTAGCTTCCCGTATCCCCACGACGAGGCCAGCGGGTCCCTGCCCCAGTCGCAACCTGGTACAGGCTCTCGATACCGCTCTCGGGTATGTCATTGCCCGATCCAAGTGAGATGTCAGCCAACGCCTGTTGAACCAGATCCACCCGAGTGGTCACTCGCTGCCACAACTCGAAGGGTAAATCGGAGCCCGAACCAAAGGGCGAGATGGGGTAATCCTCAAACGTAGAAACACCGAACGCCGCACTCGGAATGACCTCAGCAACGCCGGGTACGATCTCGGTCCGCAAACGCTCCCTCAACCGATTCAAGGCCCCAGACATGGACCCGGTCGTATCGATGTTGAAGTGAACATCGACTTCGCGCAGTTCGGTGGGAAACTCGACGCGCATTACGGACTCTTCTTCGGAGGGCTCATTCTCGAAGACGACCGATGTGGTGCAGTGGGAGTCGATTTCGCTGGGCGGAATCTCTCCGTCGCAGTCGTTATCCAGGCCGTCGCAGTACTCTTCGGTTCCCGGCAAGACCTGGCCCACACAGACGATCCGACCGCTCTCACAGGCTCGAACACCTGGCAGGCATTGCCCGACCTCATTGGTCTCCTCGGGCCCGTCGTAGCAGTCTTCGCCCAACACCGTATCGACTGGATTATCGTCGACAAAGCCGTTGTGGTCGTTGTCGAGCCCGTCGCAGGTCTCCCAATCCGCGCAGTCGGTAATACTGTCCTCGTCTATGTCCGGCGGATCGGGATCCTCACCGTCAGCTATTCCGTCCTCATCAAAGTCTGCAGGCGGTCCGGCGCGGCATCCAATGTTTGCATCACAGACTTCAGTGCCGTTGCATCTGTTGCCATCGTCGCAAACCGCGTTATCGACAGTGATGTCCAGCTCACCCTCGACACAGGTGATCTCAGTACACTCAAAGCCATCGTCGGCCGGCACGTCCTCGTTGTCTTCGACCAGAACGAGAAGCCCCGACTCGCAGACTTCCATGCGGCAGTTGCCTGGAATCTGAGATGGATTGGCGAGGTTGTTGGGCGTGTGGAAGCAAGTGCCACCATCGCAGAAGTCGCTGGTGCAGGGGTTTTCATCACCGCAGTCGGAGTTTACTTGGCACTCACCGCTGCCCGCGTCGAGGGTGGTGTCGGTACCACCCGTAGCCGCATCGCCTCGGTTGCGCACCGAAGAATCGGCTTCAGGGGCCGTCGGATCATTCCCAGCCGACTCAGAGCCGCAACCCGCCAGGCTCAGAATGAGCAAGATCGCGTGCGCCCCGGGCGCGAGTGTTGCTGCGGTTCTAGTCAATTGCTTATCGCAGGGGTGCCATGGGCCTGCTCCACCGCTCAAACTACGGGATGCCCGGTCCAGCGTCAAGCGCAGTTGAGCGCCCCGGGCCCGGGTGCTATCGTGCCTCGCATGAACAAAAAAATCACACGAAGACCCGAAGATCGGGTCGCACAGCAACTGCGACCTACCCATTTCGAACTCAACGCTCAGCGCAGCGCCGCCGGCAGTGTCATCATAAGCACGGGGCACACAAAAGTGCTCTGCGCCGCCTCGATCGAGTACCGTCGACCAGGCTGGATGCGCAACAAAGAGGGTGGGTGGGTAACCGCTGAATACTCGATGCTTCCCGGTAGCTCACCCGACCGCATCTCCAGGCGGCGCCCCAATTCCAGGGGCACCGAAATCCAGAGGTTAATCGGCCGCTCGCTTCGCTCTGTGGTCGACCTCGAGCGCCTGCCAGAGGTGACCATTACGGTCGACTGCGACGTCATCGACGCCGATGGTGGGACGCGGACGGCTTCGATCACGGGCGCGTGGGTTGCCTTCTACCTCGCCTGTCAGCGGCTGATCAAAGAGGGCCATATCGAATCCCAACCGATCGTTGGACAGGTCGCAGCCGTTTCGGTTGGCATCGTGGAGGGCGAGTGCTTGCTCGACCTCGACTATCCCGAAGACCGTGATGCACAGGTCGATATGAACGTCGTTGGTTCCGCTGGAGGCGGCCTGGTCGAGGTTCAAGGCACGGCCGAAGGTCGCCCCTTCACTGGCGATCAGATGACGACGATGCTCGCATTCGCACAGTCAGGAATCAGTGAGCTGGTGGATGCTCAGTGCGCTGCACTGGGAATCTCCCGAGATGTTTTTGCGGATGTTTGAGTGGTATGGCCCGCGGCGTTCCGCGGGCTGGATTCGGCCAGTCCTCAGCTACAACCCGTCGTTGAGCCACAGGTGTCACATTTAAGGCAGGTTCCGTTGCGGACCAGCGTCATGTTTTGGCATTCGGGGCATGGGTCGCCTTCGTAGCCCTGCAGTTTCGCGATTTGGGTCCGGTTGAGTCGAGAGGAAGACTTTGACATGGACACGGCTGCAGCGAATCCGCCAGCGTCGAAGCCGTAGGTGGCTTCACCGGTGTGCTTCCCGTTCCCGTTCCGCTTTCCGTTGCCGCCGGTGTTACCACGGCTGGTGCTGCCACCGCCGACGTGACCGCCCATCCGTGCCTCAATCAACATTTCCGGGTCGTCGTCATCGTCGTCTAGCAGCTCAATTGGGACGTTGCTCTGGGTTGTACGGCCCGCAGCAAAGCCCTTCGCTTGCCCGTTGGGCAGAGGTTCCCCCTGCGTCTGAGCACCAGCGAAAATCTGTTCCGGCTTCACCTGCACGAGGTCGTCTCGGCCGAGGTAGGCCAAGCCGAGTTCTCTGAAGATGTAGTCGATTACGCTCGTTGCCATCTTGATGTTGTCGTGGCCACCCACGATTCCAGAGGGTTCAAAGCGTGTGAAGACGAAGGCGTCGACGAATTCCTCGAGGGGAACGCCGTACTGAAGGCCGAGAGAGACCGCGATAGCGAAGCAGTTCAGCAGGCTTCTGAAGGCGGCCCCTTCGCGGTGCATATCGATGAAGATTTCGCCGAGGGTTCCATCTTCGTATTCGCCTGTCCTGAGGTAGACCTTGTGTGAACCGACGGTTGCCTTTTGAGTGTATCCGACTCGTCGATTTGGGAGCCGCACGCGCTCTGACTGTCGGACGATCACTTCCTGGATGTCCCGCAGCGCTTGGGCTGGTTCCGGCTCGGCTTGTGCCCCGTCCAGAGCAGCGAAGAGCGACTCCGCATCCCCAATGGAATTGAGGGGCTGGCTCAGCTTGGAGCCATCTCTATACAAGGCAATCGCCTTGAGCATGCCGCGGTGGGCCATTTCGTAGGCGTCTTTGACGTCCTGCAAGTCCGCATCGTTGGGCATGTTGATCGTTTTAGAGATCGCCCCACTGATGAAGGGTTGAGCAGCGCTGAGGATTCGGATGTGCGCTTTGTAGTCAATGTAGCGGGTACCGAGAGAACCGCAGCGATTTGCACAGTCGAAGACGGCGTAGTGAGCCGGATCGAGATGGGGTGCGCCTTCGACCGTCATGGTGCCGCAGACGTAGTTGTTTGCCGCGTTGACTTGTTCCTCGGTAAAGCCCAACAGGGAGAGGATATCGAGTTCTGGATCGGTGATTAGTTCGTCGTTGAGCCCTAGCTGCTCTCGGCAGAAGTCTTCGCCCAAGGCGAATTTGTTGAACGCGAAGCGAATGTGGAAGGCAGACTCGAGTCCGCTCTCTACTCGACTGAGCGCCTCGTCGTCGAAGCCCCTTGCCCGGAGGGTGTCGTGATTGATGGCGGGCGAGCCGCGCAACGTTCCCGTACCCTGGCAATACACGATGATGTCGTGCACTTGATCTTCGTTGTAGCCAAGCCGATTCAAAGAGGGTGGTACGGACTGGTTGATGATCTTGAAGTAGCCGCCGCCCGCGAGTTTCTTGAATTTGACGAGCGCGAAATCGGGCTCGATTCCCGTCGTGTCGCAGTCCATGATGAGGCCGATGGTTCCTGTGGGAGCCACAACCGAGACTTGGGCATTGCGGAAACCGTGTACTTCACCGAGGTGAAGGGCGTCGTCCCAGGTGGTGCGGGCTGCAGCCAACAATGAGGTTGGGCAGAGCTTGGGATCAATACCCATTGGGCGAATAGATAGGTTCTCATAGGACGCGGCGGACTCATTGTAGGCCGCGCGGCGGTGATTGCGGATGACCCGCAGCATCGCTTCTCGATTTCGTTCGTAGCCATTGAAGGCTCCGAGTTCGCCAGCGAGCTCGGCGCTTGTTTGGTATGCGACACCGGTGAGAAGTGCGGTGATACCGCCCGTCCAGGCCAGCGCCTCTGGGCTGTCGTAGGCGAGCCCGTTGACCATCAGGAGCGTCCCGATGTTGGCGTAGCCAAGCCCGAGCGTTCGGAACTCGTGGGACAGTTGAGCGATCTCTCGACTCGGGAACTGTGCCATCAGCACACTGATTTCCAACACGATCGTCCACAGTCGGCAGGCGTGTTGAAAGGACTCGATTTGGAACCCGTCCTCAGAATGAAACTTCATGAGGTTCAACGAGGCGAGGTTGCAGGCCGTGTTGTCGAGGAACATGTATTCGGAACACGGGTTCGAGGCGCGGATTCGGCCGTCGGTTGGGCAGGTGTGCCACTCGTTGATTGTCGAGTCGAATTGGAGTCCGGGGTCTGCGCAAGCCCACGCAGCGTAGCAGATCTGGTCCCAGAGGGACGTGGCCGAAATGCTTTTGGTCACAGTCGAGGTGGTGCGGCTAACGAGGTCCCATTGGCCGTCTTCGACGAGCTTCTCCATGAACTCGTTCGGGACGCGAACGGAGTTGTTCGAGTTCTGACCCGATACGGTTGCGTAGGCTTCTGACTCCCACGCGGTGGTGTATTCTTCGATCTCGAGCTGAGTTGCGCCCTGACGCGCCAGCTGCATGCACCTGAAAATGTAGTTCTTTGGAACCGAGAAGGTGAGTGCGTCGACAATCGCCGAGCGCAGCGCCTTGTTCTTGAGTGGGTCGTAGCGATCGGCTTCGTCGAGCTCTTCGTTTGCGCAGGCAGCAAACAGAGCGGATAACGTTCGCTTCATCGCCTGGGATCCGGCGACCAGCGCGGCCACCTTTTGCTCTTCAGAGACCTTCCAGTTGGCGAATTCTTCGATGTCGGGATGATCGAGGTCCAGGCAGACCATCTTGGCGGCGCGCCGAGTGGTGCCACCGCTCTTGATAGCACCGGCAGCCCGGTCACCAATCTTGAGGAAACTCATCAAGCCACTGGAACGCCCGCCGCCAGAGAGTGGCTCGCCGGCTGCCCTGAGGTCCGAGAAGTTTGACCCTGTGCCCGAGCCATACTTAAAGAGTCGAGCTTCCCGCAACCACAGGTCCATGATGCCATTGTCGTTGACAAGGTCATCACTGACACCCTGGATAAAGCAGGCGTGCGGTTGGGGATGTGTGTAAGCGTCTTCGCTCTGTTTGCCCTTACCCGTCTTGGGGTCGACATACCAATGCCCCTGCGCGGGACCGGAGATGCCGTAGGACCAATGCAGACCCGTGTTGAACCACTGGGGACTGTTCGGAGCCGACATCTGGGTGGCCAGCATGTGCCACAGCTCGTCATGGAACGCCTGGGCGTCTTCTTCAGAAGAGAAATAGCCCTGTTTCCAACCCCAATAGGTCCAGCATCCTGCCAGGCGGTTGAACACTTCACGCGCGTCTTGTTCCCCGCGATATCGCTCCGGCACCGGGATTTTTGCCAGGGCTTTCTCGTCAGGTATACTTCTCTGCAGCCACCGAGGAACGCCCTTTTCGGGGACGCGAGCGGTGGCCACCGGCACTCCAGCCCGCCTAAAGTATTTTTGAGCCAAAATGTCGGTGGCCACCTGGGACCAGGACTTCGGTACTGCGATATCCTTCGCTTGAAAGACCAAGCTACCGTCAGGATTCCGGATTTCGCTCGTCCTGAGCTCGAACTCTATTCCATCTTGGACTAATTCACCGGAAGTCGTGTACACGCGCTCGATCTTCATCGACTCCTCCTTGGTCGTTTGGCCGTTCCCGGTCCTATTGATTTCCCTTGATCACAAAAAGACACACCTATCCATGGCGTGTGCTCCTCGCACCGTAGGAACGTTCCCCCCATCGCAGTCGCACCACACCGCATGATTGCTCTGATACGCCTTGAGCAAACAAAATTTTGCGGGTCGCGAGAACCGCTTTCGTTTTCTGAAGTGGCTACGTTTGTGCCTTTCACAGCTTTTACGTTACGCGATCTGGGCTGTCAAGTTTTCGACACAACATCTTGTGCCTCTGTCTTGGTCACAACCCAAGATGTTGTAGTTTGCCCAACAAACGGTCATTTGAAGCTCAATCCCAAAGTGTTTTCTCTGTTCTGTGGCTAAACGAACACTGTTCTGTAACATCGGATCAGAGCTGAAAAACCGATCATTAAACTGAACACTAGTTCAGTTATAGCGGCTCCCCATGTTTTTTGAAAGAAAAATTTAAACCGTTGAAAAGGCTGGGGAATATTACCAAAACTCTGGATTCAGTGAGGAAGGGGAAGGTGGTAGTCAGTGAGTTACAGTAGGCAGATTCGGCAGGCTTCAGCTGGCCGATATCTCAGCTAAAACGTCCCGTGCGGCGCAGAAAGGCGTCGATTGGCAGGAGGAGAAGGGCTCCTCCCAGACAAAATAGCCACAGTTCTTCGTGCAGAGATCGTTCCGAAAGTGGGATCTTTCCAAGGGTATCTTCAGGTGCAAAAACGCCGCCAGTTTGGTCGGCTACTGCCATCAAAAAGTCATAGTCTGCGTCGGCATATTGAAACTCCGGTGAACCGGGAGCGACGAAGGATTGTTCAGCGAATATCTCGCCACTCGAGTCTGTTACCCGGACGACGTAGCGTGTGTTGGGGGCCGTCTCGAGGTCGGCCTCCCAAAGGCCCGGTTCGACGATTCTGAGCGAAACCGCCCGTTCTTCGTCTTCGGTGTGCAGGCTGGCTTGAAGGCCGCCCTCGAGCTCTGTCAGGCCCTCTGGTGTTCGTCGTGCCACGGTAAGGTAGGTGCCCGTGTCGCTGTGGGCGACATCGACCGCTGTGTCGTCTCCCTCATGTCGTCGGATAGCCCATCGTGATAGCTGCGACCAGAAGGTGCCGTATCCTTCCCAAGCCAGCCATTCCGAGGACCAGCGCGGGCCCGCGTCGACGGCCAGGGCAGCGACCTGACCGAGGCCGTAACGCCACGTGGTCAATACTGGATGTCCGTCGGGATGCGTCAGGATGACTTCGGCGGTTTCCCGGGCCTCGAGTTCGATCAGTCCTGAAAGTCGCGGGGAGCGGCGAAACTCCAGACCCTCCACGATTGGATGTTCGATTTCGCGCCGCACTCGGAAGTTGCTCTCGTTCAAGATGCTGTCTACGAGGCGCTGAGTTTCTTCGACGAACAGGCTCTCCAGTTCGGACGCCCGCGCCGTCAAGTAGTAGCGGCCTCCACCAGCCGAGGCGAGGTTGCGCAGGAAGTTGGCGTCTTGGTCGTATTCGGAGCCAATTCCGATGACGCTCACAGTGATCCCCTCAGAATGCATCGCGCGAGCCAGATCATAGCTGTTCGGGCCCGGTCCCCAGCCAAAGATGACCCCGCTGACCTGTTCTTCAGAGTCGGCTGCGTCGCTGAAGATGATGACATGGCGAATTGGTGCGTCGACCCGGCGCATTTGGCGGTAGGCCTCCCGCAGCGCGGTGTAGACGTAGATTCCACCCCCTCCAACCGGGATTCCGAGAATGCTACGGGCCATGGCGTCCTGGTTGGTGACGCGCTGAAGGGGGACGACCTGGTCAACCCGGTCATCGACAGCCATCACAGCGAGATAGTCCGAGGGGCGAAGCAGCCGCATGGCTGCTGCGGCGCCCTGGTTTGCCAGGTCCATTTTGGTGCCGCCTTCAGCCCAGGACCCCATACTTCCCGAGTTGTCCAAGATCATCACCATGGCGATATCGGGCTCGATTTCCGGATCGCGAGGTTCCAGCTCGATGGGCAACACGGTGGCCAACTCAGTTTGGCCATACCCGCCCAATTCGTAGCTCTTGTCGCCACCCAGAACGACCAGTCCACCACCGCCGGACACGTAACGACGAATCTCTTCAATTCGTTCGGTACTCAGAACCGGGGTCGCTTCTTGTCCATCGGGCACCAGGGCGGGCACGTTTCCCATCACGAGCAGGTCGAAGTCATTCAGGCTCAGCTCACTCGCTTCAAAATCGGCCACTGAGGCGAGCGTAACTGCGATTTCCTCGGCTTCGAGTTGGTCTTTGAGGTTCTCTACCTCCTCGAGCGCGGAAGCCACAATGAGCACCTCAGGGGGCCCCTCGACGTTTAGGCCCATAGTGAGTGAGTTGTTGGCGCTTTGAGCGTCGGTAGCGGGGTCGTCGGGCAGCCATTCAGCGTTCAAGACTGCCAGTCCGGGCTCAGGGGCATCTTCAGGTGAATACTCGAATGGAACCGATACGCTCTCACCTGCTGGCAGCACGACGTTCTGGCTCAGAACTTCCTCCTCGCCCAACATCAGATTGAGTGTGCCAGTGGAGTCGACTGGTCCCCCTCTCAGCGTCACGCTTCCGGTGAACGTCTCGCCGGGACGGATCGTGGTCCGGTCCGGAGTGACCTCGGTGACCGCGGGATCGGCGTAGTCCGGCTCAATCGGTATCGTGGTGACTGCGATTCCGCGCTGTTGGGCAGCGGCCAACGCTGTCTGAATGTCGCCGTGGGTTACCCGGGCGTCCGACAGTAGGACGACTCGCCCCACCTCGCCCTCGGGTATGAGTGCAAGAGCGACATGAAGTGCTCGGCCCACGTCGGTTTGATCGACAGGTTCTGAACGCAAGGGCGTCGGAAGCGCCCACTCATTTCCAGGATAGACCACCACCTCGGGTTCTCCGTCGAAGAGAATGAGTCCATTGAGTTCGTCACCATCGAGGTCCTGACGTAGCTCATCGACCCGTGAGATAGCGTCTTCTAACAGGTTGTCCGGAATGCTCGCCGAGCGATCCACGACAAATAGAACATGGCCGACTTGCTCTTGGTGAGTCAGTTTGGGTCGTGCAATACCGGCGAGGATCGCACACAGCAGAAGCAGCCTCAGGGCAACGCTGGCAACCTGTCGCTTGCGCCCGCCACCCCATTTTCGAGCTGCGTCCCAGATGGCGATCGGGAGGAAGGCCAGTCCGAGCCACAGTAATTCGGGTTGTTCAAACCATTCGGACATGTCCATTTCCTATTCTGAACCAGCTGCCGCTACCCGAGGGTTGGCAGTGGGAATCGACGCTTTCGGTTTTCCGCCGACCGCCCGATCGAGCGAAGCGGACCGGCGTCGCCGGTATGCCAGAGCCAGAAGCCCCGGCAGGAGCCACTCGATACAGACCAATCCGATTGCCGCGGCCGCTAGGATCCACCAGGGGAATCGCTCCGCTGTGAAGGCTTCTGGCCACCCGCTAGCCGCGCCGATGCCAAGCATCGAAGCCGGTTCGAGGTCCGCCTCAGCCGATGAAAAGAGATTTGCCGCAACGAGGCCGCGACTGATTCCCTCAGTGGTTTCTAGCCGGTAGACGCCGGGCCGATCGATGGCTTCGTTGGCCGCCAAACGGATATCTCCGGCCTGTCCTACCGAGACCAGTGTGAAGCTTTCGGTAGTCGCACCAAGACGCTCGCCCAGGGCCACGCTAGCGGAGATACCCAACCCTTCGATCGGTTGGGCCCACTCAACGATGTTTGCAACCATGTTGACGAAGGCAACCCTGAGGGGCAGGTCGGAACGATCTGGGTGGAACGTGAAGAACAGCCCCTCGGTCTCGCCCACCGCCATCCGGAAAATCAGTGGTCCGTCGCCCATGTCGGCTAGTGAAACCGCCCCATCGGGCAGTGTCGTCGCCCTGGCTCCACCGAGATGCACTCCGTTCAGAGTGACGAATCGGAAGAGTGGGTCGTCAAACGTCCACCGAATGATATCGGGACTCGTAACGGTGCCGCTGGTGTTTAGCCCAAAACGCTCCGCTTCGGCATCGAAAACCAACAGGTGCGACGATTTCGGCAGCTCACCCTCATAGGCGGAGTCGATTACTACGAGATCGATCGGCCCAGCCGCGGGGTCAACCTCAGTTGGGCTCACGATCGAAAGGTCAACTCGCGGATGAAGTGAGAGTGCGTCAGCAAGGAACGTCCTGGGGTGTTCCGTTATGAGAGTGGCCTGCACCCGGGCCCCTGGTCGCAAGGCGGCATAAGCAACATCATCGTCAGGCAGCGCGTTTCCCTCTGTATCAGCGGATATCGTAGCCTGCAATACATCGCCGGGAGGAAGTCCGATCCTGCTGACTTGCTCCAGTGTTGTTCTCGGAGGCACCTCGAAAACGAGGACTTCGAAGAGGGTTTGGTCCAGTTTGAGTTCAACAGGTACCTCACGCACTTCATCGGACCCGTTGTGTACTGCGAGGTATACCTCGTTGAGTCCCAGCGCATCTGCCTCGCGCACGCTGAAACCAGAGATGGCGAGGTTGTCTGCTGGCTCGCCGACGCGCACAAATCGGACGGGACAGTCGGTCACCGAGGCTGGCTGACCAGCGCCATCAGATACCCAAATGATCTCAGTCGACTCGGGGAACTGACACATGGCGTCTGCGATATCGAAGGTCTCCGCGATTCCAGTACCAGCCCCACCCGCCCGCGCTCGCGGCAGTGCGTCGACGACCGCCTCAGGATCGGTAGTCCAGCCTACGAGCACAGAACCGCCGACCCCACTGGTCAGCAAAGCCAGCTGATCATCGGGGTTCAGGTCGGCCACGAACTCCTCGATCTCTTGCTGGGCGCGAATGAGCCGACTCTCAGTCTCCCCATCCTCGACTGTTTTCATGCTGGCTGAGACGTCGAGGACCAAGATGTAGTTTCGGGGATCGATCGACGTACCCTGCGGCTGAGCTAGAGCTAAGACGAGCCCGCTCAGAGCCAACAGGCTGAGCAACAAAGCGACCAAATTCTGGGGTGTCGCAAATCGTCGACGCACCGTCGTGTGAGCGGCCATCCGTCTGAAGATAACCACACTAGATACGACGCGCTGCCGCCGGTAGCGTCGGATGAGGAAAGCGACGATCAACGGTGCCGCTGCAGCAGCAAACCAGAAGGCTGTGGGGTTCAAGTAGCTCATCGGGTTGCTCCTGATGCGCTTTGGACCACCCGAACCCGCCGCATAACACCGTTCAACAGTTCAGGGACATCGACGGTCGTAAAGGCCGGGACGTACTGAACGCGCAGTGACCGACAGCGAGTCTGAATGTCATCCAGGTACTCACCCAACGCCTTCTCATAGGCTGACATGCCCAATCGGCCGCCTGGTACTCGAATCTCCTCTTCGGTCTCGCCATCGATAACGCGAAGACCGGTGCGCAACTCTGGTGTCAGTTCGGTGTCACCGAGCACGTGCAGCAAGCAAGGTCGTCGAGCCGAGGCTGACAACACCCGAAGCAGCCTGTCGAGGTCTTTGGGTTCCTTGAGCATGTCGCTAATGTAAAAGAGCCGGTCGGGTTTCGAGCCCCTGACCTGAGCCTTGAGGGCTTTGAGCGGGTTCTCGATACCGGTTGCGTCGACCATTTCGAGGTAGCGAATCACCTTGGCGAAGCCATTGCGATTCGCGCCGCGAACCACCGTGAGTGGACCCGATCCGCCAGCGCAGCCAATCGTAGTCTCGTCGCGGTTCAGTAGGGCAACCAGTGCGAGGGATGCACCCAGGGCGCCTGCGTGATCGATTTTTCGCGGTTCACCGAAAGCCATCGAGCCGCTTGCGTCGATGCACACCTGTACGGACAGGTTGCGATCTTCGTGGAAGAGTCGAACCAGAATCATTTCCAATCGGCTAAAGACATTCCAATCAACGAGCCTGAGATCATCCCCCGGCTGATAGGGGCGGTAGTCGGCAAAGTCCACGCCGCGCCCCACGTAAGGGGAATGGCGCTCACCTTGCCGAGGGCCGACTGCGACCCGCGGTGTCACGAGCTTTAGGCGCGCGACCTGGTTGAGCACATCCCGATCAATGCGCATCGCTTGGACCCGGAACGGTGTCGAGGATTTCGTCGACCAGCTGATCAGCGGAAATCTCCTCGAGTTCGGCTTCAAAGCCGAGAATCATGCGATGCCGGAGTACGTTGTGGGCCACGCGCTTGATGTCATCAATCGCGATCCAGGGTCGTCCGTCGAGCATGGCTTCAGCTCGCCCGGCCAGCAGCAGCGCTTGGACCGCTCGAGGGCTAGCGCCATACTGCACGAACCGGTTGACCAAATCCGGAGCCAGGTCGGAATGGGGGTGCGAAGCGAGCGTTAGTTTCGCTGCGTAGTCGCTGACGTGCGGGGCACAGACAATCTCACGCAGCAGGTTCTGAAACTCGACCAACTCATCCTTGCTCATCACTTGGCTTGCGCTCTGTGATTGCGACCCGGTCGTGATCTCCCCGATTTGCTTCAGAACGTCGAAGCTAGGGAAGGGGACGTCGATCTTCAGAAGAAAGCGGTCAAGCTGGGCCTCTGGGAGCGGATACGTACCTTCCATCTCCAACGGGTTCTGAGTCGCCAGCACGAAGAAAGGTTCGTCGAGAACGCGTTTCTCGCCGCCCACCGTGACGGTGTGCTCTTGCATTGCTTCGAGCAGGGCTGACTGAGTCTTCGGCGTTGCCCTATTGATCTCATCCGCGAGCACGATGTTCGCGAAGATAGGCCCAGGCCTAAAGACCAGCTGCGTTCCGCCGTCGGGGGAGCGAATAAGCGCCTGGGTACCCGTGATGTCGGCTGGCATGAGATCAGGTGTGAACTGAATTCGAGAGTAATCTAGGTGAATACAGTCACTCAGTACCCTCACGAGCAGGGTCTTCCCCAAGCCGGGGGCGCCCTCCAAGAGGATGTTACCGCGAGCAAGAAGGCCCACGACGACGCCGTGAACGATCTCCTCTTGGCCGACGAACACCTTTTGTACTTCGTCAATCAGGTTCTTGAGGGCATCTCGAGCCTTCTCGATACGGTCCTGATCGGGTCTACTCACTGTTTCTGTCACTTCACTCACCAGACTTTGCCCATCCATAAGAAGGTCTCCGTTACCGTGTGCGGCCTCTAGTGCCGAATGGTCTCAAAATAATGTTGGATATACGCTCGCCGAGTCAGGGGGATGTCCTCCTGTTGGTTGGCGTTCTCAGCCACGTCGGCGTAGCTCAATAGGAGTTGCTGAAAGGTCGCCTGACTGCGCTCACCATGGCTCGCACTCTCGATCATCTGAACAACTCCCTCAGGTGAGCCATCCCACTGGCTCTCGATCCACTCAGAGGGGATTTCGGGAAGTTGGGGAAGCTCACCGTCCAAGGGGGTTGGCGTCTCTCCCTGGCCAGGCCCGGCGGTCGTTCCGCCCTGCCCAAAGTCTCCCACGAAGAAGTTGAAAAACTGATCTTGCCCTTGCTGGCTCTGCTGCCCCTGGCCGTTCTGGGCATTCTGGCCCTGTTGACCCTGCTGTCCTTGCTGACCCTGCTGTCCTTGCTGACCCTGCTGTCCCTGCTGTCCCTGCTGTCCCTGC
>CAZDBH010000006.1:0-57446 GCA_964503485.1 uncultured Bradymonadales bacterium | reverse complement strand
CGCTAAAAGCCAATGGCGGAGCCTGGAGCGCTATGCGCGACAGGCTCCTAGCCGTTCGCAACACCGCTCGCTACTCGCCAGCGCTCTTCGAACCGCCCGCCGGTGCGTTGGGCGATTGGGACATCCTGGTCAGATTGAGCCAAGCGCTCTTGGCGAAGCAGGGGGCGACCAAGAACTTGGCGGCCAAAGTGTCACTGAAGGCAGCCAAAGCGATCGGGCCGCGCGGTGTGTTGAAATGGGCCCTGCGGATGGGAAAACGCGGGCCCGGACTCAATCCCTTCGGGAAAGGGGTCACCCTCGCCGGCCTGATCAAAAACCCCAGCGGGGTCGACTTCGGCCCGCTCGAATCGTGCCTCCCAAAGCGGCTCGAAACCGAAGACAAGAAAATCGAGCTGGCACCCGAAAGACTCGTCGCAGACGTCGAGCGGCTCGATCGCGACCTCGAGAGCGGTGCCCTTACACCAAACGGCAAGCTGCTGCTCATTGGCCGTCGCCATTTGAGGAGCAACAACTCCTGGCTACACAACAGTGAGCGTCTCGTGAAGGGCAAGAATCGCTGCACCCTGCTGATTCACCCGACCGACGCCGAGGCGAGGAAAGTGGGTGACGGAGACACCGTTGTGGTGACTTCGCGGGTCGGCTCCGTCGATATCGTTGCCCAAGTCGACGACGGCATCGCTGAGGGCGTCGTGAGCATTCCTCACGGCTGGGGTAACGGCAAAGAGGGCATCAAGCTGTCGGTGGCCAATGCGAAACCCGGTGTGAGCGCGAACGATCTGACAGACGATATGTTCTTCGACGAGCTTACGGGAACCGCAGGTTTCAACGGAGTACCTGTCGAGGTCGCCGCCTCGTAACTCGAGGTCGATCGAAGGGTGCGACCCGATCATCGGAACTCGAGTTCATGCAGTTACCGATCCGCTGAATAAGGGGACAGCCAGCCGCCCAAGGCTGGCAAAACGCACGCATGGGGTCAAGCGAACACCGCTTAGTCTAGTCGGGCTCTGAACACCTCATCAATCCGCAAACCGGCTCCGACGATCAATGACAAGCCCACTTCGTCATTTGACGCCAGTTGACCCCGAAACCAGAGTGTATCCACGAACGTCTCGAACGACAGGCTACCGACGATGGGCACCGCGAAACTCAGACTACTCTGTATCGTGAAGCTGAGGTCTTCTGCGGTGTCATCATCCGAAGGCAGAAAGTATGAGGCATCGAGGGAGAACGTCTGCGATACGGGTCCAAGGGAGGCCTTTTGCTTCAAGACGAGCTCAGCACCAAAGCTCTGTGAACCCTCTTCTGCGGCAAAGTCCGACTGGTGAAACAAGCCCGCTCTGAACTCGGGAAAAACGTCCGAGAACTTGCCGAGCAGACCCAGCGAGTTGCGCAGTTCACTCTGCCGCGGCTGCTCGCTGCCATCGTCATTTTCGGCCGGTGTGATTTCGGTATCGTAGCGCGACGTTGCGTAGGGCATCACCGCGTCGGCACTACCGAACGACAGAGCGCGCAGTTGAAGGTCGAGGGCGCCCTGCAGGTCGTCGGCCGTCTCAGTGATGTCTTCGTCGACTCGCAGCTCTCCGTATTTCGCCGTGGTCACCAGCGTTGTGACCAAGGGACTCGTATCAAAGACGGCCGAAAGGGTGCCTCCGGTGGTCAATGTGAGTGAGTCGACCTGGTTGACCCGCGTGTTGCGTACTGCATCGAACCCGGTGGCGCTGAGTTGACGGCTTGTCTGCGAGAAAGAGAACGCCAGATCGCTGATTCTGAAGACGAATAGCGGCATACGCTCGGCTCCCTGGTCGACCAGTTGGGGAGTCAGCTCAGCGAGGTAGGCCGCGCCCAAGTCGGGGTGGGCAGCCAGACGTGTTTCGAGGTCGGCGACGATGAGGCCGTGCAGCATGGCGCGCTCTCCCTCCTCGTCTCCGTCCAGCCCGTCACCGTCAAACACGAAGTGGGTTGTTGGCTCCGTCGTTCCGAGCAGCACAGCGTAGTCCGGTTGAGAGACCAGATAAGAGCTCATGGCGACCCGATAACGAGCAGATGGGTCGATGGCTCGGCCGCCCACCAAGCCGGCGCTCCAGATTGTGCCCGAGGCGATTGGGGGCGGGAACGTGGCGTCACCGGAATCGGGGCTCTGCTGAGCCGTCCCCCTCGCGCCGAGCAGTTGAGCCAGCACTTCGCCGGTGACTGTGTAGATCCAGATTTCATCGTGATCCTTGAGAAAGGCGTGGATGAAAAGCTCTTGGATTGCGCCGGCCAGCGAGATTGGTTGGGCGGTTTGACGGAGCAACGCGACATCAGTGTCGGTGTATTCGCGCACCGTATTGGCAACATAGTTTTGCCAAAGGGACCAGCTCAACGCCATCGCGTAGCGCTCGACGACGTATTCCTCGGTAAGCCCTCCTTGCGCGATCGAGGAGTGCATGCCCCTGACAAAGACCGACTGAACCGACGGGTTGGAGCGCACCGTGGTCTCGAGGTTCGGAAAGAGAAGGCGCTCCTGCGCAGCATATAGGTCGTGGCGGACCTGGTTGACCGTGCTCAACAATTCCGGGTCCGGCGTCCAGGTCTGCTCTACCACCCTAACCCGTCGCCGAAGCCCGGCGATCAAGCCGTCCTGCAGCACAACATCAATTGTGCCGACCTGACCCCAACTGGTCTCTGCGTTGAGCACAGGCCAACGATCAGCGATGTCGACGACGCCGGGTGGTTCTGTCGAATCGAAAGTAACAGCGGTGTCCAAGTTGCGAATCGAGTTGTCCTCTCTCAGTCCAAGCACGATATCGATGCCCGGTATTGTCGTGGTGATTTCGGCGAGGTCCTGTCGAGAGAATGACGTCGCCAACACCGTCAGGTCCGGGGGACCCAACTCGGAACTAACAAGCTCGGCGACCACCGCGAGCAGCGAGGTCGCCGGGTCGGCAATTACAAGCTGACTCGCGACCTCAGGCGTCAGTCTCGCCTGAACAGAGGGTGGGGTCAGGCCCACTATTGCCACATCAACACCACCGAGCTCGCGCCGTTCATATGTTTGAAAGAGCGGCTCTCCCGTCGCGGGGTCGAATAGGTTGGCGCTGATCAACGTAACGCCGGCAGCGGCCGCTTCTTCGGTCAACTGAGCCGGGGAAGCTGCAAGCTCGGCCAGGGCTGGAACCATCAACGGGGAGTGGAATGTCTCGAGCGCCGTCCACGTCGTCGAACGATGCAAGTTGAAGGGCTGGTTTTCGATCCAACTGCGACCCTCGATACAATCGCCTCCCAATACGAGCAAAGAGTTCGCGCTTCCAACCTCGCCGATCTGCTGAGCCTCCCAAACCGCTCGCCGGGTTCCCTCGCCTACCCGCTTCTCGATACTTAGAAGCGTCGCGGCTAGCTCATCGTCCCACGAGAAATCGGTACCGAGTCGGAAACGCACTTCCCACTCCGCTGAAGCAGTCGAAACAGGGACGGGGCGATCGCCGATGGCAGGTTCCACTAGGTATGCCTGCTCGCCTGCTGCGTTGCGGGCGCTTGAAACCCACCACGACTCCGTGACCAGATCGGGCAGCCGAAGCTGAACAAGCACATTTTCAGGTCCGAGCCCATCGAGGATTCGTGTTCCTACGTCGGCGTACTCGTCGCTATCGAGGCTTCCGGGCCATACGAGATTCACAGAGAAGTCGTCCACCAGTGCGTCCACCGCTTCGGTCTGGACGATCTCGAAGGGCGGAGACGCGATAAACGACAGTGCAGCGCTGAGCCCACCCCCATCACCTGGGAGTAGATAGCGGCCATGGGCATGAAGAGCGCCGTAACCCACCTGACCGATGGTGACCTCGCTGTCGTCGGGCATGGTCTGTTGGAGCAGAACAGAGGGGACGCGCAGGTTGGTCGATCCGCTAGACAACCCGCCGCTACCCACCTCGAAAACAATGCGGGCGTCGGGCGCGTCCTGAGCTCGCGGCGCTGATGGGACGAGCAATACTAGACTTAGAGCCAAAGCAGCGGAAATCCGATGAATCGAAGTACCGATGTTCATTGTTTTCTCCAGGTTTGCCTGTGGGCTATTGAGCACGTATTGAAGGGGAAATCAATGCCGCCGGACGCCGAATCGGCGGCCGAAGCCCATACTAATCTGAAGGGTTCCGTCGAGAGGCCTTGCGAGCAGAGCGAGCCGTCGGACCCCGTCCGCCGTTGACCGGAGCAGAAACCGCTTTGGCTTATCCGTTGAGTGAGATATGTGAATGGGGCGGTGCAAATCTGGAGGGTCTTATGATGGAGCGTTGTCTTCTGGGCGTGATCGTGGTTTTGGTCACGGTCACCGGTGCGCTCGCCTCGGCGCAACCCGTTGCCGATCACGCTCCGACTGACCCCAAGGACGAACCGGCCTCCTACGATACGAACACGGTCGAACTTGATAGCGACTTCGTTCCGCTCCTTTCCGACGAGGCCTACCAGCAGCTCCTCGACAGCAGTTACGGCTCTGGCGAGTGCGTCAGCATTCAGACGATCAACGGTCGGGTTTACCGCCGAAACGTCCCATGCTCGAACAAGGGCGGCAGTTGGTGGCTTCCGATAGGCATTGTCGGAGCCCTGGCCAGCCCATTCCTGATTTGGGGTCTTGTCATCCTGGTTCGGCGCCGACGCAATCGAGTCAGTCTCGCTGCACACTGGCCTGATGCCAAGCAAACTCGACGGGGAGTCGAGCTCGTTGTCCAGGACCACACCGTCATCATCACCTCTGACTCTGAAAAACGGCTGTCGGTCGAGTTTTCGTTGTCGGGACCCGCGTCAGTTCGGTTGAACTCAGATTTCCTCGATGGAGACCCGTGTTGCCGAGGGCCCTATGAATCGATCTCGGTCGCGGGTCCTTGTGAACAACTCGTCGCCCGCCTTGACGCCGATACCCGACGCGCGATCACAAAACACGAAGACTCGCTAGCCGTCGTCGGGGAGTTCTTGGTCTACACGCACAAGTGGGGCGGAACGGTCGAGCGTCTGAAGGCCAAGCTGCCGAGTCTAGTTGCTGACCTTGGGCCTGTCGCTGACCGGCTCGATTCCAACTTTGGCGTCGTGGATGCCTTGGTGGAGGGGTTCAACAATGCAGACAGGGCGGCGCGAAAGTTCGAGTGCGCTCGGGTCTTGCTTACCCATTACCCCGAGATGGATGCCTGCAAGCGGATTGTCACCGAGATGATGTCCAGCTCGGATACTCCGGCGGAACTCCTGGCCGCGGCAGTTATCGCGAGAGGGGAACGAGACATTGCTCCAAGCTTCGGTGAGCGTTTTGCCGAGGCCCTACGGGCCGCAAAACTTCAGCCTAAGCTCTATATCGAGCTCGCCTCAGTTCTGCGCGACGAAGATATGGCTCCCTCCCTTCTGTGGATCATAAGACGAGGTGATGTCGACACAGCCAGCGATGCCGCTATGGCGCTCGCAAGAATCATTGACGGCCCGGCGGCTGAAGCGAAGCTGCTCGGTCTCTTGAAGACGTCGTCACCGGACATCTTCTTGGCCGCGTTGGCGGCGATCGAAACCGTAGGCGGCGAGCAATCTCACTCCGAACTGAAAACGCTGCTCGCTGACGACAAGCTGCGACTGACGAGCGAAGGACGCGAAAAAAGGGTGGCTCTCGACCGGGCACTGCGCACAATCAAGACACGAATGAGCACGGGTGGTCAATTGTCTTTGGGCGGGGACGGTGGGGGAGAACTCGCACTCGATCGAGGTCAAGGGGCATTGAATACACCGTCTCGGGCCGAGAGGCCTTAGCTCGCTCCGCTCGCACGGCCTCTCGATGGGTGCCAAGGCCGGAGGCAGAGGCTGGAACTTCGCGAGCAAAGTCTGTTTACTAGTTGAATGATTGAATACGTCCGGTCGACATTCCGAACGCTGGCACTCGTGCTGCTCTTGGCGTTGGCGGGCTGTGGGACCGCTTCTCCGGAGCGGATCGAGCCGACCAATCGTTCTCAACAGCCAGCCGAAATCGAGGCGCATACGAGCGATTCACCTGCCTGGCCGCCACTGGCGGAAAGCGACTTTTTTCAGACACTGATGGCCGATTCGACCCCGGTCGTGATCTTGCTCACCTCGCGCTACTGCGCCGCCTGCCCGCCGATTGAGGCAGAGTTGGCTGCTAGGCGGAGCCACTTCGAGGGCATCGCCCGGATTTATCAGATCGAACTCGAAGAGACATCTCCCGGGTTCGCCCGTCGCTACTATGCTCGCGGGACGCCCACACTGTTGGTGTTCATCAACGCTCGGCTGGTCGATTCTGGGACGGTCTACTCCGCAACCGATGACTTCGTGAGCCACCTGTTGTTCCGGAACGGTCTGTTGCCCAGTGGGCCTGCAACGATTGATGATCTACGCCCCCATCAGGCGACTCTGGAGATTCCAGCTGGCGGTGCCGTGGTGGCCGCAAATCTAGAGGGCATGGACCTCTCGGGGCGAAATCTGAGCGGGGTGAGCTTCGCTGGTTGTAGTGCCCGCGGCGCTGACTTTACTGGTACGAACCTACAGGAAGCCCTGTTCAGCCGAACCGACCTTACCGGAGCCCAGCTGGATGCCGCTCGTCTCGATCAAGTGATCTGGCTGAATACAGTCTGTCCGGACGGCACCGGTAGCTGGGAGCACACCAACACTTGCATCGGGCACCTGTAACTAATCGCTACGTGAACGCCACCTGTCCGTCATTCTTATCAAAGTTTCTGTATAAATGAGACTTGACCCCCGTCCGGCGGCGAGCGAAGCGAGCCGTCGGACGGCTCTGGGTTCCAGCCTGGATGGCTCACTCGGTCGCACAGCGAATGTGGTAAATGGATGGCCCGTCACCTTCAGAAACATGCCAATAGTCACCGCTGGGACCGTAGGCGATGGCCTCTCCCTGTCGTTCCGCGCTGGACGGAACGAACAGTGATTCAGCTTCGCCGAGCGCATCGAACTCCAGGCCGTCGAGTTGGTATTCGAAGGCATTCGAATAGGTTCTCACCAGCAGCCTCGAGCCGTCCGCTCTGAGGTCCGCTCCGGTCACGGTGCTCGAGGCGAGATCAATCGACGTAATGAGTTCGAGAACGCCATCATTAAAGTCCGACGTGAAGAGTTGGGAGGTCCTCCACACTTTTGTGAGCAGAAAGAGGCGGCCGTTGCCGTCCACAAACAAGGCCTCGCTGTTCTGAGCTCCCTCAGGATACGTCAACACCGCCGTTTGCACGTCGTCTACCGTGACGTCGCCGTCACGGGGATCCGGCTCTCGAAACATGTGCACAGCGATGCTACTTCGCACTCGATCGTTGTCGCCAATGTCCCCGACGTAGAGACAGTGCTCATCGTTGTTGTCTGCGCAGGGCCCCCCAGCTAGGTCTTCCCAGTCTCGCGAGCTGCCACTGCTCAACACAGCAGTGGCGAGCAGTTCGCCCTCTTCGCTCACCGCGTAGACCTCGGCTCGACCTCCAGAGTCATTGTGTGTCCACAGAATGGTGTCGTCGAAACTGCTGACCGCCAAACCCGAAGCCTCGTTGACAACAAGGGGAAGCGTGCCGGCTGGCTCCGGGTCAGAGTAGCTCTCGCAAACTGGCGGTCTGATCTCGGTCTCGTCGGGGCTGTCGAGTTCCCGATCGGGTGCCAGATCAGCTACCGCGTCTAAGCCGCTGTCGTCGAGTGACTCATCAGAGTCGAGTTCCGTTCCGAGGTCGGGCTCCTCGTCGAAGCCGCGATCAAGAGCCCGGTCGGGGAGAACATCCGGGCCCGTCAGTATGTCAAGGTCGGTCAAAACATCCTGTATGAGCTCAGGTGTGTCGCTTTCGACGTCTAGTTGTTGTTCGGTGGGGTCATTCTGGGCATCGATGTCAGAATCTGTTGTCTCGTCGACCAGTTCTCCGTCTTTTTCGTCGCTGCCGTCTGCTCCGCTATCGTCCTGCTGGCGAAGGCCCAGATCGATTGCTGATTCGACTTCGGGCCCACGATCCAGCTCCCCTGGGTTACCCACTTCCTCATGGGCGCCATTCTGTGAGTCGGTGTTGGACACGCCTGAGCCGTCGCTGCTGCACGACGTCATCAGGTGAAACGTCACGAGAAAACAAGTGAAGATGAAGGCGTAATCTCTCACAGCTATACTGGTTCAACCATTCTGATTTCAGCTCGGTCCTGCGTTTAGTGACCCGACCGGAGGTAGCCACTGAACACGTCGTCGTTGAGACCCCGACCGAGGTTATTGGTCAAAGCAAGCTGCCGCCACTGAGGTCCCCCCAGAACGGAATGCCGCACCCTGAGGTCGGCTTAGTCTGTTTTCCGTTCTGTCCCACGGCGGACCGTAAACCGAGACTACCTCAACTCAGCTCTCTTGTATGGCGTTTTCTCGTTTTTATACAAATCGTGTTGACAAGTCGAGATCGATTTCTCTAATATTGCCATATGTTCACTGTTAACGAGCAATTGATGTTTTCTGTAAACATCCCTAAATATCGACTTTCAAACCTTTGGAGCTATAGAATGAACTCAACCACAGTATGTATGGCGACAGCGATTGCCGTTTTGGGTCTGCTTTCGGCGTGTGTCGAAGACGAGCTCGGTCCTGACTCCCACCATGAGCTCACCCAACATTTGGAAGCAGATATCTCGCCGATCATCGGCCAATGGACCGGCCCGGCAGAGTTCACATCAGCCCTGTTGAGACACGGGACCATGGTTGACCTGACCGTCTCGGCAGACGGCGGAAGGGTGATGTATACAAACGCTGAGACGATCACCGGGCTGTGTATCGCTGAGCTCAGCCTCGAGTCGATCAGTGCCACACGCAAGAAGGCGTATACTTTCGCTGCGACGACCTACGAGCCGGAGTGCGGGGATGCGGAGCTCATTGTTCAGACGA
Organism: uncultured Bradymonadales bacterium; assembly: GCA_964503485.1. GTDB lineage: Bacteria > Myxococcota_A > Bradymonadia > JAFGEP01 > JAFGEP01 > CAZDBH01. The sequence continues at coordinate 48,595 of CAZDBH010000006.1, read as the reverse complement.
TGTCGGACTCGAGCACGGTCTCGGTGGAGTGGCGCGTGGTGGGTTTTGAGCTGGGCGAATTTGACGATTGGGAGGGTGTCCTCACTCGACAGCTACCCGATATGAGCGGTGAGGTTGCAAACTCACCGACAGAGTTGTTCGAGGACGTCGAGAGCGAGAACCTGATTGACCGGCGCTTGGGGCTTCTCTTGGTAAGGTGGGCGGGCCCGGCAACCAGTACCACTGGTTTCTGGGATCGCGATCACCACACGACGCTGGTCTTCAGGCCACTGGGTCAAACTTCCACGGCCAGCTATTACTACAGCCACCAGGGTGTTGAATGCCATTCGACTCTCGAGCTCGACTCGATTTCAGGCAGCCGAATGCTCCTTTTCGAGTTTTCAGACACGACAATGAGCCCTGAGTGCATGAATGGCGTTGTTTTCGTCCGGCTGGCGCCGTCTTCGGATCGACTGTACTTCGAGTGGCGCTATCCAGGCGGGGTGGTTGATACCAGTGGTTTTCTCCAGCGCCAGTAACTCGTACCGGACCTCAGAGTTGGTGAGAAGAGAGCTCCAACCCGCGTAGTATTCAAGGACAGCCGGTCATTTCGCCCGATCCGTTCCCGTCGTAGTTGGGAGTCGTAACGGTCCAGTCGTCACATGAGACACCCTCGAAATGGATGCCGTATAGCGCGTTGTTCGACAGGGACGCGTTGTCGAGCGTGCCCGATCCACCAATGATTCGAATCCCGTCGGATTGACTGTGCTCGACAACCGTATCGTCGAGATCGAGCGAGCCACTCACGCTGAGTCCAGCATGGCCAACGGGATTACTGGCGCCCGAGGTTGTGGTGTTTCCGCCACCGCCATAGCGGAGTTCGGCCCAGCCGAGCGTGCTGCTTCCCCCACTCCGAATGTATACTCGGCCCCAATCGCCGCTGGCGGGGCTATTGGCGGCGCCGTTTCGGTTGGAGGCGCCACCGCTATGGTCTGCTGGGGCGTTTGTCAAAACGACCGGGGAGCCGTCGGTGCCGTTGGCCAACAGGATGCCATCAACAAAAAGGTCAACGTCGTCGACTCGGGCGGTCCGAGTTGATTTGAATTTCAAAATCACACCCGCTTCGAGCGTCAGGGTGATACCAGCGGCCACGGTTTGGTCGCCGTCGATCATGTACTCGAATCCGAGATCAGGCCAAGTCGATGACACACCCAAGCTGCCGCCCCTGACGTGCAGCCCGCTCTCAGTTTCACTCAGTGTGTTGTTGGACACGACTTCCGCGACCGCGTTGGGGATCAAGCTTGCCACTACATCGGCTCGCGACAGGGTGTTGTTCTCGATGCTTCCCACGGTTCCGGCGGCGCTCAGAATCAAGGCGGTACCGCTTCCATGGTCGTCAACGGTACTTTCGGAGAGGTTGAATGTGCTGGAGGTGCTCGCTGTGAGGCCGTCTCCGCCGTTGCTGGTCACCTCGAGGTCACTCATCGTTTGGCTGCCAGTGGTCGCTAGGACCACTCCGCTTCCGCCATTTCCAGTCGAGGTAATGTCGGTGAAGGTCATGGTCCCCGAACCGCCTGAAACTTCGATGCCGGCGCCGCCATTGCTCTGGAACAACGCCGCGTCCAAGGCCCAATCAAACCCTCCAGTGAGCGTGTAGAGCGCTCCGCGGCTCTGGCTACTGACAACGGTGATGTTATCGACAGTTGGGGCAGCTGCAGCGCTCACCTCGAAGGCCGCCGCTCCCGCTGGATTGGAAGCTCCGGACGTCGTCGTGTTTCCGCCGCCGCCCCAATGGATTTCAACGTAGGACAGTGTGCCAGTCCCCGCGTTGCGAATCAGGAGTCGACCCCAATCGCCCGTCGCTGGATTGGTGGCGTTGCCGTCCCCGTTGGTGTCGCCACCGACGGTGTCGTCGCGGTGGCTGGTGAAGTGAATGGGGTCCTCCTCTGTGCCGACCGCCATCAACTCACCGTCGATGATCAGGTCGATGTCGTTGGTTCGGGCCGTCCGCACAGCCGTCGACTTGACGACCACCCCTGGGTCCAGTGTGAGCGTGGTGCCGGCAGCGACAGTCACGTCACCAATGAGGAGGTACTCGTAGCCCGGTTCGACCCACGTGTCGGAGTTCGTCAACGATCCGCCCCGCACGTAGAGGCCACGGTCGGTGTCTGAGAGTGTGTTGAAGTCGACAACCTCTTGCACAACATTGGGGATGACGCTGGCGACGACGTTGGCACCAGAGACGGTGTTATTCCGTACGGTGCTGGCCGCGCTGGCGGAACTGATCGTGAGTCCTGTGCTGTTGCCGTGGTCTGTAATGAAGCTGTCCGTGAGGTCGATCGTTCCTGTGGTCGACAGTGTGACACCGGCGGCGGCGTTTCCATCGACGGTTAGTCCGTCGAGTGTCATTTGACCGATCGTACTGATGATCAGACCGGAGGACCCGTTGGCCTGTGACCTCACATCGAGGAGCATCAGGGGCGCGGCGCCGCCGGTTATCTCCAAACCGTGGCTGCTGTTGGAGCGGAAGACGGAGTCAGTTACCGACCAGTCGAAGCCACCCGTCACATTGAGCAGCGCACCCCGCGCTTGACTGTGCTCGATCAGCAGGTTGTCGAGTTCGGGCGCAATCGCAACGTCAACCTCCAAAGCGGCAGAAGTCGCTGGATTACTGGCGCCCGACGTGACGGTATTGCCGCCACCTCCCCAGCGAATCTCGGCGTGTGATATGTGGCCTGTCCCGGCCGAAGCAAACCAGATCCGTCCCCAATCACCGGTAGCGGGCGAGCTCGATACCGCGTCGCCGTTCATGTCGATCCCGGCGTCATCATCTCGCTGGCTGGTGAAGATAATCGGTTGCTCGGCGGTACCCACCGCGTTGAGCGTTCCGGCAACTCGGAGGTCGGCATCGTCGACCCTGGCCGTCCGAACCACGATGAACTTGGCGATGAGACCGGGTTCCAGGGTCAATTCGGCCCCGCTGGCCACGGTCACGTCACCATCGATGGCATATTCGAAGCCGGGATTCGCCCAGGTGGCGTCGAGGTTGACCGTGCCTCTGCGCACGTGTAGCCCACGATCGGTGTTTGTGAGCGTGTTGAAGTCGACCATCTCCTGAACCAGATCGGGCACGACGCTGGCGACGACCTCTAACCGCCCTGGTACCCGCGAGTTATTCGCGACGATCTCGTTGTTTCGGATCGTACTGCCGGGTGCGGCCCCAATCACGATCAAGTTGGTATCGTCTGGGTGGTTCGCGATGAAGCTATCCGTCAAGTCCAAGTGCCCTGAGGTGTCCAGTTCGACCCCGGTTCTTCCATTCTCCTCGACGTCGAGGCCGGACATGGTGAGCGGACCCGCAGTCACGACCACGATCCCATCTGTGCCGTTGTTGTGGGCGTCTATCCCGGCGAGGGTAATTGGAGCAGGGCTTCCCCATACGTCGAGACCGATGGTGGCGTTGTTTCGGAAAATCGATTCAGAAAGGGACCAATCAAAGCCGCCTGTGACGGTGAGCAGCGCTCCCCTGGCCTGAGAGTTGGCGACTGTGATGTGATCCATCTCGGGAGCGATGGCTGCGTCTACCTCGAAGGCAGCCGAACTAGCCGGATTTGCGGCTCCCGAAGTGGTCGTATTGCCACCACCGCCCCAATACACTTCGATGTACGAGAGCCGACTGGCCGTATCGGCTGGCACCCGCAGTCGTCCCCAGTCTCCCGTGGCCGGCGCCGTGTCATCACCGTCTTCATTCGAGTCACCGGCGTGCGTGTCGTCGCGAAAGCTCGTAAAAATGATGGGCTGTTCGGCTGTTCCTTCGGCGATCAGATCGCCGAACACACTGAAGTCGCGGTCGTCGGTGCGACTGGTACGCGTCACCTCGAATTTGAATACGACGCCAGGCTCGACGGTCAGCGTATGGCCGATCGGCACAGTGACGTCGGCTTCGATAACACAGGGACTCATTTCGAGCGTGATCTCGTCGAGGGTGATTTCGCCGCTCAGCCGGCAGGTGACGGGTGGACACGCCGTAGAATCATCACATTCGACACCGTCTTCTCCCAAACAGGCCCATTCGTCGAGGTTGCACGGGCCACAGGGTTCACCGATGGTCTCCTCCAGTTCGTCACACCCACCGCATGCGTTCTCTGCGGCTTCCCCCTGGTCGCCGTCGCAGGTCACTGCATTCTCGCCATCGCAAGCCAAGCTGCCCGAATCGCACGTGCCACAGGCCTCGCCGAGGTCGTCTGGCGTGGTCTCCATGGGAAGACACCCGCCGCAGGCGTTGGTTGTCTCTCCGCCGCAAACCGTCGTCTCGCCTCCCAGGCCGCACACGTAAACGTCGACACCACAGGGACCGCATCCGGTGTCCGGAGGGTTGAGCAGCGTCGTGCATCCACCGCACTCGTTCTCCTCGGTTGGATCGTCGCAACGAACGGCATCGACGCCATTGCAAACCCAGCGTCCGTCGTCGCCGCAGACACCGCAGGCCGTATCGAGGACCTCTGGCAGGGTGTTGCAGCCACCGCAGCCGTTTGTCCCGGCTTCACCGACGTCACCGGCACAGACGGCGTCTCCTGCCTCGCATTGCCACGAGCCGGAGTTGCAAGCACCGCAGGCCGTTCCTAGGTCGTCTACACCAATCGTGATTTCACCACAGCCACCACAGATGTTGTGGGTATCGCCGCCGCAGACAGTGGTCTCGCCACCTTCAGCACAGACGTACTGGTCGAGGTCGCAGGTGCCACAGACGGAGTCTGGTGGATTGTCGAGGGTGGCGCAGCCTCCGCACACGTTGACTGGGGTCGGGTCGACACAGCGCATCGCCTCGAGCCCGTTGCACTCCCACCGTCCGTCCTCACCACAGTCGCCGCAGACCGTGTCTTCCTCTGGAAGTGTCGTGCATCCGCCGCAGCTGTTTTTTCCCTCTGGCCCGATGTCGTCGGCACAGACAGCATCGCCCTCTTCACATTGCCACAGACCTGAGTCGCAGGTTCCACAGGCCGTGCCCAGGTCATCGATCGTGATCGTGATTTCGTCACATCCACCACAGATGTTGCGGGTATCGCCACTGCAGATGGTCGATTCGCCTCCGTCGACACACACGTAGTGGTCCCGATCGCAGGTGCCGCATGGTGTGTCGGGCAGGTCGTCGAGGGTGTTGCAACCGCCGCATTCGTTGGGCGGAGTCGGATCGTCGCAGCGCACGGCCTCGCGGCCGTTGCAGACCCACAATCCGTCGTCACCGCACTCTCCGCAGGCAGTTCCGGGCTCGCCGTCCAAGACCTCGCAGCCCTCGCAGCCGTTGAAGGCCTCTTCGCCGCCGTCATCGACACAGGTGAGGCTTTCAGTGTTAAAGCAATCCCAATAGCCGGACTCGCAAGTACCGCACGACTCGGCCAATGAGAAGGGCAGCTCAGTGCAACCGTCGCATTCGTTGAGGATGCCGGTTCCCGCGTCCCCCTCGCAGATCACGTTGTCGGTTCCGTCGCACACCCAGTTACCGGTGTCGCAGGTACCGCAGGCGGTGCCGGGAACACCATCAAGGACCGCGCAGCTTCCACAATTGGTATCTGCGGCGAGGTCCGTCTCGCATCCCGTTTCTGGATCGTTGTCGCAGTTATCGAAGGTCCCTACACAGTCAAGGACGCACTCGCCTTCGACACATTCGGCGGCCGAATTGTCAGCGACGCAGGAGTATCCACAGCTGCCACAGTTGAAGGGGTCGTTCATGAGATCGATCCCCATACATTCGGGACACGAATCGCCTTCGGGTCTGCAAACACCGATTGCGTCCACGCCGGGACGGCTTTCGATGGAACAATAGAAACCGACCGGGCAGGACCCACTCACGTCGCATTCGGTCGCACACCCGAACCCCTCGCCGACGGGTAGACACAATTCGTTGAATGCGCCGCACTCGCCGTCGGTTTCGCACTCGCTGCAGAGGACGCTGTCGACTGCCTGGCACACCCCGCCCAAGTCCCTGCCACCTCGGCTGAACATCGCCCAACAGGTGAAATCCTCGTCTGGGCAGGCGTTTGTGCACGCGGTACTGCAGACTCGACCCAACTCCCCGGCCGGTGCATGCACACAAAACCCACTCAGGCACTCCTCGTTGGCCTCGCAGGGTTCCCCGTAATCCAGGGCCGGGATTGGTTCGGTTGCCATATCCTCAGCATCGGCGTCCTCGGCGTCGACGTCGGCGATATCCGTCTCAAGATCGTCTAACGTGTCCACCGCCAAGTCGCCGCTGTCGCTCATCTCGTCGAGTCCATCTGAGCCGGTTTCGTCTGCTTCGACGTCTGTTGGTGCGTCATTGACGTTGGTGTCCCGTGTCTGCTGGCCTGGTGGTTGATTCGAAACCGGTTCGGCGCAGCCAACGAATGTGCCCACGACAGTCAACAACAAGAGGAGGCAGGTGAGCGCAGAGTTAGACAGGCGTGGCACGATGGGACCATCCATGTGTGATTGTGCGATAGGGCATAGTAGGACATTGGGGTCTGGTTTCCCACTACCCAGCCAGGACCTGTCCCACGAACTCGTTTTGGCCCACGCCGGACTGGTTCAACAATCCGCACGGTATGTCGTCTCAAACCAATCACGTTTCCGCAGCACCACCGGGAGCTTCAGTCCAAGCGCGTATCCAGGTACAGTTGGGCCGTCTTTCAGAATGGGGCAAAAAGGATGATTCACCACACAGTCTTCTTCAGGATGAGCGAGAGCGCCCAGGGCAACAACGCCGAAGCCAACACGGTCGAGCTGGTTCGGCGGCTACATGGTCTGCTAGGCGAGATCCCCGGCCTGCTGTCGATGCACGCGGGCCGAGACTTTTCGGGATCACCGGTGAGCTTCGATGTCGCACTTCATTCCACATTTGCGTCGCGGGCCGACCTCGAGGTCTACCGCACGCACCCAATGCATGTCCCGGTCGTCGAATTCGTGAAAGCAGTAACGAGTGAGCGCGCTGTCGTAGACTACGAGACTCCCGACTAGAACCCGGTGAGATCCTCGAAGGCAAAACTCGGTGGGTTTCTGGCGCTCACACTCCTGGTTGGCCTGGGGGTATTCGTCGGTCGGCCTACGAGCCCGCCCGCCACAGATGGTGGCGACCCGGACGGAGTCGAGGCTGGGGGCCAATCGACAACAGCCTATCCCCGCTGCGGAGACGGACACATCGACCCGGGTGAGGACTGCGACTCGCTCGACGATGAGATGGCTTGTTCGACGTTGGTTGCCAACGGCGATGGCGTCGCGACGTGCTCGCTAGACTGCACTTGGGACCTAACTGACTGTCAGCTCGACCGGTCGGTGTGCGGAAATGGGAGTCTCGAAGCAGGCGAGCTGTGCGACGACGGAAACCGATCCAACGGAGACGGGTGCGACTCTGCCTGTGTTGTAGAGATCGGCGGGCGGCCGGTTCATTTCGACGGCCACGCAGTCGACGTGGCGACTCGACGGACGCTCGATGGATCAACCTGCTATGACCCTGCCGTTCGGGAAGGAATGAGTGCACGGGGAAGGCGCTCGCTGCCGATCAGGCTCTTTGTGTGCGAATTGCCAAACGGGGAGCCGGTCTACCCGCTCGGACGGATCCGAGAGGTACTCAGCGACGTCGAGCGTGCGTTTTCCTCGGCTGGCCTCGAGTTCGTCGAGGTCGAGGCTGTTCAGGCCCCTTTTGACGGCGATTGTGTCATTCCGTTCGGAGACCCGTCGCTCCGGCAAATGGCGGCCGATTCGCGTGCATCGGGAGCTGTTCCGTTGTTCTTCGTGCAGGCGATTCGCGGCGGTCCAAGCCCTTCGAGTCATGCCAGAGGGTTCGCGGGTATTGGCTATGGTGCGGCGCTCGCGGGGACCGAACGGGATGTGATCGTGCACGAGATCGGGCATGTTCTCGGGCTACTGCACACGCACAGCTGCGCTGGGACCGATGTCGATGATTGCTCAGCGAGCGGGGACGGCATCTGCGATACGCCCTTTGACCCGGGTCCAAGTTGGCTGAGGACCCGATGCCCGGGCGTCCCGTTCCAGACCTGTTCGGCCGACTGTGACGGTGAGTGCAGTGACGGCGCGACGCCAGACCGCGGCAACTACATGAGCTATTTCGGAAACTGTCGGGGGCGCTTCACCCCCGACCAACGCGACCTGATGCGATGCGTGGTCGACAACCACCTCGAGTGGCTCGATGCAAATCCCGCCTGCCGAAGTGAGCAGTGCAACGCCAGAGACGACGACTGCGACGGTGAGGTAGACGAAGATGACGTCTGCCAAGAGGAGTGCTTGCCGCACGAGCGATTGAGGCACGGCGTTCTGTCGGCTTCGACTGTGGGCTTTCCGGAAAGTTTCGGTGGAAACGAGTACCCCGAAGGTAGCCCCGACCGGTTGTTCCTTTTCGAACCGGCCGAGCAAGGCCTCCACTGCTTCAGGATTTCGCCGGTTTCGGCAGGGCCTCGAGCAGCTGTTCCGCTGGTGCTCACAACGCGAGAGGGATGCGGCTGGAACGATCCGGTCGTTCGCTCTAACTACGACATGGCACGCTCGCTGTTGAGCGACAATCTCGAGGTACGCGCTGGACCGGGCGCACCTGCCTGGATTGGCGTGGACGGGTGGGGTGTCTCTGACGGGGTGGCCTTCAACCTCGACATTCGGCCGGGGAGCTGCCAGTCGCAAGGGGAACGGCCCCTTCCGCCCGCCGAGAATTTCAACCGAACCAGACGACCGCCTGGCCCGGACCAACCGCGATTGACGCCTCCGTTATTGCTCGAACCCGAGCCCGACGCGCTGCTCCCCAGCCTAACGACTGACTTTCGATGGGATGCGGTCGAGGGCGCCTCTCTGTACGAACTCCGTGTGGGACTCGACGCCCGTTCGCTGCGTTCGGAAGCGTGTTCTGAGTGCATCCGTGTCGGTGTCGAAGGGCTGTGGCATCAACCAACGACCCGCGTTCTTGGTCTCGAGATCGACTACTTCTGGACAGTACGAGCGATCGGCACCCATGAGATTGGTCCGTTTGCCCCTCCTCGTGAGTTTCGATTCGAGGACTGGGAGTGCACCCGCGTCGGCCGTATCGGGGTGGGCGAAACCGCCGAGAGTCATATGCCGGTCGACGACCACGACGCCATTTCGAGTAGCTGTTCGGCACGGGGACCCAATGAGTGGGTGTGGCTGATCAACCCCGAAGAGACGCAGCTCCTGTGCATCGAAACGGAGGCCCAATTCGACACGGTCTTGTCTGTGAGAACCGCTTGCGAGAACCGCTCAACCGAGTTGGCTTGTGACGACGATACGAGTCTGGGGATTCCGCTGGGTCCGTCCCAGGTCCAAGTCCAGGCCCATGCCCAACAGCCGCTGTTCGCGATCGTCGAGGGTTTCACCGAGCGGGATACCGGTCAATATTCACTGACGGTATCTGCGGGGGCTTGCGTGGGGTCCAGATAGGGCGCATCCCAAACCGGTGAAGTTTTTTTCACTCCCGACCTTTCAAATCGTTGCTTACCATACGTTACACAACGCCCGTGGGCTGCTCGGCTGCTGGTCATTTGGCTTTAGTGGCTCCGTCCTCGGAATCAGTGCGGGTCACAGGGACCGATGACAGCCCCTACTCGGGTGAGACCTTCGGTGTCCTTGCCTCGCACGTCGAGGGCGATCAATACTCGCGAGAGCTGTGAAATCTCTAAACCTCACCCGAGCTTGCGAGCGTTGCGACGGGAGTTCGGGACACCTATTCGATCGGTAAGGAAGGACGTAGATGGCAGAACCGAAGGCAAAAGTCGCCGAGAAGAAAGGATTTGACGACATTCTGGCGAAAGCGGACGCGGCCCTAGAGCGCAAACGCAAGCAGCAGCAGTCGACGGAAACCGAAGCGGCTCAGCCGCTGCAGGCTGAAGAAGAGAAGTTTGCCGACATCGAAGCAAACACGTTCTTCCAGATCATGTTCGAGGAAGGGGCCGCGCCTGAGGCAAAGCGGGATGCAATCTCCGCCGAGTTGACCGTGGCACTGGAAGCCGACAAGGAAGAGAACAAAGCCCGGTTGGCGGAGTACGGTCTCTTTAAGGAATATCTGCAGTTCGAGCGCAAGCAGATGGCCCTCGAGGTCATTCGTCTTACCGATACGGGCGCGTTTGGCGAACTTCAGCAGGTATTGCAGGACCTGAATGCGGGCGTCATCAATTTCAACAAGCAGCTTCAGCCACTCACTGATGTCATTGACGCTGTCTATGAGCTTCGCATCGCGGGCAACACCATGGATGTCTTCCGCGAAATCCAGGAGGACCGAGAGGCCCAAGAGGAGCAGAATCGCATCCTGTCGGGTTACGAAAGTGAGCTTGGCCAGCTCGAGAAACGCATCAAATCGATCGAGCGCGATATGGCCGCCGAGCGGGAAAACAAGAGTGTTTTGCGGTTCGTTGGCGGTCAAACACTCACCAAGGCCGCCCGCCAGGAGATCGCTCGGCTGGGCGTCGATCAAGCCGATTCGCAGGAAGCGATTCAACAGCTGATGAGCAAGATCAAGGACGCAAAACAAGACACCGAGCGGGAGACCAAGTTTCACGAGTTCGCCCTTCACAAGGAGAAACTCGAGGAGCTGTTGGACCTCACGAGCGAGGAGCACAAGGCCCGCCAAACTGCCCTGGTGAAGAGCGCCGAGAGCTTCGTTTTGACAACCAGCGACCGGGTCGCAAGCGTGCTCGAGCACCTCGAAGGAATGAGCGGCCAATCGGATGCGCTCTACGAGAACAACGGACAAATGCGCCACGCGTTCGCGATTTTGAGCGACGCCGAGAAGGCTGCTGGGACTAAGAACCAGACGATCAGGGACGAGCTCCAAGCCGGTGGCGAGGACGAGAGCGGAATCCAAAAAATGCAGCGTGAGAGCAAGCTGGAGGGCGTCGAGGACTTCATCGGGCAGCTCAATACCGCCGTGATCGACACCACTCAGACGATGACCGACCTGACGGAGCAGGGCGGCAACATCAAGACCATGCGAGACACGAATCGGCAACAGATCGACAGCACGCGAAAGCTACACAGCGCGAGTGTATCCGGTGTATCCGAACGCTTGGCGACGGTGCTGCAAGCGGTGTCGGCTGCGGCGCTCAATGAGGCCTCGGGCGGCGCCAAAGACTCCTTGGAGCACATGGCCGCAAGCACGCGCGCTCTGCTCGGTAAGAAGGCAATCGAGAACGCGGTGGGTATGCAGAAGACCGCTGACGACCTCGACAAGGCCATCGAGCAGTTGCGTGAGTTCGGGGAGCTGCAGGACAAGGCAACCGACCTAACACGTCGCACGCTCTCGGAAATCGGAAACAAGATGGGCGTCCTCGAGAAAACGACGCGGGACGTGGCCGATGGTCTCAAGGAGTCAATCGCAGTCCACGCCGACGCGAAGATCCACGAGCGCAGCGCCGATGGTGAGGCTGAGGCACCGACCGATGCCAGCGGCGACAAGAAGCCGAAAGCCAAGCGGACGACGCGGGCGCCTTTCAAACGTTTGTGATTCGTAGCGCCAAATGACAACCCAACCAGAGTTTGGATCCAATATTGCGCCTGACTTCGTGACACCGGGTCGGGATTTCCTCGCCGAGCAACCCAATTTTGTGCTGATTGGGCGGGAAGAAGAGCTGGCCGACATCTCGGATGTCTTGCTGCGGCTCAACTCGTCGAATGTGATTTTGACGGGTCCGCCGGGCGCCGGGGTGTCTTCGCTGTTGGCCGGTCTTCAGGCGAGCAAAGACAAGCTAGATACGCCGTTCGATATTGTGTCCAAGCGTTTCTACTGGCTCGATACTGACGGCCTGTTTGCTTCGGGTAACATCAAACAGATCAACGAGGGCTTTCAGAAGGCGCTCAAACGAGTCACCCGATCGCCGAACAGCGTGCTGATCATCGAGGACATGGTCGATTTCATCGACGCGGCCCGGGTGAACGGTTGCCAGAACATCGTCAACGCCCTGATGCGTGAGTGCCGAAAGAACCGCCGCTTTCAGTTGATTCTCGAGACGCGAGACACCGACCTGCCCGAGCTTCTCAAGGTCCATTCCGATCTGACCTCATTCTTCATCATCAAAGAGATTGGTCCACCGGATCCCGACAAGCTGGATCCCATACTCGAGGCCATCTGTCAGGTGCTCGAACTGCATCACAAAATCCCGGTCTCGGCAGAGGCACGGGCTGCAGCGATCGCCTTGACGAATCGTTACTACGTGAAGGCGTTGGACCGAGCTCAACCCAAGCGGGCAAAACTGCTGATCGAGGGAGCGCTTACCGCTTATCGGCGCAGGGTTCACGCGCGACCCGTCGGCTTAGACGACCTCGAGAGCCGCTTGGAGGCCATCAATCTCGCACTTGCTGGAGAAGCGGGTGAGAGCCTTCAGGGACGCTCGGAGGCCGAACTGCAAACGCTCGCGACCGCGACCAAGGCCGAGATTGCGGAGGTCGAGAAGGGTTGGGAGGCTCATCAGTTGGAATTGCGGCGTGTGTACCAAGACCAGAACGCCGCTGAAGAAAAGGTCATGTCACTCGATCGCTCCATCGAAGCAGAGCGAGAGAAACAGGCCCATGAAGCCCAACAGCGAGGTGAGGCCGCCCAGAAGAACGCCACGCCAGAGCAGGGCAGCACGTCTGCTCGTCGTTTTAGAGCCCGTTTTGGGAGCAGCGGCCTCGACAACGAGACCATCTCGAGCCTCAAACAGGAACGTGTTCGCTGGCATGCAGCTCTCGAAGAGAATCGAACGAAGTACATCGCGATGACCGAGGAGATCAATCGGGGCTTGGTGCTTCCGCCCGATTTCGTCTATCAGCAGTTCAGCAAACTATCTGGCCTCGACGTTGGCCGACTGCGAGAAGACGAAGCAACCAAGTTACTCGATCTCGAAGCCACATTGGCGAGCCGAGTCTATGGTCAGCCAGAGCCAGTCAGCGCCCTCTCGAAGGCGGTTCGGCGAGGCCGGACAGGACTCAAGAAAGCCAACAAACCGATCGGCTCGTTCATCTTTCTCGGCCCCACGGGTGTCGGAAAAACCGAGATGGCCAAAGCGCTCAGCGCGGCCCTTTTCGGTGACGAGAGTATGCTTCGCTCCTACGACATGTCGGAGTACCAGGAAAAGCACGCAGTCTCGGCGCTCATCGGTGCGCCTCCGGGCTATGAGGGCTACGAGTACGGTGGGTTGCTTACCAACGCCATGCGCAAGCATCCGCGCTGCGTGAATGTCTTCGACGAAATCGAAAAAGCCCACAAGGACGTCTTCGACCTGTTTCTTCAGATTGTCGACGAAGGCCGATTGACCGATCGGCGCGGTTTGGTCGCGTCGTTTGCCGACTCAGTCAACATTCTGACATCGAACATTGGGCAGCCCTACTTCTTAGACGAGAGCCTGACCTTCGAAGAGGCCAAAAAGAAGGCCCTGGCCGACCTGTGGGACCCGGTCAAGGGTGGCTACCGGCCGGAGTTTCTGGCGCGATTCACAGGCATCTTCTGTTTCAACCGACTCGGTCTTTCGACTGTCGAACTGATCGCGGCCAGAGGACTGCAGGAGTTGAATACGTGGATCGACACACCCGGATTGACGGTCGAGATGAGTGACACCGAGTTGAAGGCGATGTGTGCCGATCAGTACGATGCTCGGCGCGGTGCACGCAGCATCCTCATCGGTTGGGTCGAGAATCATATCGCGTCAGAGGCCGCCGAGACCATGCTGAGAAACCCGGACCAAACCGGGGTCATTCGCGTCGCTTATGAGCGGGAAGCGGGTGCGATCACAACCAATTTCGAGGCGGGCGGCTCGGCCCCTGACCCTGCCTAGGACGGACTTGACGTGGAAGACGAGCGCAACGCCGCCGATGACCTGCTGGAGCGCGCCCGACGCCTCGAGGAGCGGGCTGCCGATTCGGCCGGCGATGCCCCAAAGCGAATCCGGCAACCCCGGCAGCCCGAAGACGATGACATCGCCTGGATTTGGCGTAAGGTCCGAAGCCTTCTTCGGCTTCTGAGGGAAATCGGAAAGGTATTCAGCAAGCTGATTCAGTTTTCGGGTCCGCTCCGGCCTGTGTTTCGGTTCTTTGGCCGCGGTATCAAGCGAATCTTCCTCTTCCTCACATGCGCTCGGGATGACACCGGAGTTCGGAGCATCGAGACGTTCTCAGCGCAGCGCCTTTTCAGGTCTGCCGGGATCATCATCCTGGTGTACGTCGTGCTGCTGGTTGGTTACGTCTATGGAACTCGGCGAGAGGGCATCTTCCTCATCAACAACTTCCACCTAATCGACGGCGAGTCAGATGTGTATCAGGTGGGTGGTTGCATGAAGCGCTCCTCTACCCAAGTTTCGTGCGACGAAGGCGAGGCCGAGATTGTTTTGATCCGCCCAGCCTGGATACCGGGTATGGGAATCAATGCCTTCGCTTACGATGAAGATGTCGGCCAAATCCCGATCCAGGGTGAATGCAACATTGGGATGTACGGTTGGTACTTGCGCGGTCCGAAGTTGACGCGCGGTTTGTTGAAACCTGTCGCTTATCGCATTGATCGCTGCACAGCTGTGTTTCCGACCCAGTGAAGCCAAGTAATCGGTAGACGGAAACGACTCGGCACTAATCCGATTTGGGTTCCAGCTGCGTTGCGGCGATAGCGCAACACATCGCACCCAGTGCGAAGTAGTAGTAGTTGCAGAAGGCTTGCTTGTTGAAGGCCACGAACAAAAAGAGGGTCAGGGCCACCGTTCCCGCGAAACCCGACGGGGTTCGGCCAGCGCGCCATAGCCCAAGCAGTGCAGCGGGAATCATGACCGCAAATGCGATCCACACGGCTAGAATTGGGCCCCCATCAAGGGCGATGTGAGCCGGAAAGCTCAAGGAATCGGCCCGAAAGGGTTGGTGAAACTGGAGCGCCACGACGGATTCCCAGAAGCCAGGTAGCGCGGTGATGGTGAAGGGAAGCATGGCTACGAGAGCGACCAGACCGGCACGCCAAGTCACCCGCCACGCTTCTCGAATTGTCAGTGGATCGAGCAGTAGTAGGACTGCTGGAAGAGCGAAGACTGTGTACTGCTTGGTCGCGAGGAGGAGTCCCAGAAAGTACGGGATTCCACGCGGAAAACGACAAGCGCAAAAGACGATACCCGCCAGGAAAAAGATGATGAAGGGCTCGGTCCAAGACATTTCGAGAATGTAGAGACTGCGCGGCGTCAGCAGAAAGAGAAACGCCACCAGAGCGCCAATGCGACCGGGACGAGCATATGCCATGAAGGCCGCTGCTCCGATCATCGCCAGTAGTTGGGCGAAACGGAAGTCCCCGCATAGGACCTGAGCGGGTAGGGTGAGGAGAAGCCCGAGCGGCGGATAGATATAGCCAAAGTGCAGACGTTCAGGGTCCGCGACGTCGGGCGAGTAGAACGGGGCCACCTCACCGTAGATGTTGGGGAACGAAATTGTGTAGGGGTTAATCCCGTCGCGCACAGCCGCGATGCTGTCCCTTTGGAAGACGAAGACATCGATCCAGGGGTCGGGAGAGGCCGCGATCATCCAACTACCCAAGAAGAAGAACGTGACCAGGAACGCTGGCACGACGATGTTTCTCAGCCAACGAAGTGGAGATAGAGCCGCTCCGGCCAGGGCCGCACAGATCACGTAGCTCTGATACATCGGGTTCCAGCCACCGATCTCCTGGATGTCCTGATAAACACCTGGGGTACTGGTCACCATCACTGTGATTTGAAATGCCACGCCGAAGAAGAGAACTAAAGCAACCGGGTGATCTCCGAGCCGTTTACTGATTGCCAGTCTGGGGCTGACGACGCCCAATACGCAGAAGGCGATACTCAACGAGAGGGCGACCATTGCACGAGGTGTGATTTCTCCATTGGCCTGCTGCAGAGCAAAACCAAGTGCCACCGCAGCGAACGTATATGCGATCGCCGACAACATCCCATCGAAACGTTGAGTTGCGGGGTCTCGAGTCACTCGAATTCCTCCAGTGGGAGGACGGCCGCATCTTTGAGTAGTGGGGCCGCCGCGTCTTTCGGCGACAACAACGGCTCATTGATAGGCCAGTCGATGGCGAGGTCCGGGTCGTTCCAAGCGATGGCTCGATCACAGTCGGGGGCGTATGGCTCGGTGCACTTGTAGGTCACGAGCGCGTGGTCAGATGTGACACAGAAGCCGTGGGCGAAGCCTTCTGGGACCCACAACTGTCTGAAATTCTGGTCGGACAGCTGTGTGGCCACCCACGTGCCGAAATGGGGTGAGTTTGCCCTGAGATCGACGACGACATCAAAAATCGAACCGCTGTGGATTTGAACCAGCTTGCCCTGCGCTTGTGGCTCTTGAAAGTGCAGTCCTCGCAGCGTTCCGCGGCATGACCAAGAGCAGTTGTCCTGTGCAAACGCCGTCGGAATGCCCAATGCGCGATACCGCTCTTTGCGAAAACTCTCGAAGAAGTAGCCGCGGGCGTCTCGGTAGACCTTTGGTTCGATGATAAGAACCCCTGGAATACTGGTCTCGATGACGTTCATTCAGCGTCCATGCCCAGTGAGTTACTCGATACCTCTGACCGTTGAAGACGCCGCGCACTGGCTTCTTTCGTGTTTCGGAGAACGAAGTGCACGTCAGGCGTCGTCGTGGCTTCGATGAAGATCTGGTACGAAAAGAGGGTCTTGCTCAACTTGATTAGGGCGTTATTGGCTGCCAGACAGGCCCTTGCGAAAGGGCCGTCGCCAAACGCCTTTGGAAACGGTGCTGGGACACCTCGGACCCGATCAATTCGAAAACCGGCGTCCAGCAGAAGCCGTCGTGCGCTGCGGAAGGTGAACAGCCTGCGATGAGTCAGATCGAGGACGCCCGATTTACTGTAGTTGAACTGGCCGATGAGCAGCATCAAACGGTTGATAATGAAGGCAATATTCGGAGTCGAGAGGACCAGTTGCTTCGGGTCGTGTTCGAACTGGCTACGCAGCTCCTCGATGAAGGCTTCCGGGTTCGCTAGGTGCTCGATCGCATCGAGTAGGAGTAGATACTCGTGCGCAGACACATCCTGCAACGGCTGTTTCGGCGAACCGCCGGTCTCACGGCCGATCGCGGACGGGTTTGCTCGCTCGGCTTTGCAGCCCTTGTCCTGAAGCTCGTCAACGACACTCTGCCGACCACCTCCGAGATCGAGCGCTGTGGCGCCTGATGGCACCGCATCGATCGCAAAGGTGTGGCTGCTGTCGTAGCCGAGCTTGAGGTCGCTGACGGCTTTCGGCGAATCGGTATCGAAGCGACGTTGGTAGAGGACACCCGACCGGTGGGCCGTATTGAGCAGCGTAGCGGCGAGCACGTCAAAAGCGTATTTCATGCCGTTGACTCGGCAAATCTCGTCGCCGTAGAAGGTCGGGATCGGCAGCTCGACGATTCGAGCGCCCGAGTTCAGCAGCTGAATGATGATCTCAGTATCGAAGTGAAAATCATTGGTGTTGAGGCGGAAGGGAAGCGTTTTCAGCGCTTCGACCGAGAAGATGCGATAGCCGCTGTGAAACTCTGACAGTGCGGTGCCGAGCAACCGGTTTTGCAAGGCCGTCAGAATCTTGTTTCCGGCGTATTTGTATAGCGGCATCCCTCCTTTGAGGGCTGCCAACTGCTCGATCATTCGGCTGCCGAATACCGCCTCCGCTCGCCCCGAGGCCAACGGCTCCATCAAACGCGGCAGCTCTTCGGGGGCGTACTGCCCATCACCGTGGACCATCGCGACATAGTCGAAGCCCTCCGTGATGGCGTACTGGTAACCGACCTTCTGATTGCCCCCGTATCCCTGGTTGAGCTCGTTCCGGAGGACGGTCATCTGGATTTCTGGGTGACTGTTTTTGTACTCGTGCCCGATCTCGAAGCCGCGGTCTTCGGATCCGTCGTCTACCACCAGGACCTCGCAGTCGAACTGCTCGAAGATCGCACTGGGTATGCGCTCCAGCACCGACTTGAGCGTCGACTCGGCGCAATAGGCAATTACGAATATGAGTAACCGCTGCCCGTCCTGATGCGGCACGGCTCTCCTCCCTGGTGCGTCGTCCTCTAGATACCCGGCACGTGTCAGGCTTTGCTCTTCTCGAAGGCCAAGTGAAAATGCGCCAGAGATTCCTTCAAGTCCAGGGGTTTGGTCGCAAGAATCTGCGCCGCCTTACTCGTTTCGAGACCGGAGTGTCGGGGGCGTGGGCTCGCCAGATTCATCTCAGCGAGCTTGACAGGCCTTAGAAGCCCAGCATCGAACCCCATCGTTTCGCAGAGGGCCTGGCCGAAGCTCACGCGATCGACGACCTGGCTCCCAGACGTATGCCAGATTCCCGGTAGACACCTCTCGCCCAGCTCGACAAGCATGGCTGCCACATTGCCGACGAAGCTCGGCGACACGAATTGGTCCTCGAACAGCGGGACAGTTTCGCCTTTCAGCAGTTTGCTGAGCACCCAGCTACCGAAGTTAGCGTGGCCTGCTGGCGGCCATCCGTAGACGATAGCGGGCCGAGCGATTGTCCAAGACGAGCACAGCGTCTGAACAGCCTGCTCAGCTTTGTACTTGGACTCAGCGTAGACCCCTCTGGGGTTGGGGGCGTCCTCTTCGGAGTAGGGACCGGCCTCTCCATCAAAGACATAGTCGGTCGATACGTAGACCAGATGAGCGCCAGTTTGTTGGGCCAAGTTTGCGATCGCCTCGGTAGCCTGCACGTTGACTGCGTGAGCAGCCTGCGGATCGCGTTCACAGGCATCCAACTCGGTCATGGCTGCGCTGTGAATCACGACCTCGGGCTCAATGGAGCGGTACACCTCTTCGAGTCGCGTTGGTTCAGTTATGTCGCATGGGTAGTATTCAAGGTCGTACGCCACACGCTTCGGTCCGAGACCGAGGCCTGCAGCGCCGTGGCCTGAGGCCGCGAGGAGGGAGCAAAGGCGACTGCCCACCAATCCGTTTGCCCCTGTAACAAGAAAGCGCACCGTATACTCCCCAAACACACCGAGATAGCCCCGGAGACAACAATGACTAGACGCAGTCGCCTAAGAGTCAGCGGTTTGTGTGTGGTGCGAGTATCCAACAGCGCTAGCGCAGGTGTCAAACTGGCGGCTGGCTGAAACAGCGTGGGGGTTGCCTCGACAACTACTCGCGGTGGGCTACCACCACCGTCACGGTATCACTTCGTCCACCAGTGCCGGCGTGGATGATATAGGGTCGACCCGCTTCCGCATCTTCCAATGTGAACTGCCGGGTGCCGATCTCGACGACACACTGGAGCACGTCGCCTTCGCAGTGGTCGGCAATCACACTCAATCCGATCTCGTCAAACGAGTAACTTCCGACCGCAGAGATGAGGTAGTCTCCGCCCGTGACGGGAGTCCACTCAAATACCCAACCATTCCACAGCTCAGAGTCGACGTCGCAACCGACTCCTCCCGCGAAGGAGGAGTGATCGATATCGTTAGTCACCCGAACGTCGTCACCCTCGAACCGCAGTGGTTCCTCGCAATCACCCGTGACCCGGGGAACACAGCTACTGGCGTCGAGGACACAGCTTGTTGAACAGCCCATAGTTCCGTAGGCGTAGCCCGCTTGGGCACAGGTGGGCTCGAACACCGTACCGTCGCACTGCTCTCCTTCGTCTACCCAGTCGTTTCCGCAGGTGCTACAGGCGGAGGTATCGAATTCGGTGCAGTCGAAGCCGCACTGGAGTTGGCCGGAGCCATAGCCGTATGTGCTGCAGCTCGACCCTCTCAGATCGGTGGGCTCACATCGTTCTTGCGGGTCAACCACCCCATCGCCGCAATCAAAACAGTCAACGGTGGCGAAGCGACAGGACTCGGTGCAGTGAAGGTCTCCTCCGGTGTACCCCAGCGAGGAACAGGATGCGCCGTTGAGTTCTCCTTGGTCGCAATCTTCCCCCGGGTCAACCACCCAGTCTCCACAGGTCAGGGGCACTTGGGCCGCCTCGCAGGCGCTCGTATCAAACGTGCATTGATCGGTGCAAGTGGCCATGCCGCTGGCATACCCAAGCTCAGTACACGACAGAGACTGTTCTCCGTCGCATTGCTCACCAGCGTCCAGCAGTCCGTTGCCGCAGGCGCACTGCACAGCGCACTGAGTGTCCATGCAGGTCGCCCACCTGTCGGCGTCGTCGTTGCACTGCTGGCCGACGTCAGCGTTGCTGCAGGCGTCGACGCAGGTCATGTCATTGCAGTCACAGTCGGCTAGGCAGCTCATCCAACCGCCGCAGCTGCCGCCCGGCGAGGTTGCGCGTTCACTGGAACCAAAGGTGTTTTGGAGCTCCTGCCCACACTGGTTGCTGAGGCAGGACATGCATTGATCAGAGTACAGAAGGAAGTTGCACTCCAGCGCGGTGGCCTCTGTCACCGTCTCTTCCTCGTGTTCGGCTCTATCGTCGTTGCCCGATGAGTCGGTACCACCCGGAAGGCACCCACCCAGAAGCAACATCAGACACAATGTGGAGAACGTCGATCGACAATTTTTCGCAACAAACATCTGGACACTCCATTCGAATACGTCATTTCTGTTTCCAGCTTAGCGAGGCCAGGGGCGCCAGATCGACTGAAGATGTCTAATTGTCTGTGAAGGTCTTCGGTAAGAACGGAGTCGAGGAGGAGCGGGCGGAGACTACTTCGCGATGCGGAAGTGCGCTCCGTCCTCGAGTTGAGCCGGTGTGAATGGGACGACTCGGGGAACGCCCTCGTGATTCACGTCGATGGAGGCAAAAGGTCGCCAGTACCGTGACCTCGTCTCACCTGGAACGTGATACTCACCAACCATTTGATTGTCGAAGAACACCCGCACCACAATTTCGGACGTGCCCAACACGGCGGGCGGTCCGCTGTAGTCGTGCACGTAGTAGCGGTAGCTTCCCTGAGGCGGCGTCGAAAGTGTGATCGTCTCTGGGCCCCCCCAATCAACGTCGTCGACATCCAGGCTGAAGTGATGGTCTGAGCCGCGATGCTGCATCGCTGCGTAGTAGACATGCGAGTTCGTAGCGCCGCATTGACACTCGACGTGCGAGTCCGCGTCGCGCACCTGAGTCTCTGATGAGCCCCAGTTGAGCACAATTTGGATTCGTTCGACGCCCCCACCTGGCTCGGCGCCAATCGCGGCCTCGAGCATGGGCGACATACTCGTCGTAACAATCTGTCCGGTCGTGTGCAGGTTGGTTTCGTTCGTCTCTATTGGCACGTACCCGTCGAGGGAGTAGCGCGCGAAATACCACCCAATCGGAACCGTTGCGGTGAATTGGCCCAACGAATCAGTCACTCCTGAAACCAGTATCTCTCCAGCCGCCTCCTGGCGTATTTCGACCGCTACCCCCGACAGCACTCTGTCGCGGACGAAGGCGTCGTTGAGCTGGAACGTGATCGTCACCGCATCGATGGGAGCTTCGGCCTCTTGGGCGAATCCCGATGGGATGGCAATCATCGAAACCGCCAAGCACAGGATGAGAGCAGGGACAAATCGTCGCATTCGGGCACTCCGGTTGACTGTCGCATTAGCGCGAGCCGATCTATTAACGGCCAACGGTGACGAACGGTCTACACTTGGTGATTTGCGTCATCGCCTGACCTGCTGACGGATTTATACCTCAAACTAGCCGGTTTTTGCGCTTGCTTGTGGTGGGTCCTTCGGAAGCGATCGAATGCGACTGTTCAGTTGGAACTCGTCACAGTTACGCCGATACCACTAAGCAACTCTCTCGCCTTTGAGCGCTGCATCTTAGGAACCCCGACGGTGAGTCCCGAGAGACCTCGAAGAACACCAAGCGAGGCGACCGCCGAGGCCGGGACAACCAGAGATGTCAGGTTCTTCAGATTGGCCAATGGAGAGAGGTCAGTAACCTGCGTCTCCCTGAGAGACACTTGCCATAGGTTGTGATGACCGGCCAAAGGGCTGATGTCGGCGACTGCAGAATAATCGAGCAGAACGCGCCCCAGACCGTTCAGCTCGAGGAGCGGTGTCAAATCAGTAACTTTCGTTCCCTGGACGCGGAGATCCCTCAGCTGCGGCAGGCCCTCGATACACGTCAGCGAAGACACGGCAGTATTGTCGAGAATGAGATCCTGCAACCGAGGCAGCCGCACGATTGGGCTGAAGTCGGTGACCGCACAATCCGAGATGTCCAGATACCACAGATTGAGTGTCGTCAGGTCGTCAAGGTGTCGCAAAGTGTTGCTGGAGAAACTCTGCAACGTCGGATGATTAACAAGCGGGCCCGTGTCGTAGGGTTGGCGCCCATACACCCCTAACTTAACCATATATGGTAGGTATTTGCAGAACGACAGATCCCTCGGATCTACAACCTCGACAAACCGGATCTGCGCGATTTCAGCCGCCGTTAGCTCTCGGCCCAACCGTTGGAACGTCTTGGTGGTGGAATCGAATCTCAGGAGCGGTACGTCATTCGGAGAGTCCTTGAAGGCCTGAGGTTCTGTATTCAGCCCCCCCGAAGCTGCTTCATTCGCGGTTTCTAGGACTGCTAAATCACCATCAGACAGAGCCTGGGCGAGTCGGCATATGCCGAAGTGAACGCTGGGAGGCTCGCTCTGAAGTTGGGCGGCGTCGATCGAGACAGTCTCCACCGCCGTTCCCGCTTCGGCCCAAGCGGCAGTGATCGACGAGTCTTGGTCTATCTCCGAGAACTCGGCCGACTCTTGGAGGTGGGTGACAGGATTTTCGACCCATAGTGTGTCGCCAAACTGTGCCATACTCAAAGCCAGCACCGTGTCTTCGGACAACGTCACGTTTGAGGCGAAGTGCGTCCCGTCCACTTTGAGGCCAATAGAGGCGTAGTCGTCCTCCGATGGACGAACGACACGCAGGCCATCTGGCAGGCGAATCTGAAACTCCGAGACGCGTGCCCACGGCAAGGAGAAATCCAAATCGGCTTCCTCGAAACCTTCGTCAAGGGCGGACTGGCGGAAGTCGGCGTCCGAGAGGTTCATGCTGCCGCATTCGCGCATCCCTTGCTCGCAGGCCAGCGACTTTGGGACGTACCAGAACACGGTGCTGGCTCCGACAACAGTGAGGTGGTTCTGTATCTCGCCGAAGTCCTCGGCTAAGCCCACGTCGCCGAGCATCTCGAATATGACCCACCAGTTGTCGTGCGTCCTGATCACAGTCGCACGGGCATCGCGGGTGCGGCCATCAACCCCGAGCTTCAGATAGCCCGATCTCCACACATCGTCGAGACGGTTCAGAATGTCGTCGACCGTTGGGCCGCTCGGCCCCGGTTGGACGTCCTTGTATCCCTTGCGCCGTTTACTCGCAGCGCGCTTTTCGAGCTCCTTCTTCGCTTCTTGCTCCGACTCGAACTCAATCACGCGAGTCTGTCCGCGAGTTCCCACTCGGCCGAAATGGATGGAGATTGTGGAGCCGTTGCGGCGGGCGTTCCAGAATTTATGCGAGGTATCGCTTTCGTAAGTCAGGTTGTATGAGTTCATCTTGCACCAGTGTAATTGGGGTTCATTTCAATCTCCCTAGATTGGGCGCGTTGGGTAATCCAATCGCCGAGCACGACAATCATGGAATGGGTCGAAACCGGCTCGTCGACAGAATTGCGAAAGGGGCGTAGAGGCTCAACTTAAACGAACTTAGTTGGCCGGCAATCGGGCCGCAGGGGCTGGGTTCAGGTGAAGGGGCGCTGGCGGGTCGGGGTCGAGATCTGGGTTTGTTCGGTTCGCCTGGGGTGCAACCCAGGGACCATCAGCTCGACAAGGTTCGACCACCGAGCAGCTCAGACACGGCTAGCGCCGAGCGCGTTGCCCCCTCGTGCAGGCCGTCACCCATCCAAGCGCCAGCATGGAATGTGTGGTTGTTCCCGTTGCATTCGATGATCTGAGCTCTGTGGGAGAGGGCCTCGACGCTGTAAGCTGGAACCCGGTGCGTTTCCGCCTGAACGACGGCCTTCGGTGCGATTCGGTCTTCGAGATTGTATGCCATTCCGATTGGCGCGGCAGCGCCAAGGCCGCACAAGCGATTCAGATATGCGTTGTAGCCCGCATCTTGCCCCGAACGGTCGACGAAGAGGTCGAACTCCGTGAAGAATTTCGCGCGATAGCGATCGTACATCGAAAAATCGTTGTGGATAACGGTGTGAGCATCGCGGGCCCGCCATGCTCCAAAACACTGCTGCTCGGCCTCGCTGGGATCGGCTAGCAGCTGGAGCACGACGTCTGGCGTGGCCGCGAAGACCACCTTGTCGAAGTTCAGCGCGCTCCCGTCCGACATATTTAGCAAAACACCTTTGTTTTGCCTGCTGACAGACTCGATTTGCGCGTCGAGGTGAACCGTTCCACCGAACCGCTCCAGAATTTTTTCAAAGTAGCTGTAGACCCCGCCCACGAGGCGCGTCCAGCCCTTGGAGTGGAGCATCTGCGACAGGATCGGAATGCCAACTGCAGCCGGAAAGTCGATCGTGGTGGAGTAGGGCGCCGAGTAGGCGTACATAAGCAGCGATCGCAGCCACTTTGAGAACATTCCGCCGCCCAAATACTGGCTCACGCTACCAGTCAAGCGCTCAGGCTTGGCGCTGAGCAACGGTGCCTCACGTTTGAATCGTTTGGCCACACGCGCGAGTGGAAGCCCCCGCAGTGACAACTTGAGGCGAGTCGCCCTGCTGGCAACCCGAGCAATTGCGCCGGGCGACAGAAGGTAGCGGCCGTTGGCGAGATAGAGGCCTGTGGCACCTGGAATGTGCTCAATTTCGACCTGCAAGTCACGGATCAGGCGGTGGAACATAACAAATTCGTTGGTGGCGAATTCGATGACGCCGTTGTCTACGGTCAGATGCGCATCGAGGGTGCCGCGGTCGGTGTTCTTTCCCAGCGTGCGAACGTGGCCGCCCAGTTCGTCCTGGCGCTCGAAGACGGTCACATCGTGTGCGCCATCCAAAAGATGGGCCGTAATCATGCCGCTGGCCCCGCCACCGATGATCGCGACTCGCATCAGGCCACCTTGTCTCCAGTCAAGCTCTCGTAGAGCGCCCGACCGGTCCAAATGGTGCCAGCAAAGCCCGCATAGCCCGAGGAGGCGTTGCAGAACCAGAAGTTCTTCAGAGATGTTTCGCGGTTCAGGCGACCGGCACCGATCTGCTCCGGGGTCATATTCGAGCCGTAGGAGTTGCCGCGCGGCGCCCAACAAAAGCGCTCACTCGTAGTCGGGCTGCCCGTCATCTTGAAAACGAGGTGTTTTCGAAAGTCGGGCACGTAGTCGCGCTCGATGATGTCGAGCATGACGTTCAGGATGTCCATCTTGCGCCGCTTGTAGGCCTTTTCGTTGGAAATCTTGAGCTCCAAGAAGCGGTTGTATTCGGCCACGGTGAGCAGCTCGACAATCTGCCGCCCCTCCGGACAGTCACCGCGCGACTCGGTCAGCAGGCTCGGTGTCGTCATCGCGAAGCTCGGCTTCGAGTAGTCGCCTTTCACGTACATATCGCGGAAACACGCGTTGAGGTCGGGTTGCTCGGTGTGGAATAGGTTCGATTTTCCAAAGCCGTAGTCGCGCAGATCGATTCCATCGACGACCAAGTAGGCCATGTAGTTGGACGGTGAGTACTCGTAGTCGAGTTTGCGCCGAATCTTGCCCGAGAACTGGTCCAATCCAATCATCTCTGCGGCGCGGCGTGGGTCGAAGTTACAGACCACCGTTTTGGCCCGATACTCACGCATTGAACCGGGGTTGGTGAGGTCTTCCACCTGAACGCCGCGCACCGCACCATCTTCGACGATGAAGTCGCGAACCTGGTGCTCGAGAAGCACTTCCCCGTCGTTGGCTCTGATGACGTCGACCACCGAATCGACAAAGTGCTCAAAATGTTCAGTCGGGTAGAAGGCTCCGTGCATGTAGCCGTCGAACAGCATGATCCAAGCCAGATAGGACAGCTTCTCGGGCGGCAGCAAGAAGTCGGGCCACTGCAATGCGAGCAGCGTTTGGGCCTCCAACGGCAGACCGAAGTGGTCAAACACGTCTTGTAGGGTGGATTTTCTAAAACGGACCAAACGCCGAATGCGAGGCAGGGCCTTAAGTGTCGACCAGGTGTTGAGAGGTGTCGGAAGCGAGTCGATCTCGGCTTTTACGCCCTGAACGTTGTCGATAAAGCCATCGATAGCCTTCGCCGACTTCGGGAACAGTGCCTTGAGACGATCACCCAACAGACCGTAGTCGGCCGGAATATCGATCGAATAACCGGGCATCCGCATGCGGTCGAAGCCATCTGGGTCGTAGCGCTCGAATGTGACCTTGTCAGCGAGCCCGAGTTTCCGAAGAAACTGGTTGACCGGTTGTCCTTCGCCACAGTTCCACACGTAGTGGAGCTGTGCGTTGAATCGGTACTGCTTTGCCTCCTCGAACGTATGACCGTAGCCACCCGCCGAATCATGGGCCTCGAGGACTTGTACGCTACGGCCGCTGTTGGCCATCAGTGCGGCGAATGAAAGGCCTGCCAGGCCACTTCCTAAAACGAGATAATCGGGTTCGCTCACTACTCACCTAGTCGACGACGTGAGCGCCTGATGGAGTCCATTTGATCAGGTGCCCGACCGCCAAATTCTGAAGAGAGCGGATGATAGGTTTGAGGTTGGTGGGTGTCAACGGGCGCTTCGCGAAACGAAGAGTCGGTGGCGAATCCGGTGCCATTGGTTTTGAGCGGCTGGTCATGGCGACTTCCCGAGGCTGATCGCGTTGGGTAACCGCTAGCTCGGTAGTAAGGTTCTGCCGGCCGGCGCGTAGTAGCTGCATCTAGCTCGCAAATCACACTTGAAATTGCTAGGTTCCTGGCTCCTCGTATTTGGCGGGAAGTTCGCCACGGGAACGCCATCAAGCGAGCGCTGCCCGACTACACGAGAAGGAGTTGGTTTTGGATTTCACGCGATCAGAGCGGGTCGAGACAATTGTTGAGATGGTTGGGGCCTTCATGAAGGAAGAGGTCTATCCTCTGGAGCCCGCCTTTCGGAACAAAAGTTTCCGGGACATGTTGCCCGACCTCGAAAAGGTGCGAGACAAGGTGCGCCAGCTCGGTCTCTTCGCCCCCCATATCGCGGAAGACGAGGGTGGCGCGGGACTCAAACTCACCGAGTTTGCTCACCTGTCAGAAGCTCTCGGACACAGCCCCCTCGGACATTACCTGTTCAATTGCCAGGCGCCTGACATCAGCAACATGGAATTGCTCCACAAACATGGCACCGAAGAGCAAAAGAAACGTTGGCTCGAGCCTCTGATTGCCGGCAAGATTCGCAGCTGTTTTCTGATGACCGAACCCGAGTTCGCGGGTTCCAATCCGGTTTGGATGGGCACGACCGCCAAGAAAGAGGGTGGCGAGTGGGTCATTCGCGGCCACAAGTGGTTCGCATCCTCGGTTGACGGCGCCAGCTTCGGAATCGTGATGGCGGTCACCAACCCCGAAAACGAGAACCGGTACGGTCGCGCCAGTATGATCATCGTGCCCACCGACAGCGAAGGCTTCGAGCGCATTCGCAACATCTCGGTCATGGGCCACGCGGGCGTCGATTATCCGAGCCATGCCGAAGTCATGCTTCACGGAGTGCGCGTTCCTGAATCAAACATCCTCGGGCACGAGGGAACCGGTTTCCTTTTAGCTCAGGAGCGACTCGGACCGGGTCGAATTCACCACGCCATGCGCTGGATCGGCGTCTGCGAGCGCGCCTTCGGCATGATGTGCGAGCGGGCTGCGAAACGGGAACTCTCACCGGGCAAGGCGTTGGGAACGAAACAGATCATCCAAGTGTGGATCGCCGAGTCGCGCGCTGAGATCAACGCGGCCAGACTAATGGTGCTGCAGGCGGCCTGGAAGATCGAGAACGAGGGCGCCTACGCCGCTCGAGAAGAAATTTCGCTCATCAAATTCTATGTCGCTGGCGTCATGCAGCGTGTCCTCGACCGGGCGATTCAAACCCACGGCGCGCTCGGTATGACCGACGACACCCCGCTTGCCTTTTGGTATGCCCACGAGCGAGCGGCACGGATCTACGATGGTCCTGACGAGGTGCATAAGACTGTGGTGGCTCGACGCATTCTTCAGAAATACGGCATCAGTTTGAAGTCGGCCGGCAAGGAGTGAGCTGATGAGTGAAGGAGCGCACAAGGCAGTCGACAGCGCGCGTCCTGTCAGAGAGGGCGAAGGGCTGGATGTCGAGATGTTGAGTCAGTATCTGGCCTCGAACCTAGAGGGCTATGTCGGGCCACTCACGGTTGAACAGTTCCCAGGCGGGCACTCGAACCTGACTTATCTGCTCCGCGAGGGGGAGCGCGAGCTTGTTCTTCGCCGACCACCCTTCGGTGCCAAGAAGATCAAGAAAGGTCACGATATGGGGCGTGAGGTGCGCATCCTTTCTGGCCTCTGCGACCACTTTTCGAAGGCGCCCCGCCCGTTGCTCGACTGCACGGACGAGTCGGTTTTGGGTGCGCATTTCTACATTATGGAGCGCGTGCGCGGGGTGATCCTCCGTTCCGAAAAGGCCGCCGAGCGGCTGGCCATCGGCCCCGAGACCATGAAGGGGATCTGCACCTCGCTGGTCGACGGGCTGGCTGAGCTCCACGCAGTCGATCTCGAGACTGCTGGTCTTGCTTCTGAGGGACGACCACAGGGCTACATCGAGCGTCAGGTTACCGGGTGGACAAAGCGCTACTTCGCCTCCCGAACTGACGACTTTCCCCACGTAGAAGCTGTCGCTGCCTGGCTTTCAGAGAATCTTCCCAGCGAGGAGGGCGCAGCCCTCATCCACGGCGACTACAAGTACGACAACCTGGTGCTCGATCCCGACGACTTGACCCGCGTGGTGGCCATCCTCGACTGGGAAATGGCGACGGTCGGCGATCCCCTGATGGACCTTGGCACCAGCCTGGCCTACTGGGTCGACCCTGCCGATCCCGACGGACTCAAGATGATGCCCTTGGGACCCACCCAACGACCTGGCAATCTCAGCCGACAGCAAGCACTCGAGCGCTATGTGGAGGTCAGCGGACGCGATCCAGGAAACTGCGTCTTCTACTACGTGTATGGCCTCTTCAAAGTGGCCGTGATCGCGCAGCAGATCTACAAGCGTTTCAAAGATGGTCTCACGGCCGATCCACGCTTTGCCATGATGATATTCGGCGTCGACCTGTTGGGGAAACAGGCGGAAAAAGCCATCGAACTCGGGCGAATCTACGAGCTCGGGTGACTCAGTGGTCTAAGGCGTCAGCAATAGTCTGGCAAGCCGCGCTGAATCTGCTCGAGGACAAGCAAGCGGTCTGGTGGGGAATCGAGTAGTGTCTCCGCCTCGTTTGCGGTGATTGACATCGGCGCACACGCTGGAATGAAGCGGATTCCCATCGCCTTGCTGTCAGTCAAATCGAGTTCCCAGTAGTCGGCAATGCCGGTCGCGTCGAAGTCGTCTGCGGTGGCATCCCCGACGACGGTCTTGTAGTAGACGATCGAGTAGGTCTCGACTGAGGCGACCGCCGGGACCAACTCGGGATGCAGATAGAGCCGGTCTTCGTTTTCGTGAAATGACCACCGATCATCGTCTGCGAGCGATGCTGTGATCGCTTTGAACTGCTCGGCGGAGACGTCGCACCAAAGGCGCCGTACGAGACCCGTTTCCGCCTGCGTTTCCCACTTTTCCATCACCGTCGAGCCCGAACGCAGGTCTTCGGTTCGATTCTGCCATCGGGATTTGTATGCGGTCGTGCAGTAGTTGATCGGCAGGGCAATCTGTTCGTCTAGAGCGAAGCGAACGGTCTCGAGCGCGGCAATTTCGGACTCGTAGATAGCCATCACACTGCCACCCCTCAGGAACGTATAGTCTCGCTCCCTCAGGTAGAGGGCGTTATCCCCGAGCAACATCAGCTGGTGCAGGTTGAGATGATCGACACCGAGCTCGGCGAGTTGTGGCAGGATGGCTCGCAACTTGTCGGCGTCTTCCGGGATAGCTGGGATTTCGACGGTTACGCGCGGGACGATACCAATGGCCGCAGCCACGCCATCCAGTTCGTAGTCCCAAGCCGCGATGTTGAACCGGACTTCGTCGAGGCCTTCGTCTACCGCGATCCGCAGCATGTCTGGGGTCGCGACCCGCCCGTTTGTGTAGGCCCAGATGTAGAGGTCTCGATCGACGTCTTTGTTCAGCGCAGCGAGGAATTCCCGCATGCGGTCGAATGTGAGAAAGGCTTCACCGCCGCTGAAGCTGACCCCCTCGAACCCGAAGCGTTGAATATAGGCCGCGTACTCAGTCCCCGAGCCGAACACGATCCGCTCCGCGTAGGCCGGCGCGTCTTTGTGGTGCATGTCGCCGGGACAGAAACCGCATGTTGCGTTGCAAATCCGGTTGAGGAATAGGCACGACCAACGGCCCTGGCCGCAGGTCTTGCAACCCGCCGAGATGTCGCCCGAACAGGGTTTGCTGCCCCCAAACTCGGCAGGTCGGCGCGCTTCGATCGACTTCGACAGAGCTTGGCGACGTGCGTTGGCGAGCCTTGCGTCGTCCTCGTTGAGGGTGCGCACTACATCGTCGATGTCGTCCAGAACCAGGTGCATCGCAACAACCTACACCGGGACGACCCGAGAGCACAATCGGACTCAGAGGTAGCCATTGGGACTGTATCGCGCGCCGAACCGCCTGGGTTTACATCCGCTCGAATCGGAAGTCGCACTTGCAGCCGCCTTTCGCTAGTGTCTGCGTGCGTCCGTAGCGCACGCCAAATCGGCTGAAGTAGTCGGGAAAGGCGAGGTCGTCAGAGTAGCAGTTTGGGATACAGGCTTCTTGGATGTCCATCGCTCGGGCCAACTCGAGCCAGACACACCACGAAACGTCGAATTGAATTGCCTCGTCAGTGTCTTCTGTCACGGTGATTTCGTGACATCCTGCCGTACAGGCGGCAGGTGGCATGGCACGGACGTAGTCACGAAAGACCGCAAATGGGTCCTCGAATTGCCGGACATTTTCGGGTTTGGGGAGGCACAGAAGTAGGGCTTCAGTCGCGCTTTCGTCCATTACTTCTTTCATGATCGCGATGGTCTTCTCGCTGCCCAGAATATCTGCCAGGGCTGCGAACATCGCGAGGTATTCCAGTTGTTGATCGATGAACGGCTGGTTTACGAGCCCTCTTGCCCGGAACTCGGACAAATCGAGTCTTGCAGCCCGCCGTTTGTGTCTCAGAAAACCGAAGAGCAGACGGACCTTCTGAACGCCGCCTAGGTGCCGCATCACCACAGCTTTCCCCGCCTTCCTCAAGGCCTTCTTCACAGAATCTGGCACCATCAACCCTGACCAGGTCTTGGTACCCGAAATCCTCTGTAAGAGGGAGGTTGCTGATCACGCAGACACCTGGGTACTCGTCGTGAGCTTTTGCCCAACATTTCTCGCGATCCGAAACTCGGACTTTTACATTGTGGCCGTCCGAAAAGATCTTATCGATGTCCTCTTGGGTGTACGCAGTTTCCATGAATCCCCTTATGCTCTAGGGCAGCAGGCTAGTGTTTGTGTCTGTATAGATCCCATACCCGCCATTGGATAGAGTCCGAATAACCCACTCGGGGGTGTTCACTGTATGCCCGTAAACAACGGCACCCGCATCCCGTAATCGGGCGCTGAACTCTGGGTTCACGAGATCCGCCCACATAGTTACCGCTCCTATCTCGTTTTCGCGGACCCAACCGACAACCTCAGATTCCTGAAACCCGTTCATACGGTACAGAGTCAGTATTACGCGCTCGAACGGAGCGATGCTGCGTACTATGGCTAGGTGCTCGAAAGTGTATATCTGGGGGATAATCCGACGTAGCATTTTCGGATCTACACTCTCTACAGTCTCGACCAACTTGCGAAGGCTGGGCTCGAACGCAGAGCTCATATCCAGTACTAGATACACGTCAGGTAAAGGGGCGATGCAACGTATCAGCTCCTCCGCACTTAGAATGTGGTATTCATCGAAATGCGTAGGAACTCCGGATCGATCCTCATCGCTCCACGAGAGATGATGTTCCGCACCATCATGGAAACCAAACAGCGCACTCCCGTCCTCGGTAAGGGTCAGGTCGACCTCAAACATGCGAAAGCCTCTTTGCAGATTATGCTCAAGAGATTCCAGTGTGTTGATCCCATCCTCGCCATTAATCCCTCCTAAGGCGTGCGCGATAGCACGATTAGCTAGGAAGACTTGGTCGAAGTCCTCCGGATCCAGCTCGGAGGAGGTTCGTAAATGCGAGATGGCCCGGTCCGTGTCGATCCAACCCCATACAGTATCCATAGGGTATGTGGGTTCCCCCTCCACTGAAGGGAGGGATAGGGACAGGTATAGAGCGCCTATTAGCACCCCCAATAAGAGTGACTTAGCCATGACTATCTCCTTTTTTACCGAAAGTACAGACATGCCGCACCAAACTGCGCGAGTATTAAAACCGCACCGATGCCGCACATGATTTACTACGATTGTAGTCTCCCCCAATTGGTACCTCATCGCGGTATGAGTGTGCCCGTGTACCCAAAATCGAGGTTTGGCATCCAGGATCAGCTCAGACATATCACATACGAAAAACGCGTTCAGCTCCGATCCTTTAAATTCCGGACTCACGCTGAGGTAAGTGGGTGCGTGGTGGGTGATGACCAGATCCGATGTCGCGGCATGCTCCTCGAGGAGATCAAGATGAGTCCTGTTGATTCGATACACCCTCGGGATTGTTAGAGCCGGTTCCCATCAGTGGGCGGACTATGAAACAACCGCTTCAGAGTGTCAATTTCGCGATCGGTATCGGTCTAAAGGACCCATCGATGATGGGGTATCTCAGCATACTCACCGGTCAACTGGGGATGCAATCCGAGCCCGCCGTAGGCCGATCCTCACTTGACAAGGACCGGCGTGGCATGATGGATGGCCCACGTCTGAAACCTTCGGAGTACACAATGTTCGGAACCGCAACCACGCCCTCTGCAACTCGCGTCCTGTTTCTCGGCTCGGGCGAGCTCGGCAAAGAGGTCGTCATCGAAGCAATGCGACTCGGTGTCGAGACGATCGCATGCGATCGCTATGCGAATGCGCCAGCGATGCAAGTCGCCCATCGCGCTCATGTCCTCGATATGCAGGACGCGGATGCACTGCGGGCCATCATCGAGCAGGAAAAGCCGGACTACATTGTCCCGGAGATCGAGGCCATCGCTACCCACGCCCTGGTTGAGCTCGAGAAAGAGGGCTGGACTGTGATTCCCTCTGCTAAGGCGACTCATTTGACCATGGATCGCGAGGGAATCCGCAAGTTGGCCGCCGAGGAGCTTGGCCTGCCCACCAGCCCCTACTGCTTTGCCGAATCGCTCGAGGAAGTGCAACACGGGGTGGCCAAGCTGGGGCTTCCGGTGGTGATAAAGCCAGTCATGTCGAGTTCGGGCAAAGGCCAAAGCCTGGCCCGCACCGAGCAGGACGTAATCGATGCCTGGACCTACGCAATCGAGGGCTCTCGGGGCAAATCAGCGCGCGTAATCGTTGAGGGCTTCGTGGAGTTCGACACCGAGATCACACTGCTGACCGTGCGAACAAAGGACGAAGGCACTCTGTTTTGCCCCGCGGTGGGCCACCGGCAGGAACGCGGTGACTACATGGAGTCGTGGCAGCCCGAAAACCTGTCGCCCGGTGTGATCGCCGAAGCCAGACGACAAGCTGAAGAGGTCACAACTGCCCTCGGTGGACGGGGCCTCTTTGGAGTCGAGTTCTTCATCCAAGGCGAGCAGGTCATCTTCAGCGAACTCAGCCCAAGACCCCACGACACAGGATTAGTGACCATCTCGACCCAGGATATGAGCGAGTTCGAGCTGCATATTCGGGCGATCCTCGGTCTGCCCATCGGCGAAATCATTCAGCGTTCGCCAGGCGCATCCTCGGTGATATTGGCCGACAAAGCGGGCGAGAATCCGCGCTTCACCGGGGTGGAAAAGGCCATCGCTGACCCACGCAACAAAATCCGCCTGTTTGGCAAACCAAATACACGGAAGTACCGCCGAATGGGTGTAGTCACGACCTATGCCGACACAGTCGCAGAAGCTCGCAGCCAAGCGAATGAGGCGGCGGGGTGTGTCGAGGTCGTAGTGGATTAGTCCGACACCCCGCTACCGGTCAGCCAGTTCTACTTTCAAGTGTTCAACGGTAGAAGACCGCCTGAATCCGCTTCATCTAGTCAACCACTGCGTCAAAATTGGTACGTGCCCGCAATTCAGATTCACCCTCGAAGAGGCCATTCACCAGCTGGTCGACCTCATCCCGAACCGCGTCGGCGCCCTCTGAGTGCGCTGTTCGCGACAGTGAAACGAGTCTGTTGGCCCGACGACTGCCTGGTCGCAGCTTGTGCGGATAGGGTAACGACTCGATCACCCAGGCCATGAATCTGTGGTGCCCGTTCATTGCGGGTTCCGCGATCGCCGCTGCGTACGCCCTGATCGGTTCGGAGTTGAGGAGCCCCGCAAGAAGGTGGGCTTCGTACTCATCGGCTACGTCGAAGTAGTAGCAGGTATTCAGGGGGAGTGGGCTCGCTCCCGGTGGCACCACAGCCGCTTCGAGTCGAGTAGCGATGTCTCGCCACACGACGCGATGGGATGGTGCCAGACAATGGGTGCGAAACACCTGCCAGGGAGGCCCAGCGCCGTGGTCTGATCGGGCGAGCAGGCGAGCGCGATGTTTGGCGAAGTAGCCGGCTAGGTCAGCGGGCAGGTGGTTCGCTGGCTGCAGTGAGACTGATTCGTAAGGCAGTAACACCCGGTGACAAGCCTCTGCTTCCGGAAGCCGGCTGGCCCCGATATCTCTGCCCCGCAGAACAATTGGTGCCCATTCAGGTGGCACAATAATCACTGTGGCATCGTTCATCGTGAGCTCGATCAGCCCCGATTCGACCTCTCTCCAGTCCTCGCTGAGGAACACACTGTTGGCGCCGGTCTTCAGGCCGAGGCGCGCCTTGATGCCATATTCCGACAGCGAGATATTGGCCTTCGCCATCTCGCGAAATCGAAAGACCTCTGCCTTGGGTGCCGAGCACCAAGGGCTGGCCGGCGCTGTGGACACCGACAGGGAAGAGCGGGAGCGGAGGTCCGACAGCTCGTGGCCGGACTCGGCATAACTCGTAACCCGAATCTGATTCATGAACTGGGGAATGCGCCGTCTACAGACGATCCAACTCGGATAGTTGCTCGCTCCGAATCCGAGCCCCGGGTGGCCGTGGAGGTCCGTGAAGGCGACCACTTCTGTCTCCTCACGCAAAATCTGGCGAATCACACCGCCGAATTGCGCTTGGACCACCTTGGAAGGCACTAACAAGGCGAGAACACCGTTTGGACGGAGCAGCTCGAGGGAGCGCTCAATGAAGGGTACAGCGAGATCGGTCTGGTTGGAGAACCCGTTTCCCCCGCCCCGACAGGAACGGAAGCGGGCCTTCAGTTCTGACCGTCTCTCGGTATCGATGTCATGAAGTCTCACCCAGGGTGGATTGCCAATAACGATGTCGAAGCCACGATTATCGAACACCTCAGGAAAGGCGGATCGGTAGGAAAAGAAGGGTAGTTCTCCTCGCTCAACCGCCCTCAGACTCTGATCTAATCGGTCTCGCTCTCGCTCCAGCTCGGCTCGCCGTTTCGTTTGGCTGGCGCTGAGGCGATTGGTAACCCCAAAGAGGTCTTGCCCGCCAGCGAAGCGCTCGATCGTCTGAAGGTCAGCATCGACCTGTGCAAATCGACCCTCGAGGAGTCGAGCAGCTCGCTCGAGCTCGCACGCCCTTCTCTCGGCAGTAGCTCTCCGCTTCTCTTCGCCGTGTAGGTTTGCAAATTCGCGGTCAGACGGCGCCCTAGACAATGTGGACATCGGCGTATCGGCCGCGTTGGGCTCGAGCAGGCTGTCACCCTGCCGAATGTGGTGTTCGAGATTCGGCAGTGGTTGGATCGGCGTGCCCTTCGGAGACGAGGCCAGAACGCTCAACCAGAGTCGGAGTTCGCACAGTGTCACTGCACCAGCTTTGAGGTCTACGCCGAAGAGGTTGGTGCTAACGACCGACCGCTTCAGCTCGTCGATCGAAGCGCCCGGCTCGAGCGCACCCCGGAGCAGCACCAAGGCGTCGAGCACGCCGAGCAAGAAGGCTCCCGAGCCGACGGCGGGATCGAGAACGCGAATGGCCATGAGGTGTTCTTTGAGACGAGCCCGAGCTTCGCCCGGCAGCTCGGGCCGATTTCCCCCCTCGAGGCACTGTGCCACCCAGTGCCCAATCGGGCCGCTCAGTTCTTTGGCCGCTTCGATCAGGGTCTCCCCCACAAACCGACGGACGAGCGTCGTGGGCGTATAAAACGACCCGCTCGTCCTGCGCTCGTCCGAGTGCATTAAAGCTTCGAAGACCTTTCCCAGCATCTCAGGGTCAATCAGGGCCGAGCCGTCATCCTCTTCTGTGCTGAATTCGTAGCACTCGAAGAGGGCGTAGATCGCTTCGGCGAGGGCTTCATCTGGCAGTGTTAGTCCCGGTTCGGCCTCTTCTAGAGACGACGGGTTGAAGAGTCCACCGTTGAGAAATGGGAGGTCACCAAGGCGACGTGCAGCAAGCGAGCGCTCGAGTAGCGGTTTGTTCAGCGCGTCGAAGAACAGGGGTTTGAGGGCCGCTCCGAAGATGTCTCCATGTCGCGGCTGCTCCAGAAGCCACCGGAGGTAGTTGCGTCGACCTGCGAGCGGCCGGTCGCGTGAAAGGAAGGCGACGAACATCAGCCTACACAGCAACAAAACGGTGAGGTCTCGGCGCTGATGTTTGTCCAGGTTGGTGGTCGTACCGGTCCAGGCGTTTTCGAGGGAATGCAGATGTGTCGAGAAGTCTCGAAAGAACCGCTTGGTTACGTCCTCCCGCTGAACCAACTCCAACAAACGGAAAGTCAGGTGATCGCGACCGACCGCGTCAACCTCGCGAATTTCGTTTTCGACCTCGACGCTGAATGGCCGTGTGAAAACTCGGGCTGAAAGTTGAGGCGTCTGTGGATCGGCTAGTCCGCACAGTTGCCCGGCGGGAGCGAGACCATGGATGTGGAAGAAGCGCCGTTGCGGGGCGCGTTTTGCGAGTGTGCGAATCCAGGTTGTCAGCCGTCGATCCTCTGTGCTGCCTGTGGTCCAGATCAGCTCGACACCCGAGCGAAACCCGCAATGCCACAGGTCCCAACCTACAGGTAGAAACCAGTACCTGCGCTCCGATTCTGGTAGCTTCTCCACCGGTCCGCAGAAGGCGAGTTTGCCTGCGATTTCTATGATTTGGGGAACAACACATCTGTTTTGTAACGAGAACTCCAGTTTGTTTTCCAACGTCGACACAGCCATCTCCAGGTGGGACGGCCGCCGGTCCAATCAGAAGGGTTATCGGGAGTTGCGGCGATCTGTTGCGTAGAAAAACAGTCACGCCGCGAAAAGGCGCCGAGTGTGGGAGACACCGAGGTGTTTTCTGCCCCCTGTTCGGGAGTCATCGAGCAGGCAACTCCTCGTCGAGGCGATTTGACGAAGAGTGATTCGGGCTTAGGATTAGATCAGAAGATGCCATTGCAAGGAGGAGCAGATGGAAGCCGTAATCCTCATCATTGTCTGCGCATTTTTCGGGTTCGTCGTCATCGGAGCTTTGGCTGCAAAGGGCAGAGAGATTCGGGTCGACGAATAGAGTGCGCTTGAGATCGATTTTCTCTGGTTGGTACTCCGCCAACCAACGCTTCTGCTCATTCGATTCAGGCCCGAACACAGAGTTTGACGAATGGCAAAGCGGGCCTAGATTCGAGTCGTCGAAGGTCGTCAAGCAAGGAGGACCCAATGGACGCCACTATCCTCGTCGTTGTCGCCGTACTTTTTATCGTTCTCACCATTGGTGTGTGGGCAGCTGGTGAGGGCGAAGCTCACCTGTACGAGAACGGAGACGAGTAGAGGGCCTACGGTGAATCAGCAACGATATCAACAGGTTCCATGTTGGTCATGGTCCCATCGTTGCTG
Organism: uncultured Bradymonadales bacterium; assembly: GCA_964503485.1. GTDB lineage: Bacteria > Myxococcota_A > Bradymonadia > JAFGEP01 > JAFGEP01 > CAZDBH01. The sequence continues at coordinate 10,650 of CAZDBH010000006.1, read as the reverse complement.
TTCGTCGAATTGTCTATGAGGGTCGGCGACGTGTCGTCGTCACCCATTCTCAGCCAATGAACCAGATCCGCCGCCGCGGAGTGAGTCGTCAGATCGGTTGGCGAGCCGCCGTTGTATAGCTCGGTGACCTCCCCGGCGGATAGCTCCCGGGTCCAGACAGAGCCTTCATCAAGATTACCATTGAAGAATTTCGAGAGAGTGGAGCCTGGCCCTCCCCCGCGCACTCCCCAGTTGAAGGGCTGCGAGTTGATTAGAGTCGTGCTCAGGACATCTCCGTCGACCACGATCGTCATCGGCGATCCGTCGATGTAGAGCGCGCACCCGGCGGCCGTCGACGATCCGTCGAACGTCGCAACGACGTGGTGCCAGTCGCCGTCGGAGTACTGTCCTGCCGTCTTGGTTCCTCGTATCGACACGTAGTTGCCAGGGTTAGTGCTCACCAAGTCAAACTTGATATCGGCACTTCTGAGGGTCAACGAGTACCCCCTGTAGGTGTAGGGGGATGAGGTTTGCTGTTCTCTCTTGGCCCACAGAACCATGGTGGCGGTGGACGTCGTCTTGAACCACAACGAGACACTGAACGCATCGGTTCGATCGAATTGAAGTTCGGAGACATCACCGACCCGAATGTACTCATTCGCCCCGTCCAGGAGCACTGATTGCGAATCGGCCCAATCGCTGCAGACGGAGCCCGCGCAGTGGTAGCCGTCCGCACAGTCCAAATCGTCGTCACACCCGCAACCGACGACTCCCGAATTGGGCTCGACAACGTTGACGCATTGTTGATAGCAGGTCTGCCAATCCTCGAGCTGGCTGACCGAATCGGGCAGACCGGCGGTCATCAAGTAGTCGGCCGTGCACGGATCTTCGTCGTCGCAGTCCGAATCATCTCGCGGGCAGGCGGTGGCGTTGGGTCCGTCACCATCGCAGGCTTCGCTGGCTTCAACGATGAAGTTGCCGCAGGAGTTGCTGCAGTCGACGTCGGTGTACATATCGCAGGTGCACGGGCATTTGCCGTCCGACAGGGTCAAGCTACAGGTGTGAACCAGATCGTCGGGACACACGTCGCAATCATCGCCATAGTCGTCGAGGTCGCTGTTAGCCTGGGTCTCTTGAAAGAGGAGTGGGCAGTTGTCGACGTCGCCGCAGACGCCATCACCGTCGACGTCATTGGCAGGATCGAAGGGGCATGAGTCTCCGGGATCGGGGATTCCATCGTCATCTGAATCGGTGGTACCAGAGGTGTCGCTGAGCGCTGGAGCCACCTCGCAAATCGCGACGTACGTTGAGGCGCAGTCGAGGTCCATCCACTCGTCGGCATCGTAGTCGACCGCCACGCAGTCCGCGTCGCCCGGCAGTCCGTCCGGTTCCAGGGAAGCCCAACCCTCGTAGGGTCCTGGCGCGAGTGCAGTAGCCGACCAGATCATATCGCCCTCTGAGGCGATATCGTTGCCACCGATCCAAACGTCCGAGCTGACACCCAGGGCCGCTTCGACCGCCGTCCACTCTGCGAGGGAGTCGACAATCATCAAGTCGTAGCCCGAATAGCCTCGACAGAGCCCCAACTGCGTACTCCACGTGGCCGCGGTAGAGAGCAGGATATAGCCGGTGTCGTTGTAGGTAATCGCCTCAGGGCCGCAGACATTCTCTTCGTCTACCGAGCCATCGCAGTCGTCGTCTCGACCATTGCACACCTCACCACTCGTGCCGCAGGATCCGCCGCAATCCTGACCGGACTCGTCTCCGTTTGTGATTTGGTCCGAGCAGGACCGGTCGCAGTCGCTGCCGTGGAAACCACTTTCACAGGTGCAATCGCCCGTTCCGAGCGCCCCGTCGTCACAAAACCCGCGATCGTCTCCGCTACAGACCCCCAACGCGTTCGAGGGACAGGCATCGCAGCCGGCACCGTATTGGCCTCCCGCGCAGGTCGTATCGCAAAGATTGGAACCGTTGCACGACCCGGAGTTACAGTCCGCGTCAATCGTACAGCCTTCCCCATCGGCTATTTCACCGCATCCCTCGTTGTCCTGCCCATCGCAGTTGTCGTCATCTTCTGTGGCGCAGTCCTCTACAATCAGTTCGATGATTCGGCCGTCGAAGGTGTATGCCTCAGAGCTGGAGGCCTTGAACTGCCACTGGACCGTCCTTTCGTCATTTGCGTCGCCTTGGGCTGCCAACGGGCCGTAGCGCCACAGTCCATAGTCCACGCCGGGACCGTTCGCACCCGGCGGAGGAACCGATTCTCCGGTACTCAAAAGAACGTCGCCCATCCCGATTTGACCAGACCTGCCTGTGAAATCCACGATTTCGGCATACACGGGCCCGAGACGCCGCGAGAAAAAGTTCTCGATCGTCACGCTCGAGCAGAAGACACCGGTTGACTCCCAGATGTCCGTGAGCCCAACCTCGCCTGTATAGACCGTGCCTGCGGGGGGGTCGTCTCGGCAGTCCGTTCGCCCCACGAAGGTCGAGCCAGCCTCGGAAAAGACCTGCACCGTATTCGGTGGGTTGGTGTCGGGGTCGTCGTCTTCGCCGACTGCAAGCTCGCAGAAAAGTGCTGCCTCCCCCGTTGCGTAGCCGTCTTGGAGCCGTGCGCCGTCGGGTGATGTTTCGGTCCAGATCTCGAAGATCCCGTTTGCCGGATCAGCGTACCCCGAGAAAGTGACCAGTGTCCGGAACCTCTGTGTGGGTTCGATCGGCTCGGGAGCCTCGGTTTCGAGTGCGCCTTCTGCGTAGAAGCACCCAGCGCAAAGAGACAGCACTAAGGCCAAATAAATTCTCAACACGACTCCCCCAGTTCATTACTTCGCGAACACGTCGTTAGCCCAAGCCCTCCGCCGCGAAACTGTACGATACGGCACTCGGACACGCACGAGTTAATTGGCGATCCAGCCGTCGAACCGCCCCGCTCGCTCACATATGGCTCTTGGGTGGCTGTCGCCGTCAACTGCTCCCAACAAGTGATGACACCAACCGCTTTCGAGTGGTTAGATGCGCGGGCCCGGTCCTGGTCACAGCGAGGAGAGCACATTTCTTGATCAATCGCTGATTTCTCTACTGAGACTGCCGTTCTCGGGAGCATGCGGCGATGTTCTTGTAACGCTCAACCCCCGCCGATAGGCTGGTGAGATGGAGACCGAGCTCAAAAACCACCTCCCGAGTGTCTCGTTCCGTGGCTGTTCTTGGCTCATGATCTACCACCTCGGTGTGCTCGAAGCCCTTCGCGAAACGCCCCAAATCTCGGAGTGGCGCTTCGCCGGAGCATCATCAGGAGCGGTGACAGCTACGATTGCCGCCGCCGGTATCGAGACCGAGGACGCCTCCGATTGGTTGATTCGCATGGCAGAAGAAGGCGCCCGCAGACGTTTCGGTCCCGTGGGACGCATGACCCACTATGTGCAAGGCGGGCTCGACCACCTGCTTCCGAACGACGCCCACACTCGGGTCAACGGGAAGCTGCGGATTTCGATCACTCGGCTACGCGGTATGGAGTCGTGGATCGTCGACGAATACGAGTCTAAGCAGGAGCTCATCGAAGCGGTACTGGCCTCCTGTTATATCCCGATTTACTACGAGCGCCCGGCACGGTTTCGAGGCCAACTGTGCATCGACGGTGGCCTCACCGAGAACTGCCCGCGGTACGATTCACAAACGCTCACGGTTTCACCTCAACCGGGGCCCTTCGACATTTATCCAAACCTGCAGACTCCGCGTCGTTTCCACTATTTCCCGCCCGGGCGAGACCGCCTGCAGCGCCTCTTTCAGATCGGCTACGAGTCGGCAAAGGCCGCCCCTACATTGCAACGGTTGTTTGCGCCGTCTTCTGTGAGCTGGACCCAGGACCTGCCGTGAACTCAGTGGGCGATTCGACGTTTGCGCCACCAATAGAAACCGCCAATCAGAACCACAGACAGCACCAACGCCCCACTGATCAGTTTGGCTTCGGCTGTTGCCCAGTCGTCATCGTCGGCCGAAGCGTGAACTTCTAGGCCATCGGGGTCCTGATCTGTGGTGTGGCTCGTCGCTACAGCCCTGGGGCCGTTCTGGCGGGCCGGTTGGGCGAAGGTTTCGGAGGAAGGCGCGCTGATCACCAGCAGCGAGAGCACCACGGCGGCTGCACGGCTCCATCTTTGCGAATTCGGATTCATTATGCCTTCCGCTCTCCCGCTTCTAGTCACCGTTTTGGTCGTGCGTCGATACTGAGTGACCGATCCCCCTCACCGGACGGAAGCTGATCGACACATCTCCCGCGTTGGGGTGCTGAGCGCCCCGATGGGCCGCTCGGCACCGGTCGGCGTCCATGTTCCAGCCACCGCCACGAACCATTCGGAATTTGCTGTTGGCTGGGGTCTGCAAAGCGATCGGACGACTGCGCTGCCCCGAATGGGGGACCACCAGCAAGTCCGAGCACCAATCGCGGCAATTGCCTGCCAACCCGCGCACGCCATACAGGCTCTCGTCGACGGGATAGGCCGACACGGCCGTGGGCAACCACCTACCGGAGTGGCTGTTGTACATGTGAGACCAGGTGGGATCGTGGAAATCACCCCAGGGAAAGGCCCTACCGTCTACACCACGCGCAGCTTTCTCCCACTCGAGTTCGGTGGGCAGTCGCCAACTCTGACCCGTTCGATCGGCCAACCAGTCGCAATAGGCGTTGGCTGCGTTCCAATTGACCATGATCACGGGCCAATCCAGGCCCCAAAAATCACCGTCGGCGTCCTCTCTGAGGCAGAACTTCCCCGAGGCGTCTCGACCGTAGATCTCGGCGCCGAGTTCACCCGCCGTTCCGGGTCGCTCGCGAGGTACGTACTGGAGCGCTTCTTCGTGCGAAATCTGGTCGAGGAACTCGATGTACTGTCGGTTGGTGACGGGAAAGCGTGCCATGACGAACCCGTCTATCCAATGCCGTTCTCGCTGGAAACCGAGGGACACTTCCGAGTCGCCCCCGCCCCAGAACCACCCTGCGGGTACGTAGGCCTCATCCGGTCGAATCTCTCCTGTCTTTGGCATAACGATCGGAACGTGCTCGTTCGAAGAAGGAGGGAGCCCGTCCCAGTGCTCGTTTCGGCCGATGTATACCGGGTAACGCACATCTTCGTGCCCCTCTCGGGTCAGCGTGAGCAAGTAACTGCCCATGTGCAGTTGCACGTCTCGCAATGGCGTTTGCCCTAGCCCTATCTCAGATTCCGTAACGAGCCGGCGGTCCCGTTCCACGAATTTGGCCAAGGTAACCGTCGCTCCCGGCGGCTCAGTAACCAAGCTGAGTGCCCCAACTCCCTCCAGATACGCCTCGTTCTCACCTCGGTCGAAATGGCGTAACAACCGCTCCCATCGGGCAGCCGTGGCGGTATCACGGGCGGCCTCGGCACTCTGGTGCAGTTTTCGTGTATGGGCGGCCATCGCTCGGTGCGCTTCGGGAAGTTCGGGTGCGTAGTTTAGTGCGAGTCGGAGCGTCTGGACGTACTGGGCCTCTTTCTGGTCGGCTTCCAACTCCATTCGGTCGGCTTCATCCTCCAAGCGCCAAGCCGCCAGCTTCTCGGAAATCGGTGCGTTTGGAGCGACATCCTCCAGAGCTGCCCTGCCGCTGGCCCGTCGAGTCACGGCCGTTTCGCGCAATTCTGTCGCCTCTGACTGGCTGGTTGAGGCAAAGGACACCAGCTCCAGTGCACGCTCTCGGCGTTTGCGGCCTTCGAGGAAACCCTCCAAAGCAACGGCCAACGCCCCAGCCGATTCGAGCCGTTGGGCTTTGTCGAGGCTCATCGCCTGAAGGCAGACCTCAGCGATCTCGTCAGGGACGGCAAGGTGAGGTGCCCGGCGCCGCGGATCGACGGGCGGCTCACCCATGGCTTTGATCATGATCGAAAACGGCGTCTTGCCAGTGTAGGCTGGGCAGTGTGTGAGTATCTCGTAGAGCATCGCGCCCAGACTCCACACGTCGCTGCGCCCATCCAGCCGATGCAGGTCGCCTTTGGCCTGCTCGGGACTCATGTATCCCGGCGTTCCGATGACTGCGCCATCCCTTGTGGCCTTTATCGAAACCCGGTCGACCTTCTTGGTAGAGACGACCTCGGTCTCATCACCCATGAGGCGAGCAACCCCCCAGTCTAGGACCAGCACTTCGCCGTAAGAACCGAACATGACGTTGCTCGGCTTCAGGTCGCGGTGAAGAACCCCGCGATCGTGCGCATAAGCCATGGCTTGGCAAACGCGAATGAATGCACTCAGTAATCTGTGCCTATTCCACTCCAAGTGGGCTGTTTCATCTCCGGTGGCGAGAGCGGAAATCACGTCGAAAAGCGTGTGCCCTTCGATCTTCTTCATCACGTAGTAAAGCGTTCCCTCGGCGGTAATCCCCATGTCGTAGATAGGGACGATCGAGGGGTGCTCGAGCTGAGAGGTGATCTGGGCCTCAGCCACAAAACGCGCGATTTGGGCATTACTCAGGGTTTCCAGATCGAGAATGACCTTGGCTGCTACGCCTCGGCGAAGCTCTGGGTCGAACGCAGCCAAAACCCGTCCCATCCCGCCTCGACCGAGTTCCTGTCCGACCTCATAACGTCCAAGCCGCTCGGCCATATCCGCCGCCCTGTCGGCAAGGCCGTTTGCGAAGTTGAATTCCGCGTTGTCGACGTCAGTTGGCAGGTCGTCAAGCGTTGGATGGAACTGGAGATCGCGCGAATGAAGCAGAGTTGTGGCCTGGTAATTCTCGACGACAACGTCGGTTCCTCGAGCTGTGAGCTGATCAATTTCTTCGATCAGTGTCGTACGACGATCTTTCGGCTTCATTGTCATCACGCCCTGGTTGCCTTGATGACAGTAGTACCATTTTCGGTCGAGCGACAACTACGTGCGCTCAGTACGTTCGCGAGGCTGGCGTGAGAGATATGAAGAACGGCCGTCAATCCCTTTGCTGGGCGACTGGGGCTGCTCCTTGCACGAGTAGGTAGCGGTGGCCGGCGAGCAAGCCCACCGTTTGCTCGGTGAGGTCAGCGTCGGGCCAGCGTATCGTGGCAGTCGCCTCGCACGCCGAACCGAGGCCAAAGTGGAGAACCAAATCGTGCTGGATGCCGTAGTGACCGTGTCCTCCACCAATCTCTTGGGTTTGGATCATGTCCCCTGTGGACACCTGAACACGGGCGCCAATCGCAGCTCTGTTAGTTAGTGCTCCACCTTCGAGACGGAGCTGAATCCAGTTGGTTTCGTCTGCGAAGGTGTTCTCGAAAAAACGGACTTGGCTCGTCTCGTAGCAGTTGTTTGGGGCAGTCTCGTCACAGCGGGATCGCGAGTGGCCGAGTACGATATCGAGATCGCCATCTCGATCGAAGTCGGCAACAGCCAGACCATGACTGCGGTTGTGGTCGATTCCGTCAGCGGTATCAACGCGCTCGAACAAGAGCTGTTCGGCCTCTTGTTGGTGGTAGAGCAGCGCGTGGTTTCCTGGGTAGTCCGATCCCCCGATGTAGAGGTCGAGGCGCCCGTCGTTGTCGAAGTCGAACATCCCCGCGGTCATGTGCCCTTCGTCCCAGTTGGTGCGGCTGTGGTGCGGAACCTCGAGTCCGTAGGCCGTGCGTCCTGGTCGTACGAAGCGGACCGCTCCACCAACGTCTGAGTCGTTAATCAGGAGTTCGCTGCCGTCGGCGCTGGAGCCCGCCCACCAGTGTTTGATTTCAGTGGTCAGGAGATCGAGATCCCCATCATTGTCGACGTCGCCGCAGACTGTGGTTCCGCTCACACCTCCCAGGCGGTAGGGTTGGCGGTCCGAATCATGGCGCCAATTGGCGGCTCCGGCACAATTGACCTGTGGCGTCACCGCCAGGTCACAGTCCTCAGCGGATGGATTGTTGCGGCAAAAACAGGCCGCAAATTGGTTGTCATACCACTCCTCGTTGGTGTCCCGCGCGTAACCCGAGGCAATCGACTCATTAATGTAGGTCAAGGTGCCGTCGTCGAAATTTGCACGCCAGAGGTGGTTTGGAGCACGCCCATAGGACGAGGCCAACAATTCTGGGTTGCCATCGCCGTTGAGATCACAGGCTGTCGAGGACCAGGCGCGGCTGTGGGACAGTCCGTCGCTGATATCCGACGTATTCCGCCAGTCTCGAGTGACCAGCCCAAGGGACACAGTCGCGTCTTCGACTGATCCCTGGCCGTCACCGAGCAGAAGCCGATCCTGCAGAAGCGTGAGGCCTCCGTTGGCGCCTGCCGGTGCGTTCTGTGTGAGCCACAAATCGAGCCGCCCGTCGCGATCTGCGTCGACAAACGAGGCCCCAGCGGGCAGGATCAAATCACTGATTGCCGCCTGCTCCGCGGTAAACTGAAAGACGCCACCTGCATTGATTAACAACTCACTGGTTCCGCCCAACACCGTTGCGTTGGTGGTATCGGCTCCCGCGAACGCATCGAGAAATCCGTCATTGTTCATGTCGCCCCACGCGACCACCTCGACCGGGCGGCCGAGGTCTTCGCCAATGCTCTCTCGGGAGCCCAAGAAACCAGAGACTTGCGTCACATCCTCGAAGTCGCCCTCGCCCGTGTTTCGCAGCAACCAGGTGTGACGGACTCCCTCGGGTCCAAAATCGTCCTGCCTTGTGCCCCCCCGGCGTACGATCAGGTCGGTCCAGCCATCGCCATCGAAGTCGACCGATCCGAGCCGAACCCCCTGTACGCCATCGAGTCCCCAGTCAGTGGTCGCCTCACGGTAGATTGTCTGTCCTGGGCTCCAGGGTTCCGTATCGGGGTTGCAAACTGAAGCGACGCATTCGGCCGAAAGACAGGTGGCGGTGTCTTCACATACCAAACCGTCAACTGCCCCACAGTGACAGAGACCATCTTCTTCGGAACAGACCTCACCCTGACCACAGACGACGCCATCGCATTGGGGGGTTGGCGATTCCTTCGGATCACCGCCACAAGCCAGGGTCAGCAGGAATGAGCAGAGTACGACGAGGGACAGCATGGGTCGGTACATGACCACTGTGGTGCCTGACCCGGGCAGATTCGTCAATGTCTGGTGTCCCGCGTCGGGGGTGACATCCCCGAACGAGCTTCCTGATCGTTCCCGACCTTCGGATTCCGGATTTGGGGGAGAACGACCGAGCCGAACTCAGTTCGCGTCGATGGCCCAATCACAGCCTGTGTTTGCGGGAGCGGTCACCGCTGTTGGTGGTTGCAGGCAGTAGCCTTCGGCGTTGAAAGAGGCGCCGCGCACGCTGTTTTCAACGCAAGTGCAGCGGTAATTGGGGGTGTTGGCTGAGGTCTGGGAGCACTCGACTGAGTATGTGACCCCTCCTTCGCAGCTCGGCCACGAGACGGTGCAATCGGTCCCCACCAGATCCACCTCAGCTTCGCCGCATGCCGTGCTCTCGTCACTACCGCACGTCACTGTGCTGAGTGCCAGTGTCACGACCGTGAGTAGAATCATTGGTACCCGCATCATGGCTCCGTCGGTAGGTTGTTTGGAGGCAGGGTAGGCCCGCCGGATGGCTGGGTCAACGATGGCACAACAGTACGAGTCGCCCGGTTCCCTCGCACGGCGCCAAACGAGGATGAGCGCCCCTAAATAGACAGGCCGATAGGCTTGTGAGATTTTGGTCAATATCGGAATTGGAGGAGTCATGAAGACTGCGTTGGTTGTGGCGTTTCTATCTTTTGCGGTTCTCAGCGGATGCTCAAAAGACTGCCCAGAGCGGAGCGTCCCTGAAGGCCTACAGCAATACGAACTGGTCCTCGAGGGAGGACGTGCGTGTGTATTTGGTGAAGAGACCGAGACCAATCTCTCGGTACAGTACGCTGGCATGGATTCCGATGAGGTCTCTCTGATGTATCTCGCTCATCTGACCGGGGCGGGCTGGGGAGCTGACCCAATCATGGCGACGGCCTCGTCTGATGAGGAGTATCCAACGAGTTACCTCATCAACGCTGATGGTACGTTGCGGATGACGGTGCGGGTGTCAGATGCGAATCCGTTTCATAAACCAATCGCTGAAATCGATATCGAGCCCGCTCGCTAGCGAGCATCTCGGCATCCGCTGCCTGAACCGAATTCGTCGGCCGCCCAAACCTCACTCAACGTCTGAGATGGGAGCGGAAAATGGCTGTTCTCGGTGGCGCTGTCCAGGAAGTTGAACACCTCCTCGATCTGAGCCTGCGCGTTGCCAGGGAATGCGACCGTCGGGCCATCCACGTAGGAGAGGGGGTGGATCACGATACCGACGAACTCGCCGCCCTCCGAGGTGTTGATGCTCTCTTGGAAGGTGTCCAAGGTAACCCTCGGGGATCCCGCTTCCGTCTCGAATGGGGCGTGCGGGATACCATAGATATCGCTGACGCCCGCCCACTCCACACAGTCCGAATCACCGTGCAGCTCCCACGGCGCGAGCTCGTCACCTCCCTCATAGGCCAGAGTCGTATAGTTCAACGTCGCATTGACATCGCCGGTCCACTCGTCGTCGATGCAACCGGTCTCGTCCGAAACGAAGACACCCGGTGACGCCTCCTGTGCATCGCAGGAGTTGTCGTTCTGTGACCCGTCCTCGGGACCGCCGTTTCCCGTGGGTCCGATTCGGCCGAAGCGCAGATCATAATCGACCCCGCCGTTGGGGTTGGTTAGGGGGGCCGGGGCGCAGCCCCGCCCAGATTACGGACGGG
>CAZDBH010000005.1:0-59160 GCA_964503485.1 uncultured Bradymonadales bacterium | reverse complement strand
CGAACTGGTTGAGGCCATCCGGGTTGCCTTGTTCGGAAAACACAAAACCCACGACTTCAGCCTGACTGAAGGTAACGGTACACAGAAACAAATGTCGAGGATCGGCGGATGAGCGCAAAGGAACATGTCGATGTAGAGCACTCCTTCGAAGACGGCCCGAACCGCCACGGTTCATTCGGATTCTGGATAGGAGTAGTCGTCGTACTGGGCGCAGTTGGTTTCATCGTGTTGTCCTCCATGGCCAACACGGTTCACTACTATGAAGTGAACCAGGCCGTCGCGGACAGCAGCCTGATCGGTGAGACCATACGACTGCGGGGCACTGTCGTCGAGGGATCTCACATGATTCGGGAAGGTACGGTCGATCAGCACATTTTTATTCTGACCGCTGAGGAAGAGACTATTACGGTGACCTTTCAGGGCGCGGTGCCCGACCAGTTCCGCGACGGAGCGAGTGTCATCGCCACCGGCGAGCTCACCGACCAGGCGACTTTTGAGGCCGCCTCATTAACAGCCCAGTGCCCCTCCCGCTATGAGGGCGAAGCGCCTACGGCGAATCAAAACAACACAGGAACGAACAATAGTGAATAGCTTAATCGGTAGTACAGGGCTTGCGATCGCCCTCGCATCTGCTGTGGCTACTATCGGAGTCGGCTTCATTGCCGCAAAAGCACGCTCCAACCGACTTACCGACCTGAGCCGCCACGGTGTCTATCTGACCACCGCAGCAATTTTCATCGCTGCCTTCGCTTTGACCAATGCTTTTGTGACCCACGACTACTCCATCAAGTATGTCCAGCATTACAGCGACAACAAAATGCCGATGCTCTATCTGTTGTCGGCGTTTTGGGGGGGGCAGGAGGGCTCCCTCCTGTTCTGGGCCACAGTGCTTGCCGCCAGTTCGTCAATAGCGATTACCACAGCTCGTCGAAAGGTACCTGACCTGATGCCGTGGGTGCACGTCATCCTCATGTCAGTGATTCTGTTCTTCCTGCTGTTGTTGGTGTTCCTCTCGGACCCATTCGAGACCTTCTATCTGATGACACCTCCCAGTGACGGAGGAGGACTCAATCCGATTCTCCAAAACTACTGGATGGCAATCCATCCCCCAACGCTTCTGATTGGTTACGCCGTATTCGCGGTCCCGTTCTCTTTTGGGGCCGCAGCGATGCTCCGGGGCCGCTTCGACGTCTCATGGATCAAGGTCACCCGCCGTTGGCTACTTATCTCGTGGATGTTCCTCTCGCTGGGCTGCATTCTCGGTGGCCGGTGGGCCTACGAGGAGCTCGGCTGGGGCGGATATTGGGCCTGGGATCCCGTAGAAAATGCGGCAATCCTTCCATGGTTTACAGCGACCGCGCTGCTCCACTCCGTGATCATTCAAGAACGAAGAGGAATGCTCAAACGGTGGAACTTCTCGCTGTTGGTTCTGACGTTTTGGCTCACCATATTCGGGACTTTTCTCACTCGATCAGGAATGATCGCCTCTGTTCATACCTTCGCCGCCTCGTCGATCGGACCCGCCTTCCTGGTCTACGTGTTCGCGGTGGCCGGAGGCGGCATCATGCTATTGGTCTGGCGCTGGAAGAAAATGACCAGCGATCAGGTCCTTGAATCCGTCGTCAATCGCGAAGCCGTCTTCATACTCAACAATTGGCTAATGCTCGCCCTGATGTTTGTTGTCCTGTGGGGCACAATCGGGCCGAAGTTTAGCGATTTGCTCTCAGGCGAGGATACCGCCCTCGGCGCGGCGTGGTTCAACAAGTTCGTGATCCCGATTACCATCGTCGTCCTCTTCTTCATGGGGGTCGGAACGCTCATTGCGTGGCGCAAGGCTTCGATAAGGAACTTCCGTCGCAACTTCATGGTGCCTGTGCTCGTCAGTTGCGCCATTACTCCACTACTGTGGTGGTTGTACTCGTTCCGCCTAGCGGGACTGCAACCAGAAGTCCGTGCGGGTGATGTGTGGATGGCTAAGACGACACTCGCACTGTCGGTTTTCGGCGTGGTCATCATAGGATTCGAGTTTTGGCGCGGCATACGCAGCCGACGCAGGAAGACAGGATCCGGCTTCGTCGCTGCGTTTTTCTCGTTAATGAGCAAGCACCGGCGTCGGTACGGCGGGTACCTTGTTCATCTCGGCTTCATTCTCATTTGCTTTGGGATAGCGGGCAACGCATTCAAAGTGAGTCAGGAAGCGACCTTGCGTGATGGGGAATCCGTGCCCCTGGGCGACTACGTCGTCACCTTCCACGGTATGGTCGACGAGCGGCATGACGATAAAGACGCGATCTATGCGACCCTCACAATGAAGCGTTGCGAGCGCATCGGTTCAGAGTTGGACCTGAACAACTGCGGTGAAGAGCAGACAATTCGCCCATCTCGCTTTGACTATACCCGCACCCGATTCGCCCCGGGTGGCGATTCGATGAAACACACCACTGAGATCGCGATCAACACCAATATCCTCGAGGATGTATATATAACGATTGCAGGTTGGCGAACCGACTCATCGGGAGCGACTCTCGCGTCGTTCAACATGCACGTCAATCCGCTGACGTTCTGGCTCTGGTTTGGCGGGCTAATCGTGGTGGCGAGCGTCATCATTTGCATGTGGCCCGAGCCGGTTCCGGCTAGTGAGAAGCTCAGAGCCCCGCCGGTTTGGCGGCTGCGGGCGGACGCATCCGCGATGCTACTGGTGTCGTTGATTCCACTCTTGATCTTCTTCGCACCAGCCCTTGGCAGTGCCCAAGAAGAAGCCGAAGCTCAATCCGAGCTCGTGGTGCCAGTGCGTTCGGAGGGATCGGAAGCCTCCGCGATCTACGGCAGCATACTCTGCCAGTGCGGTACCTGCGGGCGAAAGGCCGTCGATCAATGCCAACCCGGGTGCCAGTGGGGCCGCCAGGCGCGTTCCCGCATTGACCGACAAGTAGCGGAAGGGTTGAGTCGTCAAGAAATCCTCGACGGCTTTGAAGAGGAGTATGGCGTCATCGCGATCGCGATCCCCGACAAGGACGGTCTTGTCTGGGTGGTTCCATTGCTGAGTATTTCCGGGGGGGCCTTTTTGGCAGGACTCGCGGTGTTTGCATTGTCTCGACGCAAGAAACACCACGAGAGTCAGGACGCGAAAGATACGTCGGACGATGGCGAAGAGTCGCCAGAAGATGCCGAATACCTATCCCGTCTGGAAGACGAATTGAGGGAGTTGGACTGAACAATGGCACTCGGGCTACTGATGTTGTCAGTCGGCCTCTTCGTTTTTGTACTTCAAAGGGCGACAGTGCTCACCTTTGAAGTATTCGGAGAGGGCAATACGGAAGCGGCTGCGATCGAGGAACACGAACTCGTCGAGCTGGCAAACCAAAAACGAATCGCGCTGTCGAACCTCAAGGAGATGGAACTCGATTTCGAGACCGGGAAGGTCGGAGAGCGTGACTACAAACGGTTGCGAAAGATCATCCTCGGCGAGACCGTCCAGATAATGGAACGACTCGACGCGGTACGCTCCAGCCTGAAATACGGACCGCGAATCAAGGAAGATCTCGCCAAGACCGAGCTACTCGCCCCGCCTCCCCTGGCAACGCCCCCAACACCCAAGGAAGCAGCACCGCAGGGAGGCGCCGACGAGGCGTCAGCTGCAAACACCCTCAAAGCACTGCGGGGTCAGCTCGCTGAGTCAGGCGTGCAGTGCGGCAACTGTTCCGAATGGCTCCTTGGATCGGAGCGATTCTGCCCGAGCTGCGGAAGCGCGCAGAGCGCAGCGGGAGCAAAGTCATGAGATACATCCCGAAAGTGGCAATTCTCTGCTTGCTGTTGACGAGTTCCGCCTGGGCTCAGGCTCCGTCAGACGATCCAGAAACTGAACCGCAATCACAGCCAACCACACCGGCCGAGGCTGTTCAGGAGCCCGACACCGCAACCCTCACCGTCGAGGTCCTGGTTGCTGACTCGGAACAAAACCCGCCGACAGAAGTGCTGCTCCGCGGAGTCTTCCAGGGAGCCGGAGTAATGAGTGCCACCGACGCCCCGATTGTCGATGGGGTGGCCTCTTTCGAGGTCCCAAATGACGATGAGGGCCTGGTCTATCTGGCGACTGTCACAGTGGACGAAATCGTCTTCAATGCCGACAGCCCCATGTCCCTAGCAGGGGTACGAGCCACTGAGATAGAGGTTCTCCCTCGTACTTCAGATCCAAGCTCGATCGGGGTAACCCGGCTCATTACGCTCCTCCAGCTATTCGAGAGTTACATCACTGTCGAGCAGGTCTGGCTGTTGGCAACAACCGAGCCAGTCATCTACGTTCCAGAGCCAGATAGCGATAGAGGATTGGTCATTCATATGCCAGAAGGCGTCGAAGGCATTCACGTCTATGAACCAGCACAAGGGGCCATGGCCGGAGAGGACTCGGTGGTGCTCCGAACGCCAGTGTGGCCTGAAGGGACCCGACGGAGGGAGGCCGCCGAGCTGATCGTTCAGTACAGCCTCCCCAATGAGAGCGCTGACTACCTCTTTGATCAAGAGATCGGTATGCCCGTCGGCGAAGCCGTAGTCATCCTCCCACAGGTCATCGAACGCCTCGAAACGCCCGAAATCGACGTCGAGCTCACGGTCCCCGTCTGCGGCCAAGGCGCGATCGCCGCCGATGCTATCTGTTTTGAGACCCTGGGCGGCGAAACCCCGCAGTGGGACCCATACCGAGATCGGCCCCGTCGAGCGGCTCAGGATGGCCATTCGGAGCACTCGTCTGCCCGACTCGTTTTCGGGACCCACGGGTGGCCAACGCCCTCGTCCCACATGCAGACTCTGGCTATCTCCGGTCTGATTCTGGCCTTTCTCCTGTGTTTTGGGTTGTGGCGAAGTAGAACACGAGGTGGTGGGGAAGCGGCCCAGCAGCGGCGGACCCAACTCGAGAATTTCAGCAAACGGCAGGTGCTACTCGCTGCCCTTCGAGATCTCGAGCGCGCCTACAAGGGTGGTCAGATACCAGAATCCGAGTACGAACTCGAAGGCCTGCTACTCGCCCACAAGCTGGAGCGGGTCTACACCACACTGGGGATTGATCCGCCAAGCATTGACGTCGCACCCAGCGAGGCCGGTTCCCCCTAGCCATGAGCGCAATACCGTTCATAAGCACAGAGGACCTGTGCCGCACGTTCAGCAAGTTCTGGGCACTTCACAGGGTCAATCTGACCTTCGACGCTGGAGAAGTCTCTTTCTTGCTCGGTCCAAACGGTGCCGGCAAGAGCACACTCCTTTCAATCCTTGCCACGTTGGACGCCCCAAGTTCGGGTCGCGTCGACTACGGCGGGAAACTCGGCTTCGACCGCATGAAACGCAAGGGACGAGGCCTCATCGGGTGGGTTTCACACGAAGCGCTCGTCTACAGTGAGCTCACAGCCCTCGAGAACCTGCGCTACTTCGCCAAGCTTTACTGCATCAAATCGCGCGAAAAACGGCTCGCCGAACTCATCGACCGAGTGGGACTCACTGACGCGGCTGATCGGCCTGTGAGAACCTTCAGCAGAGGGATGAAACAACGGCTTAGTTTGGCTCGTGGTATGCTCAACGAGCCCTCGATATGGCTGATGGATGAACCCTTCAGCGGGCTGGACTTTGCTGGCAGGGCCCGAGTGATCGAGGTTATCCGAGAAGCAAGAGACCAGGGCAACCTCATCATTATAGCAACCCATGCCATGGATCTCGCCGTCGAGTCGACCGACAAGGTCGTGATCATGAAGCAAGGCCGTGTTCGCTACTCAGACAAACCGGGTACCGGAACCCTCGGAACGACCTACGCCGAGGTATTGGGCGGATGAGACTCTTTCTGGCAGTGCTCCAGAAGGAGCTGACGGTCGAGTGGCGTAGTAAGGAAGTCATTCTTACCAGCGCCTTCTTCGCCTTCCTGCTCGCCGTGGTTTTCATGTTCGGATTCTTCGAAGGAGAGCGAATCTTCGGCGACGCCGAAAACGAGTATCTCAAACTGGGTCCCGGGATCTTGTGGATTGGGATGATGTTTTCAGCGACCATCATCTTTACGCGCAGTTTTGAGCGGGAGCGGGAGGCCGGCTGCATGCAGGCCCTGCGTTTGGTGCCAAACATTCACATCCCAATCTTCTGGGGTAAGTGTGCCGCGAACATGGTGTTGCTGTTTGGTGTCGCGCTCATACTCGTGCCGTCAGTCGCTGTGTTCTTCTCAATTCCACTGGGTCGGTTTGCTGGTCCACTGGCCGGGCTCCTCTTTCTGGGCACCATCGGTCTCGTCACGGTCGGTACTCTGCTGAGCGCAGCGCTCGTGAACACGAGACTTCGAGGCGTCTTGATGCCCCTCGTACTCTTCCCCCTCGTAATCCCGCTACTTGTGGGAGCAGTCAGCGCAACCGAATCGCTGGTCCGCGAGCAAGCTGGAGAGTTTTGGGATTGGACCCGCTTGATGATTGCCTTCGACGCAATCTATATCGTTGTGTCGAACTGGCTGTTCCGTACAGTCGTCGAGGCAGAGGAGTAAGCCGTGAAAGAAAAATCAGGCGCCACCCCCAATTGGCTGGTGCCGCTCATCGTAATTGGTTCAGGACTTGCGCTCTTCTATTCGGTCCATCTGATTTTTCAGGATGCCCCGAACGATGTTGAATTAGGGTTTGCTCAGAAGATCTTCTACTTTCACCTGCCCGCAGCACTACTTGGGTATCTGGGTTTCACTATCTGCTGTGTCGCTAGCATTGTATACCTGCGAAAACCGTCGGGTAAGACTGACGCGATAGCCCGGACTGGGGCCTCCGTTGGCGTTTTGTTTTGCGCGATGGTTCTAGTTTCAGGGCCCTTGTGGGCTAAAAAGAGCTGGGGCACGTTTTGGACGGGCGAGCCGCGCCTGGTGCTGACTCTCGCACTCTTCATCATCTTCTTGGCCTACGTTCTCGTTCGAGCCTACGGGGGCAAGGGGCCCCTGACTCGCCGAGTCGGTGCAGTTCTGGCGATTTTTGGATTCGCAGACATCCCCTTAGTTCGTTACGCAGTCAAAAAATGGGGTGGCAATCATCCTCAAGTCGTGACAGGCGAGGGGGGAGGAATCGGTGACGAAATGAAGCTGGCTCTCTGGTTTTGTATGTTCGCCTTCTGCCTTCTATTTGTAGCGCTTTTTTGGGTGAGACTCCGAACCGAGCTCCTTTCCGAGGAACTCGAGGAATTGGGCCGAGACATCGGCGATCGGGAGTATCTGATCGAGGACGCATCATGAAATACGTACTATTGGCTCTCTCAGCTCTGTTCTGTATCAGCTCTATGGCTCCGGTTGGTGCCGTCGCCCAAGAGGAAGGTTCCGGGTCGCTGGTCTATTCTGAAACCGTCGGTGCGGAGGGCTATCAACCGGCTACACAAGTGGAGCGCCCAGAAACCGTCTCAGCACCACTAGTTGTCAGTTTGGCCTACGGGTTCATGTGGCTGCTCGTCGCTGGGTTCCTACTGGCGATCTGGAGGCGCAACCAATCGCTGCAGGCCGAGCTCTCTTCAGCCCGTCAACAACTGGCAGGTCTCGATGCTCAGATGAAACATCTCCTAAGCCGAGGTTCTGAGTGAGCTCAAGTCACATACTTTACATTCCCCTGATTTTGTTCATGGGCGTAGTGATCGGTTTCCTGTTTGCTCGACAGGGGTCGATCGGCCAGAAGGGTGACGCCAAAAGGCGACTAGAACTGCGAGCCGAGCGCGCAGCCAAATTGAAAGAAAGTATGACTCAATCGCAAGAAGATCCTCCCGACTCAGACTAGGAATCAACCATGGGCGAGCAAACCACTCCACCGGATCCCAGCGCGGTCCGGGTCGTTCTCTGCACCTGTCAGGAAAGAGATTCGCTGAGACTAGCGCATGCTCTGGTCGATCAAGCGGCAGTGGCCTGTGTCAACATCGTGCCCAAAATCACAAGCGTCTACTTGTGGGAAGGCGAGGTCTGCGAGGACAAGGAGACCCTTCTTATCATCAAGACAGTGCAGGACCGCCTGCAGCTCTTGCAACAGATCATCAACGATACGCACCCATACGACCTACCAGAGGTGCTGGTCCTTCCCGTCGACGAAAACGACAGCAGCGCCGATTATCTCGGCTGGGTGCGGACCACTGTCGGACCGAGCCAATGAGCATCGACAAGCTCATTTTGGTTCTTTGGGTGGGAGCAGCTTGCGCTGCCTGCGCCGAAGATCCTCCACCGACGGAAGATCCCAGTTTGAGAATGAGCTTCTTTGTAGACGCAGATTCGGCTTCGGGTGGTGACGGGAGCCAAAACGCTCCTCTTCAAACAGTAGCAGCGGCCCTTGCTATGGCGCCTCCCGGAGCGACAATCAATGTGGCTGAGGGAGTATACGTCGAACAAATTCGTATCGAGCAGCGGGTCGAACTGGTGGGCGATGGTGGAGTCACCCTTCAGGCGACAGAGGTGCCGACCTTATTGATCGACTCCAACGAGGCGGTCGTCTTGGAATCCCTCACGATTCACGGTGCTGCCGTCGAGGCAGGTTCCATTGTTGATCTGAGCTCGGTTGGGCTTGTCGGTGGCGAGTCCCCGGCCCTCACAGCTGCCGACTCGGAGCTCAATATCGTAGGTGGCCGAATCTCGGGAGGGCAGTCTGGTTGCATATCAGTAGAGGGAGGGACGGTTTCTGTCACGGACGTGCTTGTGGAGTCCTGCTCTGGATTCGGGCTAAGCGCGACGACTGTAGAGTCGCTCTTTCTCAGCGGACTCGAACTCAGCGAGATCACTGGTGTTGCAATACTGTTGACTGAGAGCAACGTCACGGCCGACGAGATCTCGATTCAGGACGTTGCTTCGGACCAAGTGAACACAGACGACGGACACGGGATCTCTGCCACAGGCGGTGTCCTGACGATTGATCGATCCAGCTTCTCGAGAGTCGAGACACGAGGTGTCGTAGTTCGCGGCGGGGATCTCACGATTACCAACTCAGCGTTTACGGGGGCCGGGCTCACGGCACTCGCCATCATGCCGGCCTTCGAGGGTCCGGAGGGCACAGCCGAGATCCTGGATTGCCAATTCGAGAGCAACTCCACTGACGTCTTCGTGAGTGGATCGACGGCGTCGATCACAGGCTGCATGTTCACCGAGTCGATGCACCCCATCCTCACAGACACCTCGGCCCTCGTCGTTGAGCGCAATGTGTTTGAGGACATCCGAGATAGTTTTGTCAGTCTCATCCAGCCTCGGCAGACTGTGATCCGCGACAATCGAGGTCAATACTCAGACGCAGCTTGCGTGTTCAGCTCATATGCAGACGACGGCCTCGAGATCCTGAACAACACGTTTACACACTGCAGGGGGGCGGGCATCTCAGTCAGCGACTCGGCAGACGTAGAAATCGCCGACAACTCCCTTGAAGACATTCGTGAAGATCTCGCCTTCCCAAATGTAGGGGACGGACTGACCATCATTGATTCACACGTCCGCGTGGCGAACAACCGCATTGTCCGAACCGTCGGCACGGGGATCGGCGCACTGAGGATCACGGGGACCATCGAAGGTAATGACATTCAGGATTCGAACATCGGTGGAATCCAGCTCACCGATTGTCGGCAGGGCGATTTGGAGATGATTGGGAACTCGCTGGACCGAATCGTGGGTCCGGGTTTCATGGTTCTGAACTCGGAGGTGGTGTTGCGCGACAACGTCGCCCAGAACGGCACGCTCTCGCCAGAAGGTTTTGGCGATGGCATTGCGCTGGCGGACGGAAGTGAGGCCACTGTCATCGGGAATCAGCTAACCGACAACGCCCGAAACGGCCTGGTCGTCCTCGGTGGTGTGCAAGCGACGATCGAAGACAACACAATCTCGAACAACCGAGAGTATGGAATTCGGGTCTATTGCGAGTCGGATGATCTCGAAGAATCTGACGTGATTTTGATCGACAACGAGTTTCGCGACAACGGCAGCGGAGAGACGTCGCTGTGCGACTAGTTGGAACCAGCCAATTTTGTTGGGTTTTTTCCGTTTCAGTTTTTGGCGACGGCTCCGATAAAACTTCCCCAAATGGTTCGTTGCAACCGCATTGACAATCTCCGAGCAGCAGCATTACTATCCCTGGCGCATTACGTAGAAGTTTTTGTTCTTCGCGGGTAGCAATGCCCTCCCGGCGACGTTTCCTGGGAGTTGAAGGGGCAGCTGATCCTGAAGGATTTAGGACCTGAATGGCTCAGTTTGAAATCATCAAGGATGTTGGGGTTAGCCTTCAAAAGCTCCTTGAGAGTCGCTTCGCCGAAGAGGGTTACCGGGACGTGGAAGTTTACACGACCCTGCCTACGGAGGACAACGTCAAGAAGTTGCCGGCAGTATGCCTCTTCTTGACTGCGGTGACGGTTGATAGCCGCCATCGCGAGCGTAACGCGGTTCTGGTCTCGACGACCGAGGAGAGTGGAGCGATAAGGGAGTACAAGACGGTACCCCCGACGGTCTGCTGGCTGTACTACTTGGTGTCGGCGTGGGGCAAGACGGCAGAGGAAGAGCACGTCCTGCTTGCACTGGCCATGAAAGTGTTCATGGAGCACCCTCAGATTCACGAGGAAAGCTTCCATGGCACAAGCCTTCGACCCGGAGAGCGGCTTCCGATCTACGTGGTGGAAGAGAGTGAGTTTGGGTACGAGGAGACGATGGCGTTTTGGCGCTCGATTGGTGAGCCCGTTAGGCCAATGATCCAGTACCGCGTCGGCGCACGATTGATCGGTGACAAGCCGATGCAAGAGGTGCGACGCGCAATGAATATGCAGATCGGAATGTCCTCCCGTGAACCTCCAGAGAGGCCAACGAGAGGGCAGAGTTAGGCCGGCAATTTAGCCGGTGAAGTTGACGTAAACAAAGTCGGACACAGGCACCCCAAAGGGGTAGCCACAAATTTTCAATGGAGGACACGGTTCCATGGCAACTTCGTATCTTTCCCCCGGAGTCTATGTCGAAGAAGTCGACAGCGGTAGCAAGCCTATCGAATCAGTGGGTACCAGCACTGCGGGTTTCATCGGTGAGTGCGAGGTAGGCCCGGTCAACGAGCCGATCCTATGCACGAACTGGAGCACGTACACGAAGCACTTTGGTGACTTCAAAAACAGCAAGTACCTCGCGCATGGTGTGTACGGTTTCTTTAACAACGGCGGTGGCATCGCGTTCGTATTGAACGTTGGCACAGTCGAGCAAGCCAAAGCGGCTGGCAAGAAAGTAGCCAGCTCTGCGGCGCTGTACATGGGCGAGGACAATGGTCCTGGTACCCGTACAGGCCTCAAAGCGTTTGAGGAAGTTGAAGAGATCGCAATCGTGGTGGCCCCAGGTCAGACCGACCCGGCGATCCAAGACATGGTGTTGTCGCACTGCGAGAACATGCGTTATCGCTTTGCTGTTCTCGATTCCCCAGAGGTTATCGAGAAGGGTGGTGTCGACAAGCTGCCGAAGCCACGCGATTCCAAGTATGGCGCCTACTACTTCCCATGGGTGGAAGTCTACGATCCCGAAAAAGGCAATATCTTCATGCCACCATCAGGATACGTAGCCGGTGTTTACGCACGCGTCGATGGCGAGCGTGGCGTACACAAAGCTCCTGCGAACGAGATCGTTCGTGGCGCTTTGGGTCTTCGCTACACAATCACCAAGGGCGAGCAGGACATCCTCAATCCCAAGGGCATCAACTGCATCCGCGAGTTCAAGGGCCGCGGAATCCGCATTTGGGGCGCACGCACCATCTCGAGTGATCCAGAATGGCGCTACGTCAACGTTCGACGGCTCTTCAACATGGTTGAGCACTCGATCGAGAAGGGCACCCAGTGGGTCGTCTTCGAGCCCAATGATCAGAACCTTTGGAAGAAGGTTACCCGAAACATCAAAGCGTTCCTCTCCAGGATCTACATGTCAGGCGCGCTGTTCGGTAAATCCCCTGACCAAGCGTTCTACGTCAAATGTGACGAAGAAACCAATCCACCAGAAGTCATCGACGCCGGTCAGCTGATCTGCGAGATCGGAATGTGCCCGGTAAAACCGGCTGAATTCGTGATCTTCCGCATTGGCCAGCTGCCTACCGGTGGTGACGTCAGCGAATAATGCTGACCATGCAGCCTTTTGGCACGGCCCCAACGAGTGTTGGTTTTTTTTGAAAAATCTTTCACTCGGGGCCTTGCCTGTGGCTGACTTCAGTCTTAAATACTGCGAGTAGTTCTCGCTAAACGTTTTGTAGTTTCTAAGGAGGTAGCTGAATGCCAGGGCGAAGACCAGACGACGATCCGGTTGGTAACTATAACTTTCGAGTCGAGATTGGTGGCGTGGATGCAGGCGCATTCAACGCTGTCGACGGACTGAGTGTCGAGCAGGAAGTAATCGAGTACCAAAACGGTGACGATGTTCTCGTGCGCAAACGTGCGGGCCGGGTTAAGTACGGCGATATCACCCTGAAGAAGGGCTATATCACGACGACCGTCCTCAACGATTGGATCGAAGCAGCTCGTTGCGGTAATGGTGACTACTCTCGTAAAGAGATGTCCATCATTCTCTGTGACAACGCGATGCCAGACGGCGGCGAAATCAAACGATGGAACTGCTTTGAGTGCTTCCCGAAATCGTGGAAGATGTCATCGCTAGACGGTAAAGGCAACGACGTCCTCACAGAGGAAATGGTTGTCGTTATCGAGTGGTTCGAGGAAGCTTAAGGCCTCGGCCTGAGGGAGAGAGAGCTTGGCTTTCGAAACAGAGTTTAAGTTCACCCTTCCAAAAGGTTACGTCGATAAAGACGGGAATGTACACCGCGAAGGGGTTATGCGGTTGGCCACCGCGCGCGATGAAATCTTGCCTCTGCAAGATTATCGCGTGCAGGCCAATCGGGCCTACCTCGTCATCATCCTGCTTTCGCGGGTGATCTCAAAGCTAGGCTCAATTAAATCCGTGACGCCCAACGTCGTTGAAGCCCTGTTTTCGGCTGACTTGGCCTACCTTCAAGAGTTTTACCGAAAGGTTAATGAAGAAGGTAGCAGTATGGTCAAGGTGACCTGCCCCGCTTGCGGGCAGGATCACGAAGTCGATATGGGGTTCGCGCTGGGGGAATCGTAAGCTACCCCCTGGAGAAGATTTACCAGGAGGTAGCGTACATTGCCTATCATTTCCATTGGTCGCTTGACTCTGTCCTAGAGATGGAGCACAGGGAACGCCAAGTCTGGATCCGCGAGATCTCCGAGATTAATCGAGAGATCAACGCAACGCGATCCGGCTAAAGCCAACCCCCGTGACCAACTATAGACGTACGCTTGGAGGCGTGGTTACCCATGAGCCGACGCGACTACCGTGCGCCTGGCGTTTACACTGAACGCAACCAACGGCGCAGAAGTCCTATCCGTCTTGGCGATACCGGGGTGCCGGTATTCCTAGGCCTCGCCAGTCGAGGACCGGTCGATGAACCGGTCGCTGTAAGTAGCTTCGACAACTATACCCGCACATTCGGACCTCGCGTCGAAGGTAGTTATCTGCCAGAGGCCGTGTATGGCTTTTTTGCCAACGGGGGCAAGAGTTGCTTCATCATGAGGATCGCTCACCGTCGAGGACGGGGCGAAAAGGCCACCGCTGCAGCGTTCACCGTTAACGATGCGTCCGGCAACCCGACCCTCAAGATCGAAGCCGCCAACGAGGGAACCTGGGGCAACGATCTCGAGATCGCTGTGGAACTCCCAGAAGCAAAGATCCAGACTTACCTGACGTTCGACCTTGATGAGGGCAGCACAAAAGCCACAGTCAAGAGTGCCAGAGGCTTTGAAAAGGGCACCCTGGTGAAGATCTCAGGCGGGGGAAAGGAACACTATGCCGTTCTCTCTGACGTACGATCCAAAGTCCTTCGATTCAACGACCGAGATGCGGTCACCGAACCATTCAAGTCCTCAGACCTGATTTATGTCGAGCCGGTCGAGTTCGTTGTAACCGTGCGCCTGGGTGGGCAACGGGAACGACACACCGGTCTGTCCTTTGCTCCGGGCAGCGAGCGCTACGTCGAACGCTACATCGCAAAGAACAGCAGTCTCGTCGTCATCAACGTCGTCGAAAGTGAAGCCCCGATTCAGGATCGACTGCCGGTGGCAACACCTGCCTCCCGACTCACTGGAGGAGGCGACGGACTCTCTTCGATTACGCCACAGGACTTTATTGGTCTTGACCAGGGACCCGGCTACAGAGCCGGGTTGGCTGCACTCGAGGAAAACGAAGAGATCGACTTGATCGCGGTACCCGATCTGGTGGCGTGCATCGAGATCCCAACCGGTTTTCGAGGCAAACGAGATATCGAGACTGTACAGGAAGCCGTGCTCGAACACTGCGAGCGGCTGGCTGACCGGTTTGCGATTCTCGATCTCCCGGCCGGCTTCGACACCGAGAAGGCCATTGCTTGGCGTCTTCAATTCGACTCCGCTTTCGGTGCCATCTACCATCCGTGGATCACCGTCCAAACGGGGGAGGGCAACAAGGTCGTACCTCCTTCGGGTCACGTCGCTGGTGTGTTTTCACGATGCGACCGAGAGTCTGGCCCGCATCGCGCCGCGGCGAACGAGACAGTGCAAGAGGCGATTACCTTGCAGATGTCCCTCGAGGAGGAGGAGCTGGGTTATCTCAACGCCCACCAGGTGAACCCCATACGAATCCTGCCCTCACGCGGAATTCGGATCTGGGGTGCTCGGACCTTATCAAGTCGCAAGGAATGGCTTCACGTCCCTGTTCGCAGGGTGTTCAACGCGCTGCGACGGTCGCTCTATCTCGGTACACAATGGGTTGTGTTCGAGAACAACGATCAGGATCTCTGGAGGACGGTTGAACGTCAAACCAAGAGCTTTCTCCAGGGGCTCTTCGACCAAGGCTATTTCGCAGGTGAAACCGCCGAAGACGCCTTCTTTGTTCGCTGCAATGCCGAAACCAATCCGACGGAACGAATTGTGGCCGGTGAGCTCGTCGCAGAGATTGGTGTCGCTCCAGTCCGTCCCGCTGAGTTCATTATATTCAAGCTTGAACAGCAACTGCCCGAACAGGGATAGAAGACGACCAAGCCAGGTGCGGAGCGGTCGCCCACAGATTTCTGCTGCAAACGTCTTGTGCTCCGCAAATGGCGACTTACTATTGATACATGGCAAGCGAACGCAGCGGACTCGATAAGAGGTCGGGTCGCTGGGGCTGTTTGAAAGAGGTTGCGGATGGAACGTAAAGATCCCTTTATTCAACACAATTTTTCAGTCGAAATCGACGGGATGTATTGGGGCTCGTTTCAAGAGGTCGGTGGGTTGTCCGCGAGCAACGAAATCTACGAGATCAAAGAAGGCGGCGTCAATTACAAGTCCCACAAGTTCGTGAATCGGACCAGTTACGGCGATATCACGTTGAAATACGGATTTCTTCCCGCAACCAGCCTGAATTTGACCGGGTGGTTCGAGAACACCGCGGTGTTTACCGCAACCGATCGATACGATGGCCGCATCACAATGATGATGGGTGAAGACATGGACAACACCGCAACTTGGGTGTTCGAACGAGCCTTCCCATTGAAATGGGATGCACCCGCGTTGAACGGTGGTTCCGGAGCGCTTTCAATCGAGCAGATCACATTGGCCTGCGAATACATTTATTTTGAGGGCTGACCCTCTGATTCTGCCGAGGGCACAGCTGCTCGGAGTGAGGTGATATGGCGCAGGGCGGCCAGACACCAGAAACGCATGAACCCGCGGACGTCTTGACGTCGCGAATGCTCAAACACGCCTCCTTTGCGATGTCGGTTCCAACCACTCGCAACAGTGAGTTGTTTGCTGATGCCCGGCTAGGGCGCCTGCAAGGGAAGCAATTCGTCCAATTCTCAGCACTGTCGTTGGCTCCTCGGGCCTTAGCTGTAGAAGTTGGGCTTCGCTATCTACCACTGGCAGCCAGTCTCGAGTTCCGGCCAATGATCGAGGGTTCTCAGGAGCTCTATCCCTACGCCTGGGCCAATGCCCTGGGGGCTGATCTCCTCTGGCTCTTCGCCGATGAAGAAGAACAACTTGCTCGCGAGGCCTGGCGCGCCTCTTCGATGGCTGCGACCGTGCGACCGTCCACACCGGCCAAGCCGAAAGCCACCCCAGTTCCGCAGCGCGCCCGACCAGCAATACCCAAAAGTCTCGTCGCCCGCGCTCGTAGAATCGCGGAACTATCTAAACGCGTGGATACGGTTGTACCCGGCCTCTCGAAATGGATTCGTGAATCGACCGCACCCCGTGCTTACGCGACGCTTCCTACCGCCGTCAAAGAGCACGCCTGGGTCGCGATCGAACGCTCGGAGTTGCTCCAAAAGGGAATTGACCCCGAGACATTCCCGACGGTCGCGCCGCGTCGCTACCTCGGTCTCGACGGGGGGCCAAAGGCTCCGCGGTCGATAACCTCTCTGGTGCATTCTTCAACACAGCCGGAAGTCGCGCCGCCTCGAACGATTACGAGACGAGCTCGGTCACCCTATCCCTCCGGGATCGGACAGGTCGCAGCCTTCTCTACAATGATCTCTCTAAAGCCCGCCCTCACAATAAAGAAGAGGGAAATCGGCGCCACCGCCGTTGCCTCCCTACTTCAGACTAGCGAAGGGTCAGAGCACCTTCAACGACGAGCTCCGGCAGCCATGTCCTCGCTGGATCTCAGCGTGATGGAACCGGTCCGTTTGATGGGCTTCGAGGGTCGGTCGGCGCCGAGCGACGTTCAGCCTACGACAAGCACTCCTCGAGCCGTTAGCAGTCCAGTTGTGCAGTTACCGCGGCCGACGACTCCGAAGCCGGCCGAACGGCGACCTGCGCCTGGTCCGGTCGTGGTCGACGACATCGCCTTAGATGGACGCGTGCTAAGCGGCCTTGCGAGCTCTCTTCTCTCGTTTGTGCATCAAACAGAGAAGGTCGCTAGAAGTGTTCAAATCGCCAGTGGACCGAGCCGAAGTCGGGCCCGAATCATCGAGAGCCTGGACCATCGTACTGGCGGAGCGCTACTGAGCAGGTCACTCAACAGTGCACACGCTCCCGGGCCGAAGGTACCTGGTAGACCGCTCCTTCAGGGGGTGGCCGCCAGATCCCAAGTGGCTATCACCGAGGGAGTCGCGAGCGCCATCCGAGACACCGGGCTTGACTCGCCGTTGAGAGCGGCCATGCCGCAGCCGAGCCGCGGCTACCTCTCGCCAGTCGAGTCGGTCATGCTGTCCCTGCCGGCACCCCCTGTTTCGAGCGTGCTTGCCTCTGGGTTGCAGGCCTATGATCCCGACCCCGCTAAACCGGGTGGTGGCACTCAGATGGCGCTCCGTATAGCGGACCGTCACCGGGCAATAGCGCAGCCGATTCTGTCACCCCCAGAGAGCCAGATAGCCGAAGGCGTAGTTGCGCGGTTATCGGCGGCCAGTACGAGTACCCATTCCGGTGCCGTCGCCGAGACGGTTGGGCCGCGAGCATCGCGGGCGGCACGCTCCACAGTTTTGGACTTGCCGGTTCTTTCTCTCAGGCAGTTGGTTTCGCCACGGGCAGAAAGCAGAACGCAGATTGCACAGTCTCATCCGGCATTGCGTCTCGCACAGACTCCAGCTCCAACGAGCGTTCCAGTGGCCTCACCCCCCCAGCCTACGATCTCTCGGGATTTAGCTTCGGCTGGTTTAGCTGAGACTGATGACGTTGCTAGCTTGGCTTCGAGCGCGGCACGGCCTTTCCGCCCAATATCCGGCGACGTTGCTCGCGTTGTTGAGCGCCCACGCGACATGGCTAGACTCGATGCAGTGGTAGCGCACCTACCGCCGCAGGCAGCTGCCTCGGAATTGGCTGCGAAGGCCACGCCCGGAGTACGCGAAGATGCCACACGATTCGAGCGGTCAACGGAACGTCGCAGCTGGAAGTTGTTCAGTCCTGCTAAGGCTCTTTCCCTGACCCTGCTCATGGGCACAGACGTTCAGGAGACGGCCGATCCGGCCGATGAAAAGGCGGGTGTCTTGCAAAGGGCCGGACGGGCAGCCCGTCTGGCGATGTCCGCTCCGGAGGCCAGAGCTGCGCTCTTGGATCTCGACGATGCGATGGAACCCGAACGCCGACTCGGCTTTGTTCCGACCAGTTTTGGAACACTCGCTCTTCAGCAGTCAGCGGGTGGAACCTCCGCCCTTCGGCTCGCCGGTGCGCCCACCAGGTCGTTCATTGAGATAAGTCTGCCGCCGAAGACGGCCGCCCAAACGGTATCCGAAGTCGTGCTCGGAAGAGTAGCGGAGAAGCCGAGCGCGCCGACTGCCGTGGCGGTCCCGAACACGGCCAAACGAGGAATCGAGCGGCTCCTATCAAGTACACCACTGGCAACTGGCTCTGCTCTGGCTGAAATGCTGGCGCAGATATCCGGACAGCGCGAGGTCACCCTCGAACTCAGCGCACTCGAGGCTGTTCCAGCAGCGCTGAGGGCCGCGACCCGGTTCGCAAAACGTGCCTCGGCTCCCGCGCCGACGATCCAGGGCACGGCGCCCCAGCAGATTGTCAGTGCACCTCGCTCCGGTGGGTTGGCTCGACGGATGCTCCCGCTCGACCAACAACTCGTTCCCGAATTCGTGGCGGTGACCGGCGACGACAAGACCCAACTTCGCGCAGTCAGCTCGGTCCCAGGCCGCGAGGCTTCACCGCTTTCCGCGGCCGCGCGCCCCGTTGAGGATCGAGTGGCGTCCCAGAGAGCAGTGGCCGCGATTCGATCGCTAGAATTGATATCCCAGCGGTTGCAGCAACCCATGTCGACCACGACGGGCCAGCTCACAATCGCTGACCGTGCAGAACCCGGACTGACGAGTCGCAGCACGTCCATCGAGCCGCTCTCGGCGTCGGTCGAAGCATTCGCCGAAGATCGGTTGCGAATTCAGGGAATCGCTTCTCGAGTGAGTGAGCTCGAAGCAGCCGGCGGCGATCGTTCGATTGGCGAGATTCGCAGCTTAGAGACGGTCCTTTCTGGGGGCGGAGAGCTCGTAGCCCTCGCAACTGTTGCTGGCAGCGCGCCCGCGGCCGGAACCGGAACGCTGACTGAGGCAGCTCGCTCTGTTTCTTCCGCCGCGAGCCCGGCGCCTGCTGTTCGACCTGCTACCGAGCGACCAGTGATCGCCCGTTCAGGGGAGACCTTGTCTTGGGCATCAGCGCTCGCCGAACGAGCGAAGGCTACTGCGTTTGCATCGGCCGAAGTAGCGCGCACGGCAGTTTCGCCAAAGCGTCGAGCCCTTGTGGACAATCTGGTCGGACTGCCATTTCATTTTGACAGCGCAACAACTGGACCGCTCGCACATCTCGCACTGAGGGACGTCGCGACGCCTGGCCCCCGGCCCACGCCGCACCTAACAGGGCTCGGAGATGACTCACTGACGCTTCCATTATTGGCAGCCGAGAGGGCGTCGGGCCCAGGCCCTCAGTTATCTGTAGGCACGTCACCTGAGCCTTTGACCCTCGTCAGTGTAGTTGACCAGATTGCGGACCAAGGCACTTGGATTGGTACGCCAAAAGGCGGCATGCTGGACGTCTCCCGGTTTGGAGGCGCCCAGACGGTTCAAGGTGCAGCCTCGCACTCTTTGCAGCGGACGACGAGACGGGCCAGCGTTCTCAGTCAAGGCTCACCTACAGCAGCACTTCAGCAAGTTGTGGCTCAGCGAGGAACAGCCCAGCGCCGCTCCTCTACTCCCGCACAACGGGGAGCGCCCGTCGGACTTGCCAGGTTCGACGACACCGCAGGCCGTCTTCTGAGCCCGATGGTGAGTTTCATCGATCAGGCAAGCGGCGTACCTAAGATCATTCGGTCACAGGCGCCGACTGCTGCCACCGGGATCCCACAGCTCTCTGCGCGGGCTGAATCGACGAGTTCCCCCCTTGAACGGGTCGCACAGCGTGTCGCCCTTCAGTTCATCGGCGCCTCGGCTGAACCGCGACCACAAGGGCTAGCACATTCAGGGCAAGTAGCAGTCCAAGCGACTAGAGAGCAGGCCGTCAGCGCCTTGTCGGATGTCGGGCTTAAGATCCCGCAGCTCAGAAGCGCAGTGTTGCTGCCACAGAGTAAGCCCACTGCAAGCCAGTTCGAGCCGCAGGCAAAGGTGCCCACGCTGGTTTCACGCATTCTAGAGGAGGTTCGTGCCTCATCAGTGGCGGCCTCCAGCCCGATTTCGACCGCTCTTTCGGTGCTGAACCTCGGCGCCCCCACATCGGGGCGTGATTTGGGGGTATCCCCCACCGTGGCTGCGACGCTCGATGCGCCTGTTTTCGGAGTTCCACAGGCGAGTTCGAGCCGCACCCCTGCGAGATCACGCGTCAGTACAGCTGGCATCGCTGTAGCAGAGTCGGTCGGTGAACAGATCGCTCAGTCGGGACGGAGGCCGGAGGTCGAGGCGCTAGGTCGGGTCGCAGTGCGAGCAACACGCGAGTTGACCGCGGTCGGAGTACCGACGAAGAAGTCCGACTCGGTTCGCAGCCGCCAGGACGCCGACGGCTGGTCTCCAATTCTGGGAGCTGGAGCCGCTCGATCGCGGGGCATGGGACAGCAATCCGACGCCTCGAGTCTCGGCTGGCTACAACGCGAGCTATCATCGCTCGTTGGTTTTGACTCGGGTTATCGCGCTGGGACGGCTATCGACCTGCAACACGAGCCGGTGGCGGTGGCAGCGGCGCAACGCCTGGCACGCTACATCGATGCCGAAGCCGCGCAATCAGATGGTTCTGCAGATAAGTCGCCCTCGCTGCCCGGTACCAGGGCGGAGGTGGTGCGATCCACGAGCCCAACAGCGCAGAAGGCAAAGGTCGAACGAACGACAACGCGCCTCGGTCGGCGTCCAATGCAGCAGCGGACGCTCACAACGCCCTTCGTGCAGGGGCAAGCCGTTCAGCAAGATCGAAATTACGTCGAACCGTGGGCTGGGACAAACGCTCCAGCACCACCGACAAGCATTCAGCCACTGGCCAAAACGGACTCACAGTCTGGCCATGACGGCGACCGCGCCGAGACGGCAGGCGCGATTGCTTCGCCCCCTCGGGACAAGTTGGCAATGATGGCGGAACAAATTTTCAGCATCATCAAGTCCAAGCTCGAGGATGAAGCAACACGGTACGGGAGGTAAGATATGAGTCAGCTCGAAAAAGGGTACTTCCAGAAGGTACCAAAAGGCGAGACTGCGGGCTCGGGAACCGAGTACCCAGTCATGTTCAACCCGGCCGAGTTGTCGGTAAAGAAGACGGTTCCGTGGAACGCCCAGCCTCAGTCAAAACAAGACACTCCCAAACAGGAGTTCACAGCTGGCCAGGCCCGAACGATCTCGATGAAGCTGGAGTACGACACCTCCTGGAAGTCAGATGGCGGAACCGAAGCAGAGAGCGTGCTGCCGTGGGTGAACAACATCGCCTCGTTGGCCAACGTAGACACAAGTTTGTCACCACCAGAACCACCGAACCTGAGCTTTGCCTGGGGAAGCGAGTTGAGGTTCACCTGCGTAATCAAGTCCTGCAATATTACGTTCACGCGATTCAACCCGAACGGTGTACCGATTCGCGCCAATATGCAGTTGGAGCTGGTCGAGACGTTTCTGGAAGTGTGGACGGGAACAAACACCGCCACAGATTCCGGTGGGTCGGTCAGCATACTGACGGGAAAACAGACACCCCAGGATATCTCCGGGGAGAATTGGCAAGCAGACGCGGAATTCAACAACATCGATAACCCGCGAGACGTACCTGCGGGTACACCCTATGGGACGAGCTAAGCGATGAGCGATGGTGATCGCAGTGATGCGGATTTTGAGATTCTCATCGATGGTACCGCAATGTCCGACGACGACAAGAAGCGC
This sequence comes from uncultured Bradymonadales bacterium, assembly GCA_964503485.1. GTDB lineage: Bacteria > Myxococcota_A > Bradymonadia > JAFGEP01 > JAFGEP01 > CAZDBH01. The sequence goes on along the minus strand of CAZDBH010000005.1, from coordinate 37,342 downwards.
GTTCGCGCGCTGCGGGTCGACATGGTGGCCGACGGTCCTGATCTCTTTGATTTTACGGTCAATTCCGAGGGGCTTGCCCAGACGGAGGAGGAACTGCCGTTCCCCAATTCCTCTTACAAGGTAGCTGCGGAAGTCGAGGTCAAACTGGGTTATGGTGATACGCTCGTCTCCCTTTTCAAGGGTGAAGTGGGTAACATCGAGGTGATCTTGCACGAGCTAGATCCCCCCCGCTTTGTCATCGGTGGATTCGATCGGCTGCATCGCCTGACGCGCTCCAAAGTCACTCGCCATTGGGAAAACGTAAAATACAGCGATGTCGCTAGCGAGATCGCCAGCGAAGCGGGCCTGAGCGGCGAGACGGACTCGACGTCGATAACCTTTGACTACGTGTCGATGAATGGCCGTTCCTACCTCTCCTTTCTTCAGGAGATCGCGAGACGCGTAGGTTTCGAGGTCAATTGCGACGACAAGAAGTTGCTGTTCAAAAAGGGTCGTTCCGACCAAGGTTCGGTCGCGACCCTGAAGTTTGGCGACAATTTGAAGCGCGCCAAAATCAAAATGCAGACCGCCGGACAGGTGACCAAGGTACGGGTGGCGGCCTGGGACGACGTCAAGAAAGAGCAGGTAATCGGCGAGGCAACAGATAGCGACGTGAGCCCAAAGTTGGGCGCGAGCAAAGTCGGCCCGAAGGTGGCGAGCACGGGGTTTGGTGATGCCGAGCATTGGATTTCGGGTTATGCAGCCCGAAGTCAGGCCGAAGTCGATGAGGTCGCCAAATCGGTGATGAACAGCAAGGCCTCCAATTTTGTCCGCCTCGAAGCTGAGCTCGAGGGCGATACCGCGATCGTTGCAGGATCTGTGGTCACGATGGAGGGGTGCTCCGATCACTTCAACGGCGACTACTACGTCGTGCGAGCCACCCACGTCTACGACGTTGGTTCTGGACCAGGAAAAGGATTCCGGACAAAGATCGTAGGACAACGTCCTGGGTGGTCCGTCTAACCCGCGCAATCCACCGCTTCCCGATAGGAAACTTCTCCACTTCAGCCGACCACAAACGTGTCGGCGCGCAATCTATTGCTGTCGCAGGAAGATCCTGAGTGCCCCGATCTTCGCCCCCCATGAACAACAGGTCCGTCCCCGCCGTGGTCAACATGCGCGGCAAGGCCCTTTCAACCGCTAGGAAAAAGTGCGAAAACGCTCACCGGCAGCGTTGCAAAAGCATGTTCCATCGGATAATAAAGGGACCTCATGAGTGAAAGTACAGAGGCCCAGTTGACGTATTGGATCGACGTTCTTGAAGAAGTCGTAAACGGACGAACGGATGGGCACTCGTGTCCCTTTTGCAGTGCAACGCCACTACAAGTGGTCGTAGAAGGGGCTCAGGTGGAGGCCAAGTGTTCGTCGTGTGGTGAGTTCTTCAAAGGGCGGATGAGTTGATCCATTCAGTCCTGTGCCTTGGCTCGGCGGATTGGCGAGCGACGCAAACGAAAAAGCAATTCGTGGGATAGGTTAGTTGGAACGTTTCAAGCGATTCCTAGGATGCGGTTGGAGTTTCCCTGTCGGGATCGATCAGGACGGCGGGGCCGGTACAACCTGGCACGAAGAGAACGTGGAAGAAAACATCCGGATCATCCTGGGTACAGCACCCGGCGAACGCCAAATGCGGCCAGATTTCGGATGCAAAGTCCACGACTTGGTGTTCCGTCCAAACAACCGTCCAACCGCCAACATGGCTGAAGACTTCGTTCGGATGTCGATCGCGAAGTGGGAGCCACGGGTTGGAAGTCTCGAAGTTCGAGCAAATCCGGACCCGTACGAGTCCAACACGCTGCGAATCGAAATCGACTACACAATTACCAAGACCAATACGACGCGTAACATGGTCTATCCGTTCTATCTCACAGGGCAGGAGGACGAGGAGTGATTCCAGTACCAAACCTGGATGATCGTCGGTTTAGGGACATCGTCAACGAGGCGATTGGTCTCATTCCCAAATACTGTCCTGACTGGACCAATCACAATCCAGCAGACCCCGGGATTACGCTCATCGAGCTGTTCGCGTGGATGACGGAGATGATCATCTACCGTTTGAACCGCGTAACCGACAAGAACTACATCGCGTTCTTGAATCTCGTCGGTATCCGGATGCGGCCGCCACAGCCTGCCGAGTCCCTGGTGACCTTCAATCTGGTCGACAAGGGTGAGCCGCAGGTGATCCCAGCGGGGACACAGGTCGCAACAGTCCGGATGGGCGAAGAGGATCCATTGGTCTTCGAGACCAGCTCAGAGTTGGCTGTCTTGCCGACGAAGCTGATCCGTTGTTACAGCCGCGACGACGACGATTTCACCGACAACGAAGCCTACATCACCACCGAGCGGGTCACATCGAGTCGCGCTACCGGTTTTGAGGTGTTCCGAGGTCGTCGTCAGGTGGAGCGAATGCTCTACCTGGGAGACGAGCGTTTCGAGTCGGTACGCGAGGGTGCCGTTTTGGCGCTTCGCCTTCTCGACGTACGCCGGGACTTGGGCAAACTCGTCGACCTGGTTGAATGGGAGTATTGGAACGGCCGCCGCTGGCGAGAAATCCATCCGAGTCCATTCGAACTCGAGCGTGGTGTCGTGGCTTTCGAGGGTTTGGAAGGCATTGAAGCGACGGATGTCGACGGCAAGCTGCCCGAGCTACCCTGGATTCGAGCGCGCCTGGTCGAGGTTCCGAACAGTCCCGATGATACGGAATTGGATGTCATCACGGCCCGAATCGAGGTGCTGGGTGACGGTGTAAAGCCGACCCACTTGTACTCGAACGTCGAGGCCAACACGTATCTGGCATTGGATACATCCCGCAGTTTTTACCCCTTCGACCGGCAGCCCGCTATCGAGACGTCGCTCTACTTCTGTCACGACGAGCTATTCGGCAAAGGTGGTGCCCACGTCAGAGTGGACGTGGTTTTAGCCGATCCGAAAGTGACCGATCCACCCGTCGCAAGCGACGACTTAGCGATAGAGTGGGAGTACTTCAACGGCAAGCGCTGGCAGATGATGGGTCGTGTGACCCCTGGTGGTGTCGACGAAGCCCTCGAGCAACTCGAGTTGACGGATACGACAAAGGCCTTCACCCAGAGCGGAAACGTCAGCTTTCGACGACCAAAAGGGATGAAACCCACGGAAGTAAACGGCGTTGAGGCGCTGTGGGTTCGAGTCCGGATCAGCAACGGTGACTTCGGGCAACAGGGTCGCTACGAACTGGAAGGCGATACGTGGGTGTGGAAGCACGAACGACCACTTCGTCCCCCGGCGCTCAAAGAGCTAACGATCAAGTTCGTCGAAGACGACAAGCCGCTTCAAAGCGTTCACACGTATAACGATTTTCAATACTCGAGCGAGACCGATCTCGCTGCCTCCGAAGGCAAACGGTTCCAGGTGTTCCAGCCGATTACGGACGAGAATCCCGCAATGTATCTGGGGTTCGCTGGCGACGACGCCGGTCCGTTCCCGAACCGTTCCGTTGGAATCCACTTCGAGCTTGTCGAAGCGTTCGACGACGGTCCAGATCGGGAATACGAGGAGTACCTCGCACGCAAAGCTGAGGAACAGGGCAGCGATTTTACGAAAGAACAACGAGTCGTCTGGGAGTACTCGGATGGCAAGAAGTGGGCCCCACTCCCAATCACCGATCACACGCAGAATTTCGCTCGGTCAGGAATGCTCGAGTTCATCGGTCCGAAGAAGTTCGCATGGCGGCGAGTAAAACGGTTTGGGGACGAGTTGTTCTGGCTCAGAGCTCGCCTCGAGATGGGTGGCTACGACCGAATGCCACGGATTGCCCGAGTACTGATGAACTCCGTTCGAGTAGTGAACTACTTCACTGTCAAGAACGAGCTTCTGGGCTCGAGTCGAGGCACCCCAAATCAACGGTTCGAGCTGGCTCGAAAGCCCGTTCTCGAGGGCGAGATTATCTACGTCCGTGAGAACGAAATGCCTACCAAAGAGCACGAAGAACAACTTCGAGAGCTCTTCGGCGACCGGGCAATCGAAGAAGCGACCGGGGATGATCGGGGTTATTGGATCCGATGGCGACGAGTTGACACGTTCTATGGTCACGACCGAGACAGTCGAGTCTACCTAGTGGATCCGGTCCAGGGTCTTGTGCTCTTCGGCGACGGAGCCCGCGGTATGATGCCGCCCGAGGGATCAAACAACATCGTCGTTCGGCGCTACCACGTAGGTGGTGGGGCCCGCGGCAATGTCGGTGCCTACTCGGTAAACGTGCTTCGCCAACCGATTCCCTACATTGAAGGGGTGACGAATCACTTCGCTGCGCGCGGTGGAGCCGATGCTGAGACCGTCGAAGAGGTCAAGCAGCGAGGCCCTCACGTAATCAAGAGTAAGAACCGGGCCGTAACGGCTGACGATTTCGAGTGGCTTGCAAAGGAGGCATCCTCGGGTGTTGCTCGAGCCAAGTGCGTTCAGGGCGGTCAGCGTGAAGGTCAAGTCACGGTTGTCTTGGTTCCGCGGTTCGAAATGACGCGGCATCTGACGTCCGCTCATCTGGCGCAGAAACTTCTGCCCTCGAATGAGCTCCTTCGGCGAGTGAGAGCTTACCTTGAAGAACGACGCCTGATCAGCTGCATCGTAAACGTGCAGAAGCCGCGCTACATCGACTTGTCGATGACGGTCGAGCTCGTTCGGGAGCCCGGCGGCAATAGTGAAGACATCAAAGCCCAGGTCGAATTCAACCTGCGCAAGTTTCTCCATCCGATCGTCGGTGGTCGCAACGCCCGCGGTTGGCCCTTCGGACGCGTCCTACACAAAGTCGACCTCTACAACGTGGCAGAGGAAATCTCTGGGGTTGAGTTCGTTGATCGAGTGGATATCCTCGACGAGGATCGGGGCATCAAGGTGGAGTCGGTCAAGTTCGGTTCGACCGAATTGCCCAACGTGATTGAAGTGACCGTAATCGAGAAGTCTAGAGAGACGATTCGGCGATAGATATGGCAACAGTCTCGCGCTCAAAAACTCGACGCCGGCGAAAACAGAAGGTCCCGCACCTGACTGGGCTTCACGTCCGTGATGCGCAGCTCGTGTTGCGTCACCGCGGTTTTTACGATCCAGCGCTCGAAGAGACCCCTGACGAGGGGCCGCGGGTTGATATTCGTTACGTCAAAAACTTCGCGCCGTACGGCACTGTCGTCGCGCAACAGCCGTCGAAGGGGCAGATAGTCGACTCGGATAGCGTCGTCCACCTGACCGTTTCGATGGAGAGCCTACTCGACTACCTGCCCGCCATCTACCGGCGGAACGACGTCGACGGTACGAACTTTATCCGCGATTTCCTCTGGATTTTCCAAGATATTTTCCATTCGATCGAGTCGAAAATCGATCGGATGTCGACCTATTTTGACGTGTTCGAGTCGCCGGAGGAGTTTCTTCCGTGGCTTGCCAGTTGGGTCGCATTCGCCCTCGACGGAGAATGGGAGGAAGCTGAGCGCCGGCTATTCCTGAAGAAGGCTGTGGAACTGTACCGTATTCGTGGCACAGTCCGTGGCCTGACCATGATGTTGAAGATGTACACCGGGGTTGAGGCGGAGATCATCGAGAACGCCTGGCCGCTCGAAGGCTTTCAGATCGGGGTCGCATCCACGATCGGTATTGATTCGGCGATTTTGCCCCCAATCGATCGTGCCCACTGCTTCATTGTCGAGGTCCCTTTGGACGTCGAGGTGCTCGAAGATGACGAGATCATAAAGATCCATCAAATCATCAATCAGGAGCGGCCGGCACACACCACCTATTATCTGCGATTCACCGGAACCGCCACGTCGAGTTCGACATGGATGGGTCCGGTAATCGGACAGTACATGGTGTCGTCAGCAACCGTTCTGCGCGGTGAGGACGCGGTTGACGAAGCGGTGAGTTCCGCCGCGCGCACAACGGGTGAGACAGGCGCGGTAACGGCGGAAGAGAAGAAGGCTCGGCGAGCCGAGCGCAAGAAAGCAAAATCAGCTGTTGCTGAGGAACTGACCAAAAAGAGCAGACGTCGAACTCGCCGCGACGAGGATATTCCCCCAGCCGATGAGGCGGCACCGGCGGCGGAAGCAGCAGCTGACGCCAAGGAAGAGAGCGCTCCCGAGAAGGACGAAAGCGCTCCGAAATCACGCCGTAAGAGCAGACGAGCGGCAAAAGATGAAGCGCCGGCTGAGAGCACAGAGGCAGCCGAAGAGACTCCTCGCAAGAGACGGCGCCGTAAGAAGGCCGACGACGCAGAGAGCGGCGAAGACACCGGCAAGAAGAGCGCAGCCGAACGCCGCGCCGAGCGCCGTGCGGAACGTGAGGCCCGAAGGGCAGCTCTTGCGGCTGAATCCGGAGCTGATGCGGCAGAAGAGCCCAAGACCGAAGATGGAAAGAAGGAAACAGCCGCAGAGCGCCGAGCACGACGCAAGGCCGAACGCGAGGCCCGAAAGGCTGAGGCTGGTGACGACGCCAAGCCGAAAAAGACGAGAACATCGAGAGCCAAAGCCAAAGCCAAAGCCAAAGCCAAGGACGCGGATGACGGCGATGGTGAGAGTGCCGCCGAACGTCTGGAACGGCGACGCAAGGAGCGAGCGGCACGCAGAGCCAAGGCGGCAGAAGAGAAGCCAGAGGGCGAGGAGGCGGCAGCCGAGGCTAGCGAGAAGCCAGCCCGGAAACGTCGCTCCCGAGCAAAATCTGGAGACGCTGAAGAACGGGCACGGCAAAGACGAAGCCGACGTAAGAAATCGGACAAGAAGTCGGATAAATCCGACGAGTAGTATGAGGACGTTCCCAACGTCGCGAGTCGACGAGAACGATAGTTGATGCAGCGAGTGCTGTGAAATAGGGCTAAGGGGTAACGATGGCTGATCTAATAGGCGGCTTCAAACGTTTAAACTTCTTCGAAGGTTTCGTAACGACGCCAGACGACTGGAATGAAGGCGACGCATATCACGTCGCGAAACATAAGCTCCACAATCGAGCGTTCCACGGCGTTGGCGTCGTTCCCGGCCAGCTGAAGGATTTTCACATTACGTCTCGGGGCCGCGGTGAGCTGGCAGTCGAGGTAAAACCGGGCTACGCCATCGACGGCCAAGGCGACGACTTGATTGTCTGGGAAACTGAGATCAAGCAGTTCACCAAAAGCGACTACAAGTTGCCTCAGACCGTCTACCTGGTCGCCAAGTACGTTGAGGAACTCACGGACTTCGTCGCCTACAAAGAAAACCTCAACTACAAGGGGCACACACGACGGGCCGAGATCTGCAAAGTCGATTGGTCGATTACCGAGCCCAATCCAGAGACGGAGGTCGAGCTGGCGCGGCTCCACGTCACGCAAGATGCGAAGCGATTCACCGACGCACGGGACCCCAACAACCCACAGTCCAATGAGATCGACCTTCGCTACCGGCCCCAGGCCGGTGTGGCGGGCGGTTTCTTGAGCGCCAGCCTGGTTCAGAAGTTCCGCGAATTGATGCGACGGAACCGCGACTACTACGGAGCGCTGTTTTCAAATCAGGGCATCGCATCGGCGAACAACGTCGTACAATCCCTGGTCATGCTCGAGATGATGTTGTCCGCCAGCGCGGTTGGCCCCAACGCCTTCCTCGATCTGATGGCGACTGTCCTCGAGTTGCAGAAGAAGGTCGTCAGCGAAGTCGAGAAGGGCCACCCCGGACTCTCGAGCAAGAAGCGTTTCCGCGACTACAAGTCGGAGCTCGATCTGATCGACCGCCTTGTCGGTGATCGCCGAGAGGCACTGCTCGTGCTCGATGACATGATCAAGCACCAGGAGTCGGCAGTGGACGCCCTCGAAGCCTCCACCCGGCAGGTTCGGGGTCCCGACACGGGTCCTCCCAAGAAGAGCCGAGGCAAGAAAGGTACGGGCTTTACCTGGGATACAATCAAAACCTTCTCAGGCGAACTACCAAAGGGCATTTCGATCGACGGAATCGAATGGGAAATGGTCGACGATATCGACCTCCTCGACGAAGGATCGGAACGTGCACACAACTTCCGAGTACACGGCGAAAAGGACTCCTGGCACACGCGCCAGCGCCTGAAGTACCCGGATGGAACCCTCATCGAGGACGCTGGTGTTGCCCACGTCGACGGCTACGCCGAGTGGGAAATCAATAATCTGACGCCCGCTCTGGATTTGTTGGTCATTCGCCGCATGGACTTCGTACACGGTGATCACAAGGCCAATATCGAAATCAACGGCACGAAAGCCGGCAAACTGCTGTGCGAAGGGTCGGACAAACGCTTCAGATGGCGCAACTGGCCGTTCGTCATCAAGGGCAAATACATCCGAGCCAACACGGTCACGATGCGCCAGATCGCTACAACGGCGGAACGTGACATCAATATGTTCCACCTTTGGTTCTATCAGGCAACCTGATCCTGGGCGGCGCGTGCGCGCCCGGGAATGGAACACGAGACTCGCACAGGACGAGGGAGTGGGTATGAGAAACGGGACTTCAGGTAGGGCAGGATGGTGTGGGCGGCTCTTGTTGGTCGCAGCGACCCTAGCCCTAGTTTGTGGCTCTGCGTCAGCCGACGTGGTCAGGCTCCGCCATCTTCTGACCGACGAAGTGGGTGATTTCACGGCGCTCTTTTCCGTATTAGACGGAAACCGAGACCCAATCTCTTCTAGGGAAGAGTTGCCGACAAGCGGCATCTCGATGGAGGCCGGAGCCGATCCTGCCAATCTGAGTACGATGGAACTCGAGGATATCAGCCTCGAGCCCCTGCGCGATTATGGTGCGCCATTCCGTCTGTTCGTCCTTATCCCAAACACTGATCAGTTCAACGGGTTCGTCAATGAGGACGGTTCCAGACCTCAGGATGCGTCAGGCGTTCGCAGAGCGGTAAGGCAAGCCCTGCAGACCTTACCTCAACGGACCGATATCAAGGTCACGCTCGGCGTGTACAACACCGAAGTCCAGTGGCTACCCGAGTTTGACACGACACGGCTTTCGGAGTTGTCAGCCGAGTTGGACAGACCCACGTGGGTGGCCCGTCCCAGTACGTTCGGTGAGGATCCGTTTGCCGCGATCGAGAACGCCGTTCGCACGAAGTTGCGCCGAGAAGCACGACAAGCGGGCGGACAGGATTTCGCCTACTTTTTCGTCATCGTGACCAGTGCCCAGACCCCAATCGCTGACCCTGCAGAGTACGGACAGCGGGTCGATCGCCTCCGTGGGCTCCTATCGGGCCGCGACATGTCGGACGTGATCACGCTCACGGTTGTGTACACGCCGGCCACCAACGCTCAGACCCTCAACGATCCAAGCGGTGAGCAAGTACGCTTCGCCCAGGGAGTAACTCCCGAGGACGGTACCTATCGTATCGTTGGCGATGTCGAGGCGATCCAGGCAGCGATGCAGCAGACCGTCGACGAAATCGGATCTTCCTTCGTGATGCGGTTCAACAACAAGGAACTCGAGACAGACAAGAACCTGCACTTCAGGCTCAGCGTAACGCCTCGGGGCGGTGCCGAAATTCAATCAAACCTGATTTTGGCGCACGTGCAGGCCAGAGAGTTCAATCTTTGGAAATGGATTATCATCATCGGCAGCATTCTGGTCGGTGTGGTTATCCTCCTCATCCTGATCATTTGGCTGATCAAGCGACCAAAGAAAGAGAAGGAAGTGGCGCCCGAAATAGTGGAGGCACCCGTTGCGCTTTGCGTGCAGTGCGGACGCCAGTTGCGTGACGACTTGAAGTACTGTCACCACTGCGCAGCCGAGCCGAATCACGGGGTACTACAAGTCCTGGAAGGACCCGACTCGGGTTGGACCTATTTCCTGCGCGACACCCAGACAGTAATCGGTACCGCGGTGGGCTGCAGCATTCGACTGAACGATGCGAGCTGCTCAGGAAATCACTTCAAGATTTCGGTACAAGAGGGTCGCCGCTATTTGCTGGAAGATCTGAAGTCGACCAACGGCACCTACATCGCCGGCGCCAAGATCGACAAACAATACCTCAAGAACAATGAGGTGATCATGCCAGGCCCGAATACGAAGATTAAGTTCACCATCGGCTGACGAGCTGTCTGCCATGTGCTAGGCTAGAAGACCTAAGGCATGGGGCAGGTTACTCTTTGAAGGTCCGCAAAGCATGGTATTCAACATGATCAACCAGTTCTTTGGGAAGATAGCCAACGCTTTCACGACGAAGGCCAAGCAAAAAACAGTCGGCAAGGTCGAAGGCAAGATGATGAAGGCCCAGGCCGACGCCCAGCAGAAGGCGTTCAGGAGCATGGATAAGGGCTTCAACGCCGTCGAAGGCAAGGCCGCCGGCGCCGCGGGTGGCGGGCAGCAACCAGCACCAGGTCAACCCTATGCTCCAGTTAACGCGGGCTATGTCCCGCCGCCACAAGTAGCACAACAACCCGTTCCACAAATGGCTCCCCAAGCAGGAGGTCAACCCATGCAGCAGCGCACCTGTCCCAATGGTCACCCCTTGAATCCCAGTTGGGACGTGTGTCCATATTGTCGGCAGGCAGCGGACCAGGGAGTGAACCCGGTAAACGTACAGCCTGGTCAGGCTGGCGGTGTGGGTGCAGTGGCTGGCAAGACAGTAGCGGTAGATATCAATGCCGCGCTCGGTACTGAGCACGTCAACAAGGCGGTTGTTGGATGGCTCGTGGCTATGAAGGGGCCTCAGAAAGGGCAGGACTTCCGGCTACACGATGGCCGAAACGTCATGGGCACGGCAGCCGATGTAGATGTTGTCGTCTACGACCAGTTTGTATCTGCCCGACACTGCGTCATTCTGATCGAGGCCAAAGAAGCGCGCTACGTACTGCAGGACCTCGAGTCGAGGAACAAGACGTTCGTCAACAACCGCCAGATCAACAAAACCGATCTGATCGACAACGATGAGATTCGCTTGGGCCAAGCCACCTTCCGATTCAAGTCGCTCTACTAATCTCGCGCCTCCAGCCCTCTTGGCCACCTAGGCCGCTGTCTGAACATCTCCACAGCGTTCCTCCATGCGATCAGTTAGGTCCACGGCGTCCAGATTGAGAACCAGAGCGATTTCACATGTCGCCATACGCCTTGCTCGCTCAAGGAGGCGGATCTGACCAAAGGAGAGCGGTCCCCGCTGTTTCATCCACAGAAGGTCCCGATACACGACGACAACCTGGTCTAGCTTGCCGCCCGAGAGGCTGTCCTCATAGACGCGGCTGCGCTGAATCCAGGAGACCCCTTTGTAGTCTGGCGGTGTTGCCTCGAAGGAAGCGAGCGCACTCTCGGCTTCGGAAACTCCTGAGAGCTCTCTCAGCTGGCACCTCTCAACCGAGCCAACAGGGATCAAGATTTCATGTCCGGTCATCAGAACTTGGAGTTGGAAGCACGGAATAGACTGTCCGCCAAGTTCTCGAGAGGTCACGGCCACGATTAGAGCTACCCCTTGGGCGGGGTAGACAACATACGACCCAGCATTCAAATCAAGCATTCAATAAAGCACCCTTTCAGGGCCAGGCATCCCAATCATGATAGCGAGCACCCCGATCGCGAACAACTCGACCAGGTAATCTTTTGATTTTTCAATGGTTCCTATGCCCACTTTTTGGACACGAGCCGTTCCGGTCGCTACAGTGTGGGCAGGTCTTTCGTCATGGAGGAAGAGGACCGATGCTGACGCTGACCAGGAAGGTTGGGGAGTCGATACGAATAGGGGACGATATCCAGATCGTCGTGAAGGAGATCCGCCGAAATCACGTTCGCATAGGAATATTGGCCCCTAGAGACGTAAAAATCTACCGCGAAGAAGTCTACTTGAACATCCTAGCAAAGGCGGACGAGACGCCAGAAGAATAGCGTCAGTGTTCCTTTCGGATGCCCTTCCCAGCCACAGTCACGCCTTCTAGGAATGGCCAGGCAGCTTCCCGTTCACCCAGAAACCCACGGCCGCCCTTTCCGCGGCGGTGGGCAAGCTCAACGAGTCGCTCAACTGTAGACACATGATCGAGGAACCGTTCGCTCGCGAAGCCGGCGTTGCGTCCCTCGGAGAGCATTGCTAACCAGTCACCACTTTGCGCCAGGATTAACTCCCGGGTGGCCTGACCAAGAATGGCCGAAATCCTGGCCGACTGGCTCTCACGGAAGCGGTCCAGGGCCAGGCGTAGGTTCGATTCCGCTCGTTCTAGGCGGGCTACCGCCCACAACGTTCGCTCATTGAGCCAACCCTCCAAATAGCCCCTATATCCAATCGACGACAGGCCTGGCTGATTGGTCTCTATGACGGGGCTGGCATGTGCCACAAACGAGGAGGGGGACGTCAGAAGGAGGTTGTTCTGTTCAGCTCGGCGGAACACATGCTCCAAGAACCAGAGGCCCTCGAACCAGCCGTAACCGAGGAGTTCGGCATCAACGGCAACCGAGGACAGCTGTCCCGGACAAACTCCCGCGGTCACTGCCGCGGCTTCGACAAACTGTTCAGCGGCATCTTGGGCGCGAAGTAGAGCCGCAGCCGGATCGTAGGCGACCAGCGGTCGGGTATCGGAACATCGCTGGTAGCTAGAACCATGTGGGTCAGAAGCGAATCTGGCCATATGAGGCCGACAGAGACCCGTTTTCAGAAGGTCCTGCGGATCGAATGTTGGTCGGTCTCGATAGGGCGATTGGTCAGGCCACGCATCGACTGCTGATAGGAGCGAGTGATGAAGCCCCCTGTCGAGGGTGAAGAACATGAGGCCCTCGGGTCCAACGGCAGTGGGACTCGTGGTCGAGCTGTCCTGCTGAGGTGCAAGGAACGTGTAGCGGAACCCCTCTTCGAGAATCAGGGTCTCGAGCTCCGGCTCGTAGGCGCAGCCTGGTAGCCAGATTCCTCGCGCGGAAAACCCGAAGCGCTGCTCGAAGGAGGCGGCTGTGAGCGACAGATGAAGCTGTCTGAAGTCCTGGTCGGCAACAAGCGGCAGAATCGCCCCGCCCGACACGGATGGGATAAGCTCGATTCGGCCGGTAACACAGTGAGTCGCAATTGCGGCGGCGATTGATTGATCTGGGAGGCGATGGAAGAAGTCCAACTTGGCCTCAGCCCTTACGAGCCACCATTGGGCCAGCTTTGCCGCCGCACAATCAGGGTCCGTAAAGCGCCGAATCTCGGAATGACACAGCTGAATCCGGCGCCTCAGATACTCATCAAACCGGGCATTGAGCTGAGGATCCGACAGCATTTCAAGTAGCGCTGTCGACGCGCAGATGGTCAGGGAGCCGGCGACACCGTCTCGATCGAGTCGATCGAGGGTCTCGAGCAGCGGTAGGTAGCACTCTGCCGCTGCCAGAAACAGCCAGCTCTCCTGCATCGATTCGTCTTCGCCAGGCGAGCGGACGTAGGGCAAGTGGGCATCGAGTACGAGATTGAGGTAGTGACCTTGGCTCACAATACGTCCTCAGGCAGAGCGAGGGCCGGCGGTTGCCAATCGGCCTCCTGATCATGCATCGAACTGGGCGGCGCCTGGGCAGGCTCGGCGGTTTCCAGCTCAATTTGGAAGTCCAACAGCTTCGCCCGCAGTCGCGCAGCATCCTGAAGCTCAGTGCGTCGGAGGCCCGAGGGTGCGGCAATTGGACGGCTCCGACAGATGGGAGCGAAAGTCCCGCTATCAGCACTAACGCCCAGGACCGCTTGGTGCATTGCCGCTGGTGACAACATCACGGGGATCACATCGTTCCAGGCGCCTGCCGGGTACTCGAGGAAGGTTGGCCGCTTTTGCTGGTCCTTCGAGGCGTACAGCCGAAGTACTAGTGCGCTTCGATATCCGGCCCGACCCAGACTGTCCTCGGCAGCCAAGACGTCGGTCGCTGTGACGTGCCATGAGGCAAAAGCCCAATCGGGATCACGTACAAGTAGTCGCACCCAAGGGGTTTCCTTCTGGCGGGCCGGGTGAGTCATTCAGGGCTCCTTGCCGTGTTTACCCCTTCGGTCAGATGGCGGTAGCGCTGAAACAGTCGTGTTTGCCGGGTCTCGAGACTCATGATTTCGCCACGAATAACAACGAACCGGGAATGGGTCGACAGCTCGAACGGATCACCGCTCCAGACAACCAGGTTGGCGACCTTTCCCTCGTCGATACTACCGTAGTCCGCGTCGAGTCCAACGGCTCGGGCGGGATTCAACGTCACGGCCGCCAGAGCGCCTTCGGGGGTCATTCCAGCACGCACCGCATTGCCTGCATATTGGCGGAGCAATCGCGCGTTGTGGGAGCTGCCGGTGGTCAGAATGACTGACACACCTGCGTCCTCGAGTATCGCGGCGTTGTCGTTTCTGGCCCCAATACTCTCAAAGGAATAGGGCGCGTTCCTCATGGCGTCGACGACAACAGGCACCTGATGTGCTGCAAGCTCATCGGCCAAAGCCCACGCTTCATCGCCGCCGGCGATGATCAAATCCAGACCATACTCGTCTGCCAAGGCGATCATGCGGTCGATATCCGCTCGTCGATGGACGCCTACAAGGAAGGGAAGCTCGCCGTCTAGGGCGGGTATGATCGCTTCAATGTCGGCACGGCTAACTGTCAGCTCCCTAAGCCGACCGGCATCATAGGCTCTCGGATCCGCCTGGTAGGCCGCGACATCGGCAAAGAGTTCGCGAAAGCGCATCAGTAGTGTGGCTCGCGATTGTCCCACCGTGGCCCCACCACCCGCTCCGCCGCTGACGTCAAGCGTTGCTGGAGAGCGCACAATCGACTGTTCGACGGACTCGCCTGACAGGTCCCACCAGACGCTCTGCCCACTCACCAACCCGCCGCCAGGATGGCTCACGACGGAAGTGATGCCTCCGCGCCGAGCGATAGGAACAAGTATCGATTGGGGATTTAGAGCGTCAGAAGCTCGGAACGCGGCTCGAATCGGATCCGAGGTACCCGCATTCCCATCGGTGGTCTGGTCTACTGCCCAGATTTCGACCAACCCCACCTGAGTACTGAATTCGACAAGGCCAGGTGTGACGATGTGGCCAGTAGCGTCGACAACCTCAACGCCGGCAGGGGCCGACAATTCGCTACCGATCGCATGGATGAGTCCATCTCGGACGAGAATGTTCGTGACCTCGACGTCGCGTCCGGGTGAGTGAAGCTCTCCGTTTTGCACAAAGAGGTCCTCACTCGAGGCTACGGCCGGGCTGAGTAGGACTGCAAACAGAAGGCACAAACAGGATAAGCACTTCATTGGCCGACCTCCTCGGGCCACAGGCCGATTTCGAAGTCGCTCCACGGCTCCGTGGGGTTTGCTCGGTCGAACTCGATCACTCCATCAACAAAGACTAGATCCGGCTGGGAGTAGACGCTGAAGGGGTGGCCGGACCAGATCACCAAGTCGGCCATCTTGCCTTCCTCGATCGACCCAGTGACCTCTTCCACGCCCAAGGCCCAGGCGGGATTCAGAGTAATCCACCGAATGGCATCATCTTCCGTGAGGTCCAAACCGCCGTCGATCGCGTTGTAATACGCCTTGGCAGCCTCCTGATTGAGCCGCTGAATACCGATTGAGGAGTCGGAGTGAATCACCGCCCTAGCACCGGCTTCGGTGAGCAAGCCAGCGTTCTCTTCAATGGAGTCAAAGGCCTCAATCTTGAAACCCCACCAATCCGCCCAGGTACTGGTAGCTACCCCAAGCTCTGCCAGAACGTCACGAATCTTGTACGCCTCTACGGCGTGGTGGAAGGAGCGCACCTCGAAGCCAAACTCTTCTGCGACTTGGAGCTGCACGAGCATCTCATCGGCTCGATAGCAGTGAATGTGCACCAAGATCTCGCCGTCCAGCACGCTTGCCAGCGTTTCCTGTCCCAGGTTTCTATCGGGTGCGGAGGGTTCGTCGTCATCTGGAGCCCCTCCTTCGCACCAAGTGGTGGCCTCTTCCTCGTAGTCGTCCCATCGCTCTCGGTAGCGCGTGGCGTCGATCCAGGTTTGTCGAACAGCCGCGACGCTCGCCATTCGTGTGCTAGGACCGGAGCCGCGGTCACCGTAGACACGCTTGGGGTTCTCGCCGCAGGCCATTTTTAGGCCGTCTGGGGCACCGGGAAAACGCATCTCTTCGGGCACACGGGCCCCACGATGGAGTTTCAGTGTGATTCCGTGACCTCCGATGAGGTTCGCCGAGCCGGGCAGTACTTGAAGAGAGGTAATGCCCCCAGCGGCAGCTCGCATAAAGCCGGGATCTTGAGGCCACACAGAGTGAATTGCCTCTACCCGAGGTGTCGTTGGTGCTGTGGCTTCATTGCCATCCGAATGGGCTCTCACGTGTGGTGTCGGATAGACGCCAAGGTGCGAGTGAGTGTCGATCAGACCCGGGGTAACGTACCCTCCCTCGGCTCGAATGGTTACCGTATCATCGCTTGGGGCCTCTATCTCACCGGGGCCAACCGCACTGATCAGACCGTTCTCGAACAGGACGTATCCGGGATCGTGCACGTCGCCAGTCGCGGTCAGCACAGTGGCTCCCAGAACCAGCACAGGTGCGTCCTGAAACGAAATTTCTGCTTCAGGTTCTTGCTGCCCGTCGAGTGAGCAGATCGGGGGCATCTCACCCTCGCGCACCACGTCAGCTGCAGCACTGCAGCCGACGACGAATATCAGGGGTGCGAAAAGATAGAATCTAGACATTTCGGGACTCCGCATGTTGCCTCAAGCGTGAGAGGTTTTGTTGAATGGCAGGCCACTGTCAAGACGTTCGTAACGGAGGCTAAGCATGTTATTGTGCCCACCAGAGAAGGAGCCGACGACTGCCGATGCCAAAGGTGACTAGAACCGTCGACGTGAGAGCACCCAGCTCAGTTCTTCTGGGTGTGATTTGCGATTTCGAACAGTACCCCAACTTCGTTGGTGAAGTGCTCGATACGGAGTTGGAGGATGTTGGGCCAGACTACTGGAGGGTGGCGTTTCAAGTCGCACTGTTCAGGAAGCGGGTGAACTACACCCTCGACTTGAGGAAGACTGGCGATCTGAGAGTCGAGTGGACTTTGGTAACGGGCGATTGGATGACCGAGAACAACGGTTGCTGGGCGCTCTCGGAGCTGAAGCCAGATCTGACCCGTGCGACCTACACGATAGATATTTCGATGGGGACGATGGTACCGCGAGCAGTCAGTGGACTCCTGATAAACGCGTCATTTCCGCGCATGCTGGGTGACTTCCGACGGCAAGCCGAAGCACTGGTCGAAGGGAGTCCCTAGACGAGCCTGCTCAGTCCTCTTCCGTGAGGTCTACCTCTGTGGCGACGCGCTCGACCAGCGCGAAGTCGACACCATTCCAAGCATACCGTTCCACCACGTGAGTACCGCCGGGCAATTCGATGTCCAGTCGGGTCCTGCGCCTAGATTCGCCAGAATCGCGGGGAGGGGTGTAGGAGAGCGTCAACTGGTATTCGCCGCTATCTAAAACGAGATCCTGAACGGCGTCTTGCCCGACTTCTCGAGTGGCAGCTCCGCCGGGCCGGCCGACGTAGATGCGCGTTCCCGGGGTCTCGATCGAGTCGACAGATACACTCAGCATGGCCGGCTCGCGGTTGACCCGCTCGAGAATCGGTCGGAGCTCGAATCGGCCCACAGAAGGGTAGAACGACCTCGACCAGGGGACGAAATCATCGTGGGTTAGCTCAACTCGGTATAGCTCTGTCAGCTCCCGTTGGAAGGCCGCCGGGGTAACCGCCACTTCCTCACCATTGAGCCGGATGACCGAGTATTCCGGGTAACTATCCAAATTGAAAAAGGTGTAGATGCGGTGTCTGTCGGGGTTTGGCCGCAGTTCGAGCTGCAAAAAGCGGGTGTCGCGCTCCTCAACAAATGGCATGGCCGTGGTCTGTGAGACCGTATCCAGGTGCCCGTGCCTGCGTGCGGTGATGTGTTGTTCCTGATCCGCCGGGACGTCCAGGCGGCATGGCGCCGTGCACTCCTCAACGCCATTTCTGAAGATTGTCGAGCCCGCCGGGTCGGTCGTGATCTGTAGCTGACCCATTGGAAACTGATCTGGCACTTCGGTCGATTCAGGTGGCAACGGCGGAGGCGTCCATTCTTCAGGCACGGCGATCGGCACCAGCACCAGGCTAAGTGACTCGGGCGCCTCGTCCGCGACGGCGTGATCTGTGAGTTGAGTTTCGTAGCCATCCAAATAGAAGACGAGGGTGTTGGTCACGTATGGAACCACTTCGACCGAGGTCGGGGTCAGACCGGGTGCGATGACGCCATTTACTGCTACCGCTGCGCCTTCGGGCTGGCTCTCAACCGCCATCGAGACAGTCGTGGGCAGCTCCCTAGGCGGCAAAGGTGGCACGTCAGGCGCTTCTTCGCGTGGCCCCCAATTCTCCCACGGCCAATCGTAGTTCCGACCGTACCAGACCAGAGCACCGCTCACGAGGACGCAGATAATGGCGATCCAGACCACGAACTGCCGGGATGACTCGGCGGCATTCTCGAATTTGTCGCGGCGGACCTTCCGTAGCGTGTGGCTTACGGCGGTCACCGCAGCGGCGGGTTCTTCCTCGACAACGTCGGTCAGGTCGAGCGGGTCCTGCTCTGGGTCGGGAGTCTCTACCAGCTTAGGTATCTCTAGTGGTGGTGCAGCGGGAGGTGGTGGCGGCGATTCGTCGAGCAGTGGAACTTCAGCGGCCTCTTCCTTCTCGAGGGGCTTGGCCAACTCCTCAGCGGAGCGGGATGGTCCCCCGTAACCAGCCTCGGTGACGCCTTCGATTTCTTCGAGGCTGTCTGGAAACAGGCCGGTCATATACTTCGCCAAGTCCTCATGACCGTTGTAGTCGGTCCTGGAATCGAGGAAGCCGGCAAGATCGCGGCGCATCTCGGCGGCACTGGAGTAACGCCTGTCTCGGTCCTTGGCGAGTGCTTTGAGGACAATTTCCTCGAGATCGGCCGGGTAGCTGCGCAGTGCACTGCTAGGTGGCTGAACGTCAGCCTCGGCAACCAACTTCATAGTGGCGATGTCGTTGGCACCTTTGAACAGTCGCTTCTTCGTGGTGAATTCGTAGAGGACCGTGCCCAGCGAGAACAGGTCAGAGCGGTGGTCTACGCCGAGACCCTCGACTTGCTCTGGGCTCATGTAGCCGAACTTGCCTTGGAGTTGGCCCTGGCGAACGTTGGTCGGGCCATCCGATAGTGCGATGCCAAAGTCCACGAGGCGGACATGACCATCGAACCCTACCATGATGTTGGGCGGGGAAACGTCTCGGTGCACCAGCCCGCGGTTGCCTCCGAGTTCGGTTTTTGCGTCGTGCACTGCTGCGAGGGCGCCAGCGACTTCGGCGCAGACCATGACGGCCTGTTCGATAGTGAGGAAGCGGCCGGAGGTCATGCCTCGCTCCGCGATCCGTCTCAAATCCTCTCCCCAGATATACTCCATGGCGATGAAGGGTTCGCCGTCGGCGTCACCGCAATGGAAGACCTGAGCAATGTTGTCATGAACGAGGCCGGCGCCCACTTCCGCTTCCTGCTTGAACCGGTTGATGAACTCGGGATCCTCGCTCCACTGCGGAAGCAGTCGCTTGATGACGAACTCGTTGCCACAAGTCTCGTCATCAGACCGACGGGCCAAGAAGGTCTCCGCCATACCGCCGGTCGCGAGCTTTTTGAGGAGAAGATAGTCGCCAAATTGTGCAGGGAAGTTCATATGTCAGCCGTTTCCAGGCTCCTAGAGCCACGGGTGTTGGATATGCAGCCAGCCTAGTGGACGGCCGGAGTCTAATTGACGCGGTGTGCCCGGTCAATGCGACGAGGAGTGGTTCCTAACTATCAGCGAGTGAATCAGCCTCATCACCTGGCACATTGCTGCGATCCTCCCGCGCCACAGCCGTGCGGTAACGATCCTCTTCAGTTCGTTCCACCCGATCCAAGAGATCGTCGAGTTCCGACCCTTCGAGCACTTCGTCTCGAAGAAGCATTTGGGCCATGTCCTCGAGGATGGGCCTGTTCTCTTCGAGAATCTGAATTGCTTTGGCCATCATGGTCTCGATGATCTCGCGAACCTCCTCATCGATTCGTTCGGCCGTGGTTTCACTGTACTGCCGAGCCCCGGAGAGTTGGGCTGCAAGGTTGCCTTCACGGCTTCCATCGCCCAGGTGAACGGAGCCGAGTTCATGGCTCATGCCGTACTCGGTGATCATTCTGCGGGCGATATCGGTGCATCGCTTGAGGTCATTCTGGGCGCCAGTCGATATATCACCAAAGACAACGCTCTCGGCAGCCCGGCCCCCGAGGAGTCCCCCGATTTTGTCCAGCAACTCTTGTCGAGTCATCAGGTAGCGGTCCTCCAGCGGCACCTGCAGTGTGAAGCCAAGGGCGCCGATGCCTCTAGGGATGATGCTCACCTTGGTTACAGGATCTGAGTTGGGAAGTGCGGCGGCCGCGATTGCGTGGCCTGACTCATGGTAGGCGACAATCTTCTTCTCTTGTTGGTTCATGCGGCGGTTGCGTTTTTCCAATCCGGCCACAACCCTCAAGATGGCGTCATCAAAGTCCTTTTGTTCGACAGAATCCTGGCGCCGACGTGCGGCAAGAAGGGCTGCCTCGTTAACAACATTTGCGAGGTCGGCGCCGACGAACCCAGGGGTTTGGGAGGCGATCTTTTCGAGGTCGACCGAACCCAAAACCAGTTGTTTGGCGTGGACACGAAGTATCGCTTCTCGGCCCCTGATGTCGGGGCGGTCGACGAGCACCTGCCGGTCGAATCGGCCCGGTCTCAGCAGGGCTGGATCGAGAATCTCGGGTCGGTTGGTCGCGGCGAGAATGATGACGCTGGAATTGGCTGCAAAGCCATCCATCTCGACAAGTAAGGCGTTTAGAGTCTGTTCGCGCTCGTCATTGCCCCCCATCGGCCCGCCCGCGCCTCGCGCCTTTCCGACTGCGTCCAACTCATCAATGAAGATGATACAGGGGGCGATCTTCTGAGCTTGATCGAAGAGGTCGCGCACTCTCGCCGCTCCCACACCCACGAACATCTCCACGAAATCTGAGCCGTTGATATTGAAGAAGGGGACGTTGGCTTCTCCTGCCACAGCCCGCGCCAGGAGCGTTTTTCCGGTGCCGGGCGGTCCGACGAGCAAAACACCCTTGGGAATGCGGGCCCCGAGCCGATAGAAGCGATCGGCTTCCTGAAGAAACTCGATGACTTCTTCGAGTTCCTTCTTCTCCTCCTCACACCCCGCAACGTCTTCGAACCCGACGCCGGTACCTTCCTCCATATAGAGCTTGAAGCGAGCTTTGCCGAACGTGAGGGCCTGGGTGCCAGGACCCGAACCGCCCATTCGTCGCATCATCATGCTCCAAAAGAAGAAAAGAAAAACGAGTGGAAGGACCCAAAACCAGATAAGCCCACTGCTGCAGGCGCTTTCTTCCTTCGCCCACAAGTTGATGCCCTGAAATTCGACGAGCCTGATTAGCTCCTCATCGGGCTGCACGCGGACTGCGCGCCATCGCTTCACACTCTCAGGCGCGGCCTCCTCGGTCGGTACGGCCTCGACATAGCCCGAAGATACGATTACTTCAGCGACCTCACCGGCTCGGATGTGGTCCTTTAACTCCGTATATGAAACGTTCAGTGTTCCGCGCTGACCAATGGAGGAGAACACCATCGTCAGCACCAGAGCCAGCAGGATCAACACGAGCCAATTGCGGCCCCGCCCCTGACGAATGGGCGACACAGGAGTGTGTCGTCCTGTTCTGAGCTCAGGTCTTCTGGGCGGCTGCGACATCGAAACCAGCTCCTGTCAAATCGAGAAATGCGACTGTACACAGAAAAACTGTCTACGCCACCTTGATTGGAACCCGCAGTTCTCATATGAGACCAGTTGTTGGTCGTTGGCAAGTAGACCAAGAGGTACGCGATGTGGATTGATCTCGGAATCGTCGGTCTAGTCCTTGTTTTTGGGCTAGTGGGGCTCGCCAGTGGCTTTTGGAGTCAGTTTCTACGACTGATTGCTATCGCGTCGCTCTACTTCGTCGCCCCGCCAATTGCCCGCTTCATTCGGGAGCCCCTTGCCGGCAATATCGACGTGCCGCTCTCTGGTCCCGCATTGGACGGTCTCTCCCTCATCGTCGCAGCCTTCGGCGCCTACAGCCTGATCAGTATTCTAATTTTCATTGGGTTCGCCTTGGCCGGCCGCAAGAGAAAGAGCATGGCCAACAAGTTTTTCGGCTTCGCCCTCGGCAGTGTGAAGGGCGCTGCATTCGGTTACCTTCTCTTGTGTGGTTTCCTGCTGGTTTCGAGGTCAGACTACGCTGAAGCCCTCGACCCTCAAGTGGTGGAGACGGCGCGCAGCTCTCACCTGGTCGATCTGGTCGCCGAGGCGAACCTGCTCGACATGATGGGTTACGACCTCCCCGACGTTGAGGAAGTCACTGAGTTCATCCTCGAGTCGACCGACGAGGTGCCGAGCGACGAAGTGGCGACCCCGAAGACGGATGCCGCCGCTGCCGACGATGAAGAGCCCGTGCCCCAAGCGGAAGCGCCGGTCGAGACACCAGAGATACCGGAGAAATAGTATGAAGCACGCTGTCATGCAGCTTATTGAGGCACTACACGAGGCCGAACGATGCCCGCGGTTGATCGTGAACGGCAAACTCCCCGAGGTCCTGATTCCGGAGCACATTCGTGAAGACTGGGGAGAATGCCTCCCGATCGACCTGGATCCGACCTATCCCCTGAATCTGTCCGCAGACGAGACCGGCTTTCACTGCTGTCTGTCGTTCGGTATGCCCTATGATTGTTTCTTCCCGTGGGAGGCGATCTATGTTGTTCAGGACCGCGAGACCCAACAAGGAATGGTGTTGGAGGAGAACGTCCCAAGCCACCTCATGACCCGCGAGGAATCACTCGTTCACCCGGCGACGGTTCAGCCGGATCCGGACGTGGAGCCAGCCGCAGAAGACGAGGAAGATGGGGCGCAACTCTCGCCTGAAGAGAGACGAGCGCGGTTTCGAGTAATCGCCGGAGGCGACGAAGAAGGCGCCTGAACTCAACCTTGGCCGAGTCTCGCCAGTGCGTCACCGGTCAGCCGAAAAGTTGTCCATCCGTCCATCGGCACAGCACCGAGCTTGACGTAGAAGTCAATTGCAGGTGTGTTCCAATCTAGGCAAGACCACTCCATTCGGCCGCATCCTCGTTCGACAGCCAACTTCCCAAGATGGCGCAGCAGCGCAATCCCGACCCCTTGTTTCCGGAACCGGGGCAAAACAAAAAGGTCTTCTAGGTAGAGGCCTGGGCGTCCTCTCCATGTCGAGTAGTTGCTGAAGAAGAGGGCGAAGCCTGCGGCAGACCCGTCGAGGTCTCCAAAATAGCACTCGAACGGCGGGTTTGGTTCCTCGAGCTGCGCCCTCAGCCCGTCGGGCGTGGCCACAACGGCATCGGGCTCTTTCTCGTAGTCCGCGAGGGCACTTATGAACTCAAATATCTGAGTGGCGTCACTCGGACCCGCTTTACGAATCGTCACCTGCATCAAGTTGCTCCAGACGGCGACGATCCAGATCGCCGAAAACGTACAAACCCCGGATGTCTTTTCGCGCCAAAACAGCGCCCTCAGCATCGGTAATCGGTCCGACGACGATTTGTGTCCGGCCCGACGCGTCGATGAACTCGACGCCGACCAGCACGAGGTCGAGACTGACGAACAGACTCCGCAACAGGTCGGCAAACAGGACCGGCTCGTCGGACGTCGTCGGCTCCACTTCCAGTCGGTGTAGGTTGGGAGATTCCTGGCTGAAGAGGCGCGAAAACACGGTGCTGAAGCCGGGTACCACGGTGGACTGAAACAGGAGTGCGTGCCGCAGACGCTGAGTGGGTACCACAGTGACCGGCAGGTTTCCCGGGCCCCCCGCGAAGCGTTCCTCCAACAGCTCGGCCTTCAACGGATCGGTCACCTCAATCACAACTCGGGCGTTCGGATGGAAGCACTGAGCAAACCGAGCGGAGCTGTACAGGTCCACCAGCTTCATCAACGTCAGGACTCCACGGGCGTCCGGATCGCCCTGTGACGGCCTGTCGGAGTGAATGAAGATTACTTCAGCGTTGAGGACTTGTCCTTCTTCGGTGGCTCGCAGCAGCTCGGTCCGATGAGCCCAGTCACCCACGATGAGTTCGACTCGGCCGACCAGACTATCCGAGTCGGGGGCTCGATATCCGAGCACGAAGTTGGCCTCCCCAGAAGGCTCGAATCGGCCCCGGGGGCCAGGATCGAAGATTTCCGTATTTGCGTACTCGATCAAGCTGCGGCCGAGCGCGATCAGGCTAGCCTGTGCCGCTTGTCTCGCTTCGTCGGAGGGAACCATGACGACGACGCGGGCAGAGGGCTTGAACCGAATCAAGTGCTCCAACACCAGGCCCGTGTTGGCGTGAAAGCCGCAAATGAGCGCGGAAACGTGCTCGTCGTCTTCAGGAACCGGCAACAGTTTCGGAAGGTTAGCGGGAGTCTCTGTTGATTTCGGCCGCGAGGATAGCTCGTCCCAGTCTTCTGCAAGACGTTGAACCGCCTCTTCGGTTTGAGCAACCGCGACCAGGCCCTTTAGTCGCTCTGAGCCGACCCGGGTTGCCGGGGACTGGGGTGCGAAACGGATCTGAAAAGAGCGGGGTCCGGTGGTGGACTCGGATTGATAGGGGACAGCGAGGCCAATCAAGATACAACCGTGCTCGCGGTAGGCTTCAAAAAACAGTTGCTGGTATCGTTCCGGCGCCGGATAGGGCGGGAGCGAACCCGTCTCGGCATCGAGAACGACCGAGTAGATTTCACTACCACGGACCGTAAACAGGTCCTCCATGATCGGGTAGCTTCCAGGTTTGGCGATCAGGTTAGCTAAAACAAGGCCGATCAGATGCTCGGTCGCTACGACAACGGTTCTGGCTGGCCCTCCAGCGCACAGGATTGCAGCCGTGTTCTTTTCTTCGAGGACCTCCGCGTAAATCTCAGCGGCTGGGTTTGCTCGTCTCACAGACAACACTGCTGCGACAGTATCTGGGTCTGGGTCCGCGAGCGATCGGTCTGCCAGGACCACCACCCGACGAGCCCGATGCGTGTCGACCTTTGCGAGATCCTCGGGGTAGTAGGGGTTGCCTTGACGGTAGCGGAAGCGGCGGTAGCGGGGGTTGGCGAGCAGATCGAGGTGGTTTATGTCGGCTCCCAAGGCCACCCACAGTGGCGCTCGTACTTGCTTTGAGTTGTGATCCGCAGCCTGATCGAGGAAAAAATGGCTGTGTTCGCGAACGTTCAGCAACACTGAATGGCCGCGAAACCCGACCGGCTGTTCACGGGTCGTCTGAATGAGCTCCGCGACCACGGAGGTCCCCAGACCGACTAGAAAGGACAGCATGAACAGGCCGACCGTCGTCATCACGACCGAAAGCAGTACTAGACCCAATTGTTGTGGGTCCGAAATCAGGTTGCCCGGGTCCTGAATCTGCCGAAAGCTCCACCACACGAAGTCAGAAAAGCGAGCGTCGGGCCCCAGGCCCATGTGGCGAAGCGATTCGCGGCTGCCAAACTCGGCAACCAAGGCTGCCGCGACGAAGGTAAAGACAACCGCCGTTGCAGCTAGGAGCTTGAGTTGCTTCGTCCGTTCCTCGCGGTTGAGGATGCGCCAAAGCGTCTTGAAGGTCTGACCCCAGTACCCCAGAAGCAGAAGGAGCCTGCTGAAGCGCGCAAGGCGCAGGAACTTAGCGACACCCATTTGGATTGGCGGCAAAAAGCTAGCGAGCGCCACCAGGTCTAAAAAGAGAAGAAGCCGCTCCACCAGACGCTGTCGGGCGCTGGTGGCCTCGCGCTGACTCAGCCGAATGACATAGAACCGCGCAGCGAACTCCACACCGAAGATTAGGAAGAAAAGCCACCACAGCGAATCGATGACCTCAAACGGTGCCAGGGACAGAAGAATCAAGACGGTCAGCGCAACTCTGGTCTGGTACTTCGACAAGAAGAGGTGAACGGTGACCGCGTGTTTCTTTCGTCTGCTGACCAAAGTGTTATCCCGCAAACACGATACGGAATTGCCCGCCGCACTGGCTCACGATGGTCTCAGCCAGCTCCTGTGCGACTTTCTGCAGGAACTCGAGATCGGTGGTTGGGTTCCCCTGAATGCACATGGCACAGGCCGTAGTTTGTGTCGTCACAGCCGCTGCCTCTGACTGTTTGGTGGTGACTTTGGTCACGACCATGTCGGTCTCGTCCTTCAAGACCCACTCGCCGGGATGAATCGCTTCCGGCTTCTCCCCTTTGACCGGTACGAATTGTTCGTCGCCCGTAGCGACTGCATAGATGAGCTTGCCGTGGATCGTGCGGCGTTCGTAGGCGCCCATGACGAGACCATTGGAAAGGGAAAAGTGGTTGTAGATATCTACCAGGGTGTTGATGTTGGGCAGTTTGCCTTCTCGGCGTGCGATGTTGACGAGGTTCTGCACAGAGATTGTCCGCTCGCCACGGTCACGTTGAGCCAATCCCTCTCGGTAGCCGGCCACACGCTCGCTTTCGGCCACGGCATCGACGTCGATCTCTGAGAACTTCTTTTGCTTCCACCGCTCGACCGCATTCACGCGACGCCGGATCTCGAGGTCGGTCAGTTCGAGGATAACGCAGGGCCATTCCACGCCTGGCTCCTTGTGGAACTCGAGTGGTGCGATCGCCTCCTCACCCGCCCCTTTGTATTGGTCGTGCAGCTCTTGGATGCGGTCGTCATCGACTGGCTTGAACAGAAACTTCGGTTTCGGTACTGGGTTGCCAGCTGCCGGCGGCGTCTCGATGTCACATCCCATCATTTTCAACAACGCGTCGCATCGTTCGGGCATGATCGGGGAGGTCCACTTGGCGAGGTGGTGGAGAACCTGGGTTCCAACAAAGAGCGTGGTACGGCACTGCTCAGGGTCTTCTTTGAAGGTCTTCCAGGGCGCCGCGTTCTGGAGGTAGACGTTGCCGAGGTCCGACATCTCGAGAATCAGTCGCGCCGCAGCACGCAACTCGAATCGGCTGAAAGCAGCGTTCACCTCGACCGCCTTTTCCTCCACTGCTTTCAGAAGCTCTTGCTCTGCGGGCCCAAGCTTGCCGGGCTCTGGTATTTCGCCAAATCGCTTTGCGATGAATGAAAGGAGCCTATTGGCAAGATTGCCGAAATTGCCGACTAGAGACGCGTTAATCGTCGTCTGAAGCCCGGCAAAGGTAAAGTCCGTGTCGCGCTTCTCTGGACGATTGGCGGTCAGATAGAAGCGAATCGCGTCCGCAGGAAAGCCCATTCCCATGACATCGTTCGAGAAAACACCTCGATTGCGGCTCTTTGAAAACGATCCACCCTCGTAGTTGAGGTACTCGTTCGCCGCGATGTAGTCAGGCAGGTTCCAGTCATCATCTGCGGCAATCAGCGTGCCGGGCCACATTATCGTGTGAAACGGCACATTATCTTTGCCGAGGAAGTGGACGAGTCGGGCCTTGCCGTTTTTCCACCAATCATCGAGCGACTCCCCGGACTCCTTGGCCCATTCGGCAGTTGCGGCGATATAGCCGATCGGGGCGTCGAACCAGACATAGAACACCTTGTTTTCGAAGCCTTCCTTCGGAACCGAGACACCCCACTTCAGATCGCGAGTGATGGCTCGGGGACGCATGCCTTCGGCAATCCACCCCAATGGCATGTTCCGGATGATGCCATCCCAATGGCCATTCGATTTGATCCAGTCGCTGATCTGAGGGGCGAGATCGTCGAGTTTTAGGAAGAGGTGACGTGTCGCACGCACCTCCGGAGGAGAACTGCAGGTCTTGCAGCGGGGACTGAGCAGCTCGAGTGGGTCGAGGAAGCGGCCACAGGCATCACACTGGTCACCCTTGGCGCCCGGTGTGTTGCAGAAGGGACACGTGCCCTCCACGTAGGTGTCGGGCAAGTAGTGCTCACAGGTTTGACAGTAGAGCTGACGAATCTCCTCCTCGAGGATGAACCCGTTTTTGTCGGCACTCCGAAAGATCCCCTGGGTAATCTCGTGATTCTCAGAACAGCTGGTGCGTCCAAAGTGGGTAAACTCCACGTTGAACCAGCCAAAGATCTCGAGCATTTGTTCGTGAATCTGCGCGCAATACGTGTCTTCATCGAGCCCGGCTTTCTTGGCCTCGATCTCTGTCCGGGTTCCGTGCTCGTCCGTGGCGCAGATGTAAACTGAGGGGATGCCTTTGAGCTGCAGGTAGCGACTATACACATCGGCCGAAACGATCGGGACGAGGTTTCCGAGGTGGGGCACGTTGTTTACGTACGGAAGCGCGCACGTCACCAAGATGCGATCAGCTGAGCCGCCCAGCTCGTAGATATCTTCAATTTTGTTCATGTGTTTTTCGCAATCTCGCAGAGTTGGAAAGCCGAGGGACAACCTGCCCGAAAATCGGCTGTAGTAATAGGTTTCGGAAGGCGGGTGTTTAACCGGACTCTTGTTCGGAAACTAAAGCGTACACAGCCCCAGACCACTAAATCACCTCGAAGTAGCGCTCGAGCTCCCATTGCGTGACGACTTTCGCAGCCTGCCGAACTTCCCACCGTCGCGTGGCCACATAGTGGTCGACAAATTCGGAACCCAACAGAGTTCGAGCGATTTCGCTTTTAGCAAGCAGCTCAGTCGCCTCTGCCAAGCTGCTGGGCAGCGGCGGGTAGTTTCTCGCCGGATCGTAGGCATTGCCCTCACAGGGAGCTGGAAGTCGGAGTTTGTTTTCGATTCCGTAGAGCCCAGCCGCAAGTGTGGCAGCATAGGCTAGGAACGGATTGATGTCGGCCCCACTGGTCCTCAGTTCGACTCTCGAGGCCTTCTCCGAACTGGTAATCACTCGCGCCGCGGTTGTTCGGTTTTCGTGCCCCCAAGTCGCGTTCGTGGGAGCCCACGTGCCTTCGACCAAGCGCTTGTAGCTGTTGATCGTCGGTGCGTAGAACGCTGTGAACTCAGGCAGAGTATGAAGAATGCCGGCGGTATAGTGCTCCAGGAGCTCCGATGTCTTCCCAGGAGTCGTCACGGCAAAGAGATTCGCAGTGCATTCCGGATTCCAAAGACTCTGATGGATGTGCCCGCTGCAGCCCGGTAGGTCAGCGTTCCACTTGGCCATAAAAGTAGCAATGAGGCCATGTCGAGCGACGATTTCCTTGATGCCGGTCTTGAAAAGGGTAGACGCCTGCGCCGATTGAAGGGCCCTGTCGTAGTGAAGCGCAACCTCGTAAACGCCAGGTCCAGTCTCAGTGTGAAACCCTTCGATGGGACAGCGATACGACCGCATGTCCTCTATGATCTGGCCTACCAGATCCGAGAACATGGACGCACGGAGGACACTGTAGCCGAACATGCCGGGGCTGAGCGGCGCCATGTCCCGATAGCCCTTCTTGCGAACGCTATGCGGGTCCTCCTCGAAGACGAAGAACTCGTACTCGGTGCTCATCATCGGCTCGAAGCCCATGTCGTGGGCGCGCCTTACAACCCGTTTGAGGGTCTGTTGAGGTGATATCGCGTAAGGAGTGCCGTCCTTTTGAAAGAAGTCCAAGAGAAAGAAGACGGTGTCGTCCTCCCACGGAACAAATCGCCTCGAATCGATCTCAACCCGTGCGTGAATGTCCGGATAGCCGGTATGCCAGCCAGTAATACTCGCGTTGTCGTAGAGCTCATCTGTGCAATCCCAGCCGAAGATAACGTCGCAGAAGCCGAGTCCGACCTCGAGCGCTGAGGCGAACTTCTCTTTTGAGATCAGTTTGCCTCTCACCACGCCATCTACATCCACGCCACCGATCTTGATTCGGCGAACTCCACGGTCATTGAGTTCCTGGATTACGGATTTTGCTGTGATCGTCATCGGCGCACCCGATTTCAGTTGGTTCGAGGCACCTTATATACCACGCTCGGCGGGGGTTAAAGACCGGAGTTCAGGCCCGTATCGACGGCTTGCTGGCGTGACCGAGCAGCTGCGAGGTGTACAGCCGGGTGCCTGCGCTCAAGCGCACCCGATTGCCCCGCCATTCAATCTCTCGTTGAAAGGGCGCAATGAGCCAAACCACCAAGATCAGGAAGTCCTTGATGGGGCCGACCAGAATCGGCCGAAACAGTTCGTCCGGATCGCGCAGCACAGCCCAGAGAGCGGCATCCCGGAACCAGGTCAGGCCCACCGCCCACAACAGAGCGATCGGGAGGCTGGCACCCATTAACGGCGCCAATGCCGCGACCGCGACCGGTATGGTTAGAATCTCGAACGGATAGGCCAACGGTTTCAGGCGCCATCGCATTGCCGACCATCGCATATTTCTTCGCATGAAGTCGCCGACGCTGCCCCGTGTCCGAACGTTGTCGAGCACAACGGTAGCCAACCGAACCTGGTATCCCGCAGTGCGGAACATGCGCCCGATCACGTAGTCCTCTGCCAGGACGGTTGCGACCGACTCGAAGCCTCCGAGCTGCTCGAACACGGAGCGCTGGAACATCATGGACTTTCCGACTACCACGGGACGTCCGAACCGGTGCGAAAGCGCTACGCCTGCCGAAATCGGTCCAACGAGATGGAGGTTCTCCATCAGTGCGCCCAATGTCCGTTCACCGGTGCCGCGGAACAGGCTGGTTACCAGTCCAACCCCTGGGCCAGCGAACGCGCTCTGCATGTCTCGCAGGTACCCAGTTGGGGCCCGCACGTTCGAGTCGGAAATGACCACTAGATCATAGCGGGCAGCCTGTAGCATCGCCCTGAGGTTGCACACTTTCGGGTTGATGCCCCGGCCACCATCATGAACCACGAGCGTACACGGTACCGACGGGTATCGTTTCCGCAGCGTGTCCACCAGCTCGATAGCCGGGTCGCATTCACCCTGCACCCCGAATACAAGCTCAAACTGGCTGTGGTTCTGGATGAACAGACTTTCGAGATTGCTCTCGAGCTCATCGTCGACGCCACAAAGCGGCTTCAGCACTGAAACCGGCAATACCGGAGCTGTGGGCCGCGCGGATGCTGCCATGGTGGAGCGCCACACCGCCCACACGCCG
Source organism: uncultured Bradymonadales bacterium (assembly GCA_964503485.1). Taxonomy (GTDB): domain Bacteria; phylum Myxococcota_A; class Bradymonadia; order JAFGEP01; family JAFGEP01; genus CAZDBH01. The sequence continues at coordinate 6,357 of CAZDBH010000005.1, read as the reverse complement.
ATCACGGTAGCGCAGGTCGTCAATGAAACAAGTATGAAGAAAGTCATCTCAACTCCCCTGCCGACATTCGATCGCCGGCTGAAAGACCAGTCTCCAAAGAGGGAAACTGTAGGCCACGTACACCAGCAGTGAGCACAGAAGCCTGGCTGCTAGATACGGTGCGGCAAACAAGGACACTGCGATATGGAACGCGATCGCATTTAGAGCCAAAGCGCCAACCTCGACCGCTAGGAATGCAGATCCCTGTCTGACCCAGCGTCTGCTTCTGTCCCCAAAGGCGAAGTACTTGTTTCCGAAAAACTGAACGGCGAGGCCCAACACCAGCGCGGGCAGATTGCCCGCCAATGGGCTGACGCCAAGTCCTTCAACGAGTAGGACAATGGCGACCAGGTCTGCGGCTGTCGCAACACCACCAACAGCGATGCTGCGAATGAACTGTTGTAGCTTCGATCGTTCGGTCTTCATCGCAATTCCCATTGCAGAGCAGTTGCCTCCTCGCACCAGAGACAAAGCCAAAATCGTGCCAGAAGAAAACCTGAGAAAAATCGACAGCTTGAAAAAGCCCGGACGGTCGGAATCGCGAAAACCAACTCTCACCGCCGCGCAACAGGATTCGCAGCGGGAGTTCATAAATCGGTTGTTCTGGCGAACTCGATGTGGTCTGCTGCCAGCCAACGAGGGACAATCACAGTCGAGATAGGACAAGCATGCGCTCCAGTATTGTAACGGTGGCGGTCATTTCGCTGCTGATCGGTGGATGTCGAGTTCACGAGCAGAGGCCGCCCACCCCAGACGACACGGTGAGGGGCGCTGAGCCAACCCCTCCGAGGGAAGCGAGCAGTCAGCCGACGACCCAACCGACACCCGAAGAGATTGATGCGCTCCACTTCACCAGTCTGATCGTGGATACGCACGTCGATACCCCTCAGACGATGGCTGACAATGACTTTGACCTCCTAGAACGCCACGATGAGGCACACTTGGACATTCCGCGGATGCGGGAAGGCGGTTTGGATGCCGCTTTCTTCTCGATCTGGGTGTCCCCAGACGACTACCGAGGTGAGGCGGCGTTTTATCGCAGCCTAGCCCTGTTCAACACAGTGCACGATGCGGCTCGTCGATCGCCCGACGCGGTGGTCGTCGACACCGCTGATGAGCTTCAACAGGCCTGGGAGTCGGGGCAGACAGCTTTTCTGTTCGGCGTCGAAGGCGGCCACGCGCTCGGTAGCGACGATCTGGACACAATCATCTCTCGACTTCAGACGTTTCGCGCCCTAGGAGCCCGTTATCTGACGTTGACCTGGTCAACCGATAACCCGCTTGGCCACTCGTCGACTGACGACCACCCAGAGAGAGGTTTGACGGACCTAGGCCGTACAGCGATCGCCGAGATGGAGCGCCTTGGGATAATCATCGACGTCAGCCACGTCAGCGACCAGACGTTCAACGACATTATGGACATCGCTACCCGCCCGATTCTCGCCTCACACTCGAGCGCGAGGGCGTTGTCAGATCACCCACGGAACATGTCCGACGAGATGATCCGAAGGGTGGCAGACAACGGCGGGGCGGTGTGTGTGAATTACTTTTCTTACTACTTAGACGCCGACTACGCCGATCGCAGAAGTCAGATCTACCGGGAGAATCGAGACGCATACCGCGATGTTCGCCGCCAAGACCTCTCATACACCGCAAGGGGACCGGCCTACCGCGCAGTTGCTGTGAGTCTGGTTCCAGACCTGGCGATTCCCAATATATCGACGATAGCTGACCACATCATGCACATCGTGGAGGTTGGTGGCCCGGATGTGGCCTGTTTGGGATCCGACTTCGATGGGGTGTCAGAACTCCCGCAGGGTCTAGACGATGTGACTACGCTGAACCAGCTAACCGCAGAATTGTCAGCAAGAGGGCTCGCAGACCACCATATAGTCAAAGTCCTCGGAGGTAACGTACTGCGGGTATTGCGAGCGACCGAAGCCGCACCGTGAGTCTCACGCCTTGGGCCAGGCGAGCACCAGTTCAGCGTCCTCCAATTCGCACTCGCCCGCCTGCAGTGCTGCCGGAAAGACAAAGGGCTCGCCCGCACCCACCGACAGGCTTCCTGTCCGACCGTGGCATTTGACCTCGCCGCGCAGAACTAGCCCTGCCGTCAGTGAGTCGAGAGGGACACTCAAGGACCCAGTCCCGACCACTCGATCCATCGCGAAGTGGTCGCCATCAATCAAGCGGTGCCATTCGTAGGACTCGCCCGCCTCAATAAGAATGGGCAGACAGCGTGTGCGTTGCACGGCTTCAGGCCCCGTGTGCTCTAAGTCGACCACAGCAAGTGAGTCCTCAATATGAAGCTCGCGCGGTTGTCCGTCGTCGCTAAGAACGCCCGCCTCGTTGTAACGGCGATTCCAGTCCCAGAAGCGGTAAGTAACACCGTGCTTCCCAGGTCGCACAGCTTGCGGCTCGACCAGCGTTACTCCAGCGCCGATCGCATGGACAGTCCCTGCATCGATCTGAAAACAGTCGCCGGCAGAGACCGGCACAAAATTCAGCATTGATCGCAGGTCATCACATCGATCGAGGGCCTTTCGCACGTCGCTCGGTGTGACCCCGGTGACAAAACCTAGATAGAGACCACAGCCGGGGTCAGCCCTGACGACGTACCACGCCTCCGGTTTTCCCGACTGCTCAGCTGAAAGGCCCGAGTAGTCATCGCTGGGGTGAACCTGGACCGACAGATTTTGCGCGGCATCCAACAGCTTCACGAGCAGAGGTAACCCTCCGTACTCGTTTTGAACGTCAGCTCCGAGACTTGCCGTGGGATTCTGAGCGATCAACTCCGCCAGTAGCGGTGTGTCGGTTTCGGAGATCACTCGACTGGGATAGTGCGGCTCAACTGAGACCTCCCACGACTCGCCTACGACTCGGTAGCGTTCTTTGGCTGGGTCGAGCTGGGCGGTGCGTTTGAGGTTGTCTAATATCTGACGCCCGCCCCAAGGGGTTCGCCGAGGAGGGGTGAAGTTGTCGGCTTGAAGCCGCCAAGGGCGGCCATAGATTGCGTCCACAGAGTTCATCGCATGCCAGTTGTCATGACTAAGCAATAGTCAGGTCGTCGGATCTGCACAAGTTAATACGGGTCGCTTGCTCGAAACGCCAAGAGGCTCATCGAATACGACCTGTCGCCATCGCTCCAGGACCTCCAGACCGGGATCAACGACGGGCTCCGACCCCAACGATGACCGACGTAGCGGGTCGCGCCCAGCGACCCGTCGGCGTTGTACAGCTGAAGCCAGTTCTCGATCAGGACCGAGTAAAACGAGCCAGCGGAGGTGGCCACCAGCTCGGTCGGGTGAGTTTGTCTGAAGCCAGTCGCGCTACGACGCGCCGAGCCCGTTCCCGTGGTCTCTGTGGTTGAACCCGTGACGTGGGCGAGCCCCTCTTCGCTGCCGAGCACTACCACTGGCACAGTGAGCTGAGCGCTCACACCGTCCCACCAGACGTCGCGAAGTAGCAGCTCGCCATCGTTGCAAGCATATCCCAGAACCTGCCGAATCTCCCCCTCCTCATCGAACAGCTCACTGAGCCAATAGGTGTCGCCGTCCCGAGGCCCAGCCACACGCAGAAACTCGAACCACTGCTCAGTTCGGCCCGTGTCGTAGCTGACAGCCCACTCCAGAGAGACACCATGCATGGTGAGCGGACAAGCCGCATGCCCCGTGAACGAAACCAAGCTGACCAATGCCGCGATCGTCAGACCAATGAGAACTCGCATGAAACACCTCCATGAAAATCTGTCGCCCGGGTAGATTGTCGGCGGTTCGAACAATTTGTTGCCTACAAATCCAGGAAAAATGAGGGTTAGCCTCAAACGGGTTGACCGAAGTCATCAGCCTCCGTTAACCGCCCAAAGTGCTACTCTCCGATGGAGTCGAACTTGAATTTTTGCATCTGCAGTGCTACCCCGGAGAGAGCAAATTGAGTCACGGGAACCTCATGCGGCGCACCCCAGCAAATCGAAATCTCAGATTGTTCGCACTACTCACAGGGGTTGTCGTCCTATTCGCCGGCGCGCCGGAAGCCTTCTCAGAGGGCAACGACCTCGTCTTGCGACGTCTGGGGGAGTGCACATTCCAGACCGTCGATGGTCGTGAGGTATGTGTCTCGGTAACGCCCGATACTGATGCGTTCGAGGCGCTCAGTAGGGACCTCGCTTTCGTTATGAGTCCGAAGGGAATCACACCGGCCGAGACCGTCGGCGAGGCTGGTTTCGAGATGTCCTTCGAAATGAACCTCAATGTAATCGACTCGAACGCAGACTATTGGCAGCGTTCAGTGGAAGATCAGTCCCCGAATGACGTCCTCGTCGTGAGTCAAATTCACCTGGCGAAAGGGCTACCGTTCAGTTTCGAGATTGGCGCAATTCTGTCGCACCTCTTCGACAGCGACATGTGGGCGATGGGCGCAGAGCTGGCCTGGGCTTGGCACGAAGACTACTTCTACCCAGCGCCGGATTTGGGCATTCGCGGCTTTGTTAATCACATGGTCGGGTCCACGGACATCAACCTGACGACGGCAGGCTTCGACGTCCTGATGAGTATTCCAATCGGAGTTGGCGGCGTGGTGTCGATAACCCCATTTGTTGGCTACAACTTCACGGCCGTGTTTTCCTCATCACGGCTACTCGATGCCACTCCAGAAGATTCGACTCCCCCGATCGAGGGGACCGGCACTGTGGTGTCGGTCAAGCCTGAATTCGTCTTCGACAACATCAATAAGACCTACAGCAGGTATCTCGGGGGCTTCCGAATCCGATTCGCCCTCGTCAATTTTTCTTTCGAGACCTTGTATGCAGAAGAAGTTCAGACGTACTCAGTCAAACTCGGTTTGGATTTCTAGCTGAATGACAGCCAAGATGTTACGCAGACTCGGCTTGCCGGTGCTGTTTGCACTGCTCACGGTGGCACTGGTTCGACCTGTACACGCAGGCGGCGGCGTCGAAGTGAATCCGACGCAGCCGACGTTCCCGAACAACGCCCTCTTTCACGAACCGGGCTTTCTTCAACTCGAGACGAACTACTTCGCCAGTGTTTTCGAGGGGCCGGTCCCGACGCTACACACCCTTGAGCTCGTCACCCTACTGACGGTAGGTGATCTGATTGAGACACGCCTCCGATGGGATCTGGTCAACGTGGCTGGCAGTGAGTCGGGGCTTGGCGACTTAGCTCTCGGACTCAAGGGTGGTTTTTATGGCCGCTGGAACGAAAGCATCTCACTTGCGGTCGTCGGAGAGATTCGTTTCCCAAGTGGTGCCGAGGCGTTTTCGATTGGGAGCGGTGTCACAGCCTACGCAGGCTTCGTCGCGACCCAGATCTGGGAGGTCTTCCAGTTTGATCTCCAGGCAGGTCCCCAGACCCATATCTTCACCGAAGAACCCGGGCTGGGCCTCCCCGTTGGTTTTGCAACGACTTGGCGACCCATTGGGGACTTCAAAGTGCTAGGCGATTTCGTGCTGGGTCTCGATCTGCTCAACCTGAGTGAAAGTCAGACCTCTCTTATGGCCGGTGTTGGCTACGAGCTGGCGCAGGTCGTGAGTTTCGACGCCAGCGTTCGTCTCGGTCTGAGCAGTGTGCTACCTGACGTCACCACCAGCATTGGTGTGACCTGGCTAGTCGGGAAGGTCTTCTAACTGGGGCCGCTCTCTCGCAGTGATCAGCGCCCTCAACTCGCCAATGATCTCTCGAGGAACGGACAAGCGTTCCAACTCCGAGAGGTCCAATCTGGCCTCATCGAGTCTGCCCTGGGCGACCCAAAGCCGGCAACGGAGGTCGAGCAGTGCGGCGCTGGGACCGAAGCGCTCGATACACATCGTGGCGGCCTCAAAGGCTGCGGGGTAGGACGCGACTCCTGAACCAAAAAGCGCCACGACCTCCTGTTCACACAGACGCTGCGTTTCACGCGGATGAGGAGCTACCACACGCAGAGCGGCGGCGAACTGACCATCCATATTGTAGGCTGTGCTCAGGCTTTCGAGCACGGCAATGTCGTCGGGCCCTGCCTGCCATCTCGCAAGCCCCAGATGTTCGATGGCCGCCGCAATATTGCCCTGCTCGAGTCTGAGCATTCCCAACCATGAATTCGCGAAAACGTCATGCGGGTAGGCTGCGAGCATTCGTTCCAATCGTTGCCCAACGATGTCGGCCCCCGCCCCGGTGGCACGGGCGCACAGTACGGACGCGCGGAGCAAACCGTGTCCCATCAATGAGCCGTGAGGGATTCGCTCCAGGCCTCGGTCGACGAATGGTTCCGCACGCTCGAACTCGCCCAGCTCGGACACCTCGAGTCGCTGGAGCGTCGCCGTCACGC